>JBKQTS010000035.1:0-26086 GCA_052143075.1 Syntrophobacteraceae bacterium | reverse complement strand
TATCACCGCATGGGAAAACGACAGGAACAATCGGCGATCCAAGATCCAATGGCGATTTTCTACTACCGATGCACGCATAAAGCTGAAGCATCTTTATCCGAAATTGTAAATGTTACATGGTACTAGTCCGGTTTTATCTGATTTAAGATTTCCATGCTAAAATGTCCATCGCCCGCTCGGAGGATAGGGCAACGCTGGGGAGCGACCCGAGCCGCCCCGCGGAGCGTCGAGATTGGGAGGGGCAGGCCTTTTGGCTTTGCCCTTCTTTTATCCTGCCCCTCTTGAGTTCCCCAAAGCGATAAACCCGAACGTGAAGTCGGCTATGGACTACCCGGGAGCCGGTTCTGTGTGGACAGGAGAAGTCCTTTTCACCACCATATCCATCGCCTTGTAATAGTCATTCTGCACTTTCAGATTCGAGACCCTGCAGTACCTCTGGGTTGTGGCAACCCGGCTGTGTCCGAGAAGGTCCTGTATAACCGTTAGATCGGCGCCGGCATTGAGCAGTTGCGTCGCCATGGTATGCCGGAGTTCATGACAGGAGACTCTCAAGCCTGATTTCCTGGCGTATAGTTCCAGCCTTTTTTGGATGCCACGAACTGAGATCGGCTTGCCTTTGAGTGCCCCCTTGTCTACAAGAAACAGGGCCTTTATCCTGCCAGCCTGCCTTACACGAAGGTGCTCCTTGATGGCGCTGTGCGCGTCGGTGCTCATGTAGACCATTCTACCCTTTGCGCCTTTGCCGCTTTTTACGATGATCGTGCCTCGGCGAAGATCGAGATCATCGAGCATGAGCTCGGCCGTTTCTTCCACTCGAAGTCCGCACCGAAGCATTAGGTAGAAGATGGCCCTATCCCTTACATTCTCTATGACCTTGAAGAGTTTTCCGACCTCCTCGTCCTGGAGAAACCGAGGCAGCGGCTTTGGCAGGCGGAGCAAATAGCCGCTTTTTACCGGATTTTCAATCTCGATATCCTCTTCTTCCTTCAGGTATTTGTAGAAGGTCCTGATGCTGTCGAGATAACAGTTAATCGTCTTTGGATGCAGCCGACTGTCGAGCAGACTGTCGATAAACGAGAGGATTTTCCTCCGGTCAACCTTTTCAATGGGACAATCGACCCAGATGACAAACTGCTTTATCGTGCTCATGTAGTCCCTGATCGTGCATCGGGAGTAGTTCTTCCTTTTCAGCGACTGCCTAAAGCCTATGATCGAATCGGTAATTCCCATGGATTTCCCCCTTTTCGATCAAAGCCATTGCCCTGAAGTATTCCTCTTCCCTGGTCTTATCCGTCAGCCTGGCATATCTCCTTGTGACCTCAACGCTTGTATGCCCAAGGAGCGGCTGCAAACACTCGAGCCTCATGCCGGCATTCAAGAGTTCGCTTGCAAACGTGTGTCGCAGACAATGCAGAGTGTACCCCTTGTGAAGAAGTCCGGCTTTTTCCAAGTATTCGACGAACATGGCCCGTGCACCGGCGTAGGTCAGACACTCATGGGCTGTTCCGTAAAAAAGCACGTCTTCCCGTGGATCCTTCTTTTTAAGCCATGCGACCAGTGCTTCTTTCGCATCGGCACTGAAGTATACAACCCTCCCCACTCCAGTCTTTCTCGCCTCATAGATGAACACTTTCTGCTCTTTGAGGTCGATGTCCTCCATCCTGAGGGCAAGAAGCTCTCCTATTCTCATTCCCGTTCTGAGGAGCATGAGTATCATGGCCCGGTTTCTGATGCTTCTGATGCCGTGAATTACTGATAGGAGCGTCTTCACATCCTCTGGAGCAATTGCCCTTGGTAGGGCGTCGGGGACCTTCACAGAAATGCTCTTTGATAAAACCTCGTAGCGAACCACACCATCTTCGATTAAATACCGGAGGAAAGCCTTCACAGAACTAAGCCGCCCATGAACAGAAACAGGCTTCATTCCCCGGTCTTGCTCGTGTTCAACGAACGCCAGGATGTCTTTCCTGCTTACCGCCTCTATACAGGTGCCCCCTTCTGTTCTTAGAAACTCCAGAAAAAACCTTATCGATATGTAGTTGTGTTCCAGGGTGCCGGTACGCCTGTTCCGACCGTAAAGATGAGAAAGGTATTTTTCGGCGAACTCAATGCCAGGCAGCTCTTGCCCTTTGAGCTTAAGCGAGAGCTTCTCGAAAACTTGCCTGGCAGGGTTCCGGACGGTCCTTCGAAATTGAAAATTGATCTTCGAAGGGGCGGGCTGAAATTGACGCGGTTTTATCTCTTCTGAAAAAAGTTCCGGGGCCATTTTCTGCCTCCTTTCTGTTTTTCACCAGAAATAACAGGCAGATAATGCCCCAGATTATTCCGGAGTCAAAAATCTATTTTGTTACGTACAGAGGAGAGCTATCTGAACTTTCGCTGGAGCCCCTCGTATACAACGAAAGATAGCACGACTGATAACGTCCGAGCTCAGCTGTGGCCCTTACGACGCTAAGTAGCGGCTGGGATAGCGACTGGCGCGCCCTTGTTGGGTCGCTATTCCCACGCGATCTCACCGATGCTCTTTGAACACGCCCTCAACCGGCATGATCGCAGACGCCTTAGGCCACCCCGAATAAAATGCAAGGTGCGTTATTGACTCTACGCTCTCCGGGGGACCGTCCATTCTCTGCAGTTGGAATAACGGTCGGGTTTTTGGGGTTATTAAACCTTAGCCTTCGGAGACCTTTTGTTTGCAGTGCGAGCTTGAAGCTCTCAGAGAAATCATCGGGGTTCTCGCTGCCGTCGATTCATGCAAAGAATATGTTTGACCGGTCCCGCTCTGCAAGCTGCACGCAAAATCATTGTAAGCCATCATGGTCAGGATGGTCGATATCCTTACCCGTTTGCTGAACACCTTGGTCAATATCTTCAAGATAAACCGGGAACGGTCCTTGTTGCGAGAAAAAAGCATGGTAAATAGTCGAAGTGCAAAGATAAGACGGTAAAAAAATTTCACCGGATCAAGCTCATTGGAACGTTTCCAGAAATCCATATCCCAGTAATAATTCAATTTCTTCCAAACAGCATCGAATGAATAGACTGATTTCACAGTACTATTGTAACCGTCTGTCAGTTCCTTTTGAGACAACCTGGGATGCTTGAAGACGACATGTTTGGTGTCGTATTTGCTCCAGTCCTTATGAAGGATCTTCCCTTCCTTTTCAAGGCGTTTGAAAAGCTCGGTTCCAGGGAAAGGCGTGAGGATATTGATGAGTGGCATCAGGAGATTGGTTTCTTGAATGAACCGTTTTAATTCATCGAAGGTCGATTCAGAATCGTAATCATAACCTACGATAAAAGAACTTAGAACCAGAATCTTGTATGACTGTATCTTTTGTATTGCCTTGGCATAATCATAGCGCTGATTTACCGGTTTGTGCATGGTCTCAAGGTTTTTCTTTGATATCGATTCAAATCCGACAAAAATAGCCCCGCACCCGCTGTCGCGCATAAGACTCAGGAGTTCATCCTCCTGGGAGATGTTGATGGAGGCTTGGCACGACCAGTTGATATTGTGCGGCTTGAGGGAGAGGAATAGCTCCCTGGCGTATTTTTTATCGGCAATGATATTGTCGTCGGCAAAAAATATGACATTCTTCTTTTTGTAGTGGGAAACGGAGTTGCAGACATCCAGGATCTCGGCTATGACTTGATCTATGGTCTTATGCCTGATCTTCTGCCCGTCAAATGCGTACACAGAGCAGAATTCACAATGGAAAGGGCACCCCTTTGTGGTCTGTACAATATCCTGCAGATATCTTTTTCTCGAAAGGGATGCTCTGGTTATGGCAGGAGAAGATTGCAGATCGGCAAGCATGTCAGCTTGATAGCGACCTTTCAGATAGCCACTTTCGGCATCCTCAAGGAGAGTCGCCCACACATTATCAGCCTCTCCGATCACTACGCTGTCACAGTGCAACTGTGCTTCTTCCGGACACATAGACGGGTGAATACCGCCCAGAACAGTCTTGACTCCACTTTTGCGAAACTCTTCCGAAATCGCATAAGCCCTATCGGCAAACATGGTCCTGACTGTGATGCCTACAAGATCAGGCTTCCATGAATAATCAATGTCTTCTATATTTTCGTCAAATACCCTAATCTCATGCTGTGGAGGGGTCAAAGAGGCCAGGGTGGGGATAGCCAGTTGATATAAGAAGTATTTCCTGGAGAACAGAAACTTGGAATAGAATTTCCAGTCATAAAGACTCTTACCGTTATCGGAACTGTTCATGGGTGTAACAAGTGCAATTTTCATTACAATTTATACCTCTTATAGAGTACGCTCTAAATCCGGAATAATGCATGAACTTCTGCGCTCGGCATCCAAACTGCGTGCTGGAAGCGGATTTTTGCCTGAAAAACCTCCGCTGCACTCCGCAAGCCACCAAAACAATACAGTTTCGCAATCGAAGATGCAAGTGATAGGTCAATGACACTGGTTTTGACAATTTCAGGCTTCGTCAGACGATCATGTGTTCTGTGAACGGGCAAATCGCGAAGCACGGGCCACCCGCGCCTGAGTAAAGATGGAGCGGCATGTGTATGTTCGAGTTTGAAAGCGATTCTCACTCAGGCTCAGCACCCGATTACATTAGTCGTACCCCCAGACCTTGAGCGCTGCAGATTGTGCATCGCCAACAATTTTGTACGTGACGGTAACAGACTCCAGTCTTGCCTTGCGTCCCGGAGCATCCATAGGAGTTGACTGCCCTCCTGACTTCAGGATACCGATGTTATTTACTTCTTGGTCCGGGCGATTGTTGTAGCGAAGGACGAGTTTTGTGATCTGTACATCAGCTCCCTCAACAGACAGCTTGACTTGCTTCACATTCTTGTTGAGAAAACCTCCTTCACTTTTTATGTCCACGCCCTGATCAGCAGACTTGATCGTTTTCTGGCCAAGGACAAACCACTGATCCGCCGCTTTGACCTGGCTTTCGACATTCATAAAGAAGAAAAATCCAACTACAAAAATGGCCGCCAAAATCAAATTCTTCCTGTTCATTTTGGGTCTCCTTTCTTATTAATTCATCCGCAATCTTCATTCGCAATTTGCCCACGAGTTCAAATGCTTTAAGCTGCAGACATCCTGATTCTTCGATTTCTCCCATTACAATGCCTACATGAGGTGCTTAAGGCTGCTGCAGCTTCTTACCGTTCCCCCTCTAAAGGGCACGCCAGTCCCCCGATAAGGCTGGTCTCGGAAAAACCGTCGAGCCGGAGTTGGATGGAACTTCCAGCGAGGTGCCAATTGTCTTGTTCCGTTTCCCAAGTGGACACTTCTCATGGCAGTCTGTAAAGAGTTGTATACAATTGACGGAATCCCATGGCCCCCCTTTGCCGTGGCCGCGCAATTACTCACATTCCCAGCGGCGCTGGATGACATCACGGACAATTCTGGCGACTGGAGGGAATAACTTCTTACTGATTACCTCGCCACTAAAGTGCTCATTTTCGCTCTCCTCCGCTTATTTGTTTCTCAGTTCGTGTGATTTGGATGACCGATCGTAATCAGCAATCTCCCGGTCAGGGATGATATCCTCGCTTCTCCTTCTGAATGCCGGCAAGAACAATGGCGATGAGGAGACGGCTGTTCATGAGATCCCAGTGAAATCGATTCGCTTCCCACGGACCTCTGTTTTTTATCCAGGCAATCGGGACGGACTTTGCTTGCGAAAAATCTCGTCTACGGTTTAGACGGACAACCTCTTTCTGCCAGCATCTCAGAGCAAGACGAAAACCGGAAGTAACATGCTATTTGTTACGGTAACATGCGCGAGTTTGAGAGATGTCACCCAGATGGAGGTGCGTCCCGAAATTGGCCAAATTAGTCGAAGCGGCACTTTCTCTTGCGGTTTTTGATTGAAATATCTGTTAGGGTATATTCACTTTTAACCGGCTTCACATTAATAGGTTGTATTGTTTCTAACGGCGATAAAAGACCTTTAGAGGAGATGAGGACTGTTGTGCTAAAATTGTTCAAAACATCTATCTATTGGCTTCTTGTGTTTTTGCCTGGGGCGGTATGGACTGAACACGCTCGGCCTGAATCGCACGGATTCATCTTCATCTCTGCCTGCCTGGCGATCGTTCCATTGGCCGCCATTCTCGGGCGTGCAACCGAGCACATAGCCTCACGGGTGGGCGAAGGGCTTGGGGGTTTTCTTAATGCAACATTCGGCAATGCAGCCGAACTCATCATCGCGATTGTAGCACTCCAAGCCGGGAAGATCGAAGTTGTCAAGGCCTCCCTTATAGGATCTATCATTGGCAACCTGCTGCTCGTACTAGGTGCTTCGTTCCTCGCGGGCGGTATTCGCCACAAGGTGCAAGAGTTCAATCCCGTCGGGACATCATCTCAGACGACCACCCTCAGCATTGCGGCAATTGCTCTCGTTGTGCCCACCGTCTTTTATGCTGAGGGGGTCGGCCGCATCACTCAGGAGTTAGAGGATGTTTTGAGCCTAGCCTTCGCCTTGATACTCCTTCTACTCTATTTCCTGTCTCTGGTCTTTTCCTTGGGAACACATACCATGCTGTTTGGCACTAAAGAAGCAACTACAGGTCCTGGTGAAGACCTTCACATCGAGAAGCCCTGGAGCATTGGGAAATCGGTCTTGCTCCTCGTAGGGTCTAGTGCGCTGATCGCCTGGATGAGCGAACTGCTCGTAGGCACTGTTGAACAGGCCTCACACGCCATGGGGATGTCGCAGGTTTTCGTCGGGGTTATCGTGGTGGCCGTGGTTGGAAATGCTGCTGAACACAGTACCGCGATCCTGATGGCAATAAAGAACCGCATAAGTTTGAGCCTCGGAATCGCCTTGGGTAGCAGCATCCAAATAGCAGTTTTTGTGGCTCCACTTCTCGTCCTCCTGAGTTATGCCATCGCCGCGCATCCCATGGACCTTGTCTTCAGCCGAGGGGAAGTCATCGTGGTCATTTTTACCGTGTTCGTCGTGAACCAGGTTCTGACTGACGGGAAATCCACCTGGTTTGACGGAGTGCAGTTGCTCGCCGTTTATGCGATCATTGTCATTTCATTTTATTACGTCCCTTAGAGATGCGCCTCCGCCTTAGGCGGTTGACGCCTCTAAAATGGGTCCTGCGCCCAATGTCCCCCACAGCCGGTGGAATTCAATAGTACTTGCCGCTGTACGTAACAAATTGCCGAAAGTACCTCCAACTCAGGATCAGCGACTGTTCACACATCTTGCCAGAACCGAAATTTTCCACTCTTATTCGGCTGCTTACACAATGATTCGGGAATGGCAAGGATTTCGGCACATCATTTGTCAAGGCCGAGGAGAGGAACGTTGACTTTTGCATTTGCCCAAAGGGTACTCGATGATGGATACCACGTAGGACCATTCCGGCATGAAATCCGCGATAAGAATCATCTGGATTGGCCGAGGGCTGCCGCCATAGTGTGTCAAGAGCAGGCGTCAGGATATTCGGCTCTTGAGATTTCAAAGATGCGTTTCCTGGATTTTTTTGCAGGGCAAGACAAAGAGGCTATGGTGCAGAGTATTGCGGTTTTTACCAACGGACATACCTATGTTGAAGCAGACCTAACTGCAAAAGCCGGGAGCAGAACGGCCTACTTTTTTACAGGATCGCGAATCGATATTGCTGGGGAGCAATGGCTGGTCGGGATAGGTAACGACATAACTGAACGTAAGCGGATGGAACTGGCTCTGCGCGAGAGTGCCGAGAATTTAAACGAAGTCAATTCAGCCTTAAAAGCCCTTCTGAGGCAGAGGAATGAGGATAGAAAAGAATTTGAAGAAGCTGTTCTTTTGAATGTGAAAAACCTGATTCTTCCATACTTTGAAAAGCTAAAGCGGAGCAAGCTGGAAAATAATCAGAAGACGTGGCTTAATATCTTGGAGACTCAGTTGGGAGAAATCATTTCTCCTTTCGCCAGGAAGCTTACGTTTCAGCAGATGAATCTTACCCCCACCGAAATTCGAGTGGCCGCCTTGGTGAGAGATGGCAAAACAACCAAGGAAATCGCTGAGACCCTGGGTAGTTCGGAAAAATCCATCTCCGTGCATCGGAATCATATCAGGGGCAAACTCGGTTTACGCGGGAAAAGGGCCAATTTAGAGGCCTATCTTGCAAGCCTCACCTAATTGCTTATTTTTTATAGGCATTAGATACTCAATTTTGGGTATTCATTTTGTCGGTTCCCGTTGTTATCCTACGTTAACGAAAATACTGAAATAATCAGCGGGATTTTGTCGTGGAAAAGAGAACGCCGATAATTGTTATTGCCGATGACGACGCCGACGACCGACTCTTGTTGAAGGAGGCCTTCGAACGGTGCAAAGAGGAGATTATCGTTCATCTCGTCGAGGATGGTGAAGAGTTAAAAATGATTCCGCTCCTGATATATACAGCTTTGGGCACGTATGAAAACGTAAGGCGCTGCTATGATCTGGGAGTAAATACGGTCATACATAAATACAACACTTTTGATGAGTTAGAACAAACGGCTAAAAGTATTTACAACTATTGGTTTAAGGCTGCAACTTCAAACCAATAAACAACAAAAGCCTCCATGTTTTTTGAGTTTTTCATAGGTGATCGCTTAATTATGTAGGTACTCGCGCTATATCCATAACAATATCGTTTGGCATGTTATAATATCTAATTTTCTAATGACTCCAATATGAAACCGACGAGGTATCCGACGTGAAAAAAGGCAAGAAAAGTCTTGCGCAACCGGAACATGTCGACGTGGAAACATCCCAAAGCCCTTCGACGGAGAAGACGCCCGTCAAGAGCAATGGGCGCAATTCCAAAAAACCCTTCTACATCGTCGGAATAGGCGCTTCGGCCGGCGGGTTGGAAGCGTTGGGGCAGTTCTTCGCCCAAATGCCGCCCAATTGCGGGTTGGCGTTCGTCGTCGTTACTCATCTCGACCCAACCCATAAGGGGATGATGCCCGAGCTTTTGCAACGCTTCACCAAGATGAAGGTCTACCAGGTGGAGGACGGATTGAAGGTCGCACCCAACTGTGTCTACGTGATTCCGCCAAACAAGGATCTATCCATACTGCATGGAACCCTGCAGTTGCTGGAGCCGACTGCCTCTCGCGGCTTGCGGCTGCCGATCGATTTCTTCTTCAAGCACCTGGCTGAAGACCAGAAAGAAAGAAGTATCGCCATCATCCTTTCCGGGATGGGTTCTGACGGGACGTTGGGTGTGAGCGCCATCAAGGAAAAGCTGGGCATGGTGATGGTGCAGGACATCAGGTCGGCCAAATCCGACGGCATGCCCAGGAGCGCCATCGGCACCGGGCTCGTGGATTATGTTGCCCCCGTGGAAGAGTTGCCGGCAAAACTGATGGACTACATGAAGCACGCCAGAACGGTGGCAACCGGCCCCCGTAAAGCCGACATCTTGGTGGAAAAGACCACCGGGATGCTGCAAAAGATATTCGTTCTTCTCCGGGCTCAGGCCGGTCACGACTTCTCCTTTTACAAGAAGAGCACCATTTACCGCCGTATTGAAAGGCGCATGACTGTCCATCAAATTGCCGACATGTCCCTGTACGTCCGGTATCTCCAGGAGAATCCGCAAGAAATCGATTTGCTCTTCAGGGAATTGTTGATAGGAGTCACCAGCTTCTTCAGAGATCCCGAATCGTTTGAAGCTCTCAAGAAAGAGGCGGAGGCGTATATCCTCGAAGGCAAAAAACAAGGAAGCATTTTACGAATCTGGGTTCCAGGCTGCTCCACCGGCGAAGAAGCCTACTCCATCGCTATCATACTCATGGAGTGCCTTGAAGGGCTAGGGCGAAAGGGCCGCTTCAAAATCCAGATTTTTGCGACGGACATACACAAAGAGGGCATCGAAAAGGCCCGCCAGGGCGTGTACCTTCCTAACATTGCCGCTCACGTATCTCCCGAGCGTCTCGATCGCTTTTTCACCAGGGAGGAGTCGGGCGGCTATCGGATCAAGAAGGAAATCAGGGAACTGGTGGTCTTCGCCCCTCAGAATCTCATCATGGACCCGCCATTCACCAAGCTGGATATCCTCAGTTGCCGAAACCTCCTGATCTATTTGACCCCGGAGCTCCAGAAGAAGCTGCTGCCTCTATTCCATTACTGTCTGAATCTTGGCGGCATTCTTTTCCTGGGGACAGCCGAAACCATCGGCAGCTTCACTGATCTCTTCTCTGTTGCAGACAACAAGTTGAAGATATTCAGGCGCACGGAGTCTGCCTCCGCCGTCACGAACCTGACGGATTTCCCGTCGGATTTGTCCTTTACCGATGCCGATAGGATCACAACTCCACCCGAATTTCAGAAAGGCCCGGAAAGGACCGTTTCAGACCTGGTTCAAACCATTCTCCTGGAAAATTTCGCACCTTCGGCGGTGCTCATCAATGATAAGGGCGACATTGTCTACGTTCAGGGGCGAACGGGAAAATACCTGGAGCTGCCCGCAGGAAAAGCGAACATCAACATCTATGCGTTGGCGCGCGAGGGGCTGAGACAACATTTGGGGAGCGCCATTCGAAGAGCGCTGACGCAAGATGCGGACGTAACCTTGAAGGATTTGCGCGTTCATACAAATGGCGACGATCAAGTCGTCCATCTCACCGTAAAGCCTCTGCGTGAACCGGATGCGATGCGTGGATTGCTGCTGGTCGTGTTTGACAACGCGCCGACTCCCCTTCCGGCCAAGAGCTCCCGCAGGAAAAAGAGAGGTCCGGCCGGTGAGGAGATCCCCACCGTTGAGGCATGGGAGACGGAGCTTCAGCAGACTAAGGAGCTGCTTCAATCCACCGTCGAAGAGATGACAACCTCGCAGGAAGAGCTCAAGTCGGCCAACGAGGAGCTGCAATCGACCAATGAGGAGCTCCAGAGCTCCAATGAAGAGCTGA
Source organism: Syntrophobacteraceae bacterium (assembly GCA_052143075.1). Taxonomy (GTDB): domain Bacteria; phylum Desulfobacterota; class Syntrophobacteria; order Syntrophobacterales; family Syntrophobacteraceae; genus SbD1. The sequence goes on along the minus strand of JBKQTS010000035.1, from coordinate 15,186 downwards.
CCACGTCCAAGGAGGAGATGCAATCGCTCAACGAAGAGCTTATGACCGTCAACGCGGAATTGCAGCACAAGATCGACGAGCTGTCCCGATCGAGCAGCGACATGAAGAATCTCCTCAACAGCACCAATATCGCCACACTTTTCCTGGACAATCATCTGCAGGTCAAGCGCTTCACGACGCCTGCCACCGATATCATCAGACTTATCCCAACAGACGTGGGACGTCCCCTCAGTGACGTTGCCTCCAGTCTGAAGGGCGCGGACCTGGCCAAAGAGGTCATGTGCGTCCTCGATACACTGGTATTCAAGGAAGCAGAGGTTCAGACCGCAGATGACCGCTCGTACCTCATGCGCATTTCACCTTATCGAACGATTGACAACGTCATCGACGGAGCGGTGGTAACGTTCACCGATATCAGCGGTTTAAAGGAGATGGAAAGGTCTTTGCGGGAGAGCAGGGACTTGATTCAGCGGGCACACAAGTACGCCGAAGGCATCGTGGCAACCGTGCGGACGCCGTTGCTGGTACTGGATGCTCAGTTGAAGGTCGTCTCGGCCAGTCGATCCTTTTACCGTAATTTCCTGACGACGCCTGAAACAACCGAAAACGAGCACCTCTACAATCTTGGCAACCGGCAGTGGGACATCCCTGCCCTCAGACAACTGCTGGAGGGTGTTCTTTCGGAAAACAAATTCTTCGAGGACTATCCGGTAGAACATGAATTCCCTCAGATCGGCCACAGGAAAATGCTCCTCAATGCCCGTCAGATTGAGCCGGAGGATCATGATCAGCAAGGTCCATTGATTCTCCTTGCAATAGAAGACGTTACAGATCGACTTGGACGATGAATAATCGGAGGTGAGGGTTTATGGCCAAGGACCAATCGCGACAAGAACGGCCCGGCGACCTGCGCCGGCGGGCTGAAGAGGCCTTGAGCAGGAAAAAGACGGGAGAGCCCTGCACAATGCCTGAAGAAGATGCCCGTGCGTTGGTTCACGAGCTCCAGGTGCACCAGATCGAGCTGGAAATGCAGAATGAAGAGCTTAAGGGCGCCAATGCCCTGGTTGAGGAGACACGGAACAGGTATGTTGACCTCTATGAGCTCGCTCCTATCGGCTATCTTACCCTTGATGAGACTGGGATGGTATTGGAAGCCAACCTTACCGCGGCAGTGCAGCTGGGCATTGAAAGGAGCGGCCTCATCAAACGCCCATTTCAGGGCTTCATCGTGCCGGCGGATAGGGATAAGTTTCGTTCTCACTTGAATGAGGTTGTTACAAGCAAGAAACGACAGAGCTGTGAAGTAAGATTGATGACAAAATCGGGTGGCGATTTTTATGCACTTCTCGACACCGTATTTATACTAGATTCTACAGGGAAGAAGTTATGCAGGACAACAGCAACCGACATCACCCAGCGCAAGCGAGCTGAGGACCTTGTCAATGTCCGTCTCAGTCTGCTGGAATTTGCCGCATCTCATTCCTCCGAGGAGTTGCTTCAGAAAACATTGGATGAAATCGGCCAACTTACCAACAGCCCCATAGGATTCCTCCATTTTGTTGAAAGCGATCAGAAAACCCTTTCACTCCAGGCATGGTCAACGAGAACGCTCGAGGAATTCTGCAGCGCGGAGGGAAAAGGAGCACATTATCCAATAGAGAAGGCGGGGGTGTGGGTGGACTGTTTTCATGAAAAGCGTCCGGTAATACACAATGATTATTCTGCATTGCCTCACCGAAAAGGCCTGCCCGACGGACATCCCCCTGTTATCCGGGAACTCTCCGTACCTATCATGAGGTCCGGTCGGGTTGTCGCCATACTTGGTATCGGGAACAAACCCAAGGATTACACTCAACAAGACATCGGAGTGGCATCCTACCTGGCTGATGTGGCCTGGGAAATTGCAATGCGTAAATTTGCGGAGGAGGAATTAGAGAAGGCATACAAAAAACTCAACACGGTTTTTGAGAGCATAACGGACGGGTTCTTTGCATTTGACCGGCAGTGGCGCATCACCTACCTCAACAAGTCAGGAGCGGAAATGCTCGGCATGAAACGGGAGGACCTGGTAGGCGGCGTTCTTTGGGCACTCTTCCCTGATGCGGTCAATCTTGATTTTTACCCACGTTATCATGATGCGGTCGAATCCGGTAAACCCGTTCATTTCGAGGAATACTACCCAAGCCCTCTCAATAAATGGTGGGAATGCCATGCATACCCCTCCTCCGAGGGATTATCCGTTTACTTCAGGGATATCACCGAACACAAGCTGATTGAAGACACTCAAGTGTTCCTGGCACAGTGTGGCCGAATAGCCTCAGGCGAGGACTTCTTCCAATCGCTGGCGCGATACCTGGGTCAGAGCCTTGGAATGGACTATGTCTGCATCGACCGGCTTGAGGGGGACTGCCTGTCCGCTCGGACTTTGGCTGTTTACTTCGATGACAAGTTTGAGGATAACGTAACCTATACCTTGAAAGATACTCCCTGCGGCGAGGTGATGGAAAAGAAGATTTGTTGCTTTCCAAAGGGAGTACGCCATTTGTTTCCGGGGGATGTGGTGTTGCAGGAGATGAAGGCCGAGAGTTATGTCGGAACCATCCTTTGGGGTTCCAAAGGACAAGCGATTGGACTCATAGCGGTCATTGGGCGACAATCCTTGCCGAACCCCCACTTGGCTGAGTCGATGCTCCAACTGGTGGCAGGCCGCGCCGCCGGCGAACTCGAACGCAAGTGGGCTGAGGTGGCGCTACGGCATTCAGAGGAGCAGTACCGGCTCTTGTTTGAGACAATGCCCAATGGAGTCGTTTTTCAAGATGTTGATGGGGAGATCGTTTCCATGAATTCAGCCGCCGAAAGCATTCTTGGCAAAACCCCGGCGGAGTATGCTGGGCACACCTCCGCTTCTGTGGAGTACCATACCATCCGGGAGGACGGCACCCCTTTCCCCGGTTTGGAACATCCGTCTATGGAGGCACTAAGGGCGGGAGTTGAAATCAAAGATATTGTGATGGGGGTCTACAACCCACACGAGCAGGGTTACCGATGGTTAGACATAAACTCCGTGCCTTTGTTCAAGGCGGGTGAGCCCAGGCCTTACCAGGTATATACGACCTTCGAGGACATCACCGACCGCAAACACATGCAGGAGGAACTTAGAAAGTCGCATGACAATCTTGAGTCGCGGGTTAAGGAAAGAACGGCGGAATTGCACCAAGCCGGCATGCGGCTCAGATTGCTCGCCTCTGAACTACTGAATTCAGGAGAACATGAGAGGAAGCTCATAGCTCAGGAAATTCACGATGGTTTATCTTCCCAGCTCGCAGCAATCAAGTTCTGTCTGGAGCGGGAATTGTGCATGGACCGGGATGCAGCTCAAAGCGGCGAAAGTTTAAGGCAGGCTTGTACTATGGCCCAGGATGCCATCGACGAAACCCGGCGCATCATGGCTAATCTGCGCCCCTCGATTCTGGATGACCTGGGAATTCTTCCAACCATAACATGGCTCTGCCGTGAGTTCCAAAAAATGAATCCGTCAATTCATCCCGTTATCAAATTTGAAATATCTGAGAAGGACATCCCGGCCGAAATCAAGACAGTTATTTTCCGCCTGCTGCAGGAGGCCCTTAACAACATACGGAAGTACAGTCAAGCCAACCGGGTCGAAATTTCCTTGAGAAGGATCGGCTCCTTGATCGTTTTGAGTATCAGTGACAACGGTGAGGGCTTTAATCCCAAAAAGGTGCTGTCCAGAAAGAAAATAGGGCATGGCTTCGGCCTGAGAGGGATGCTGGAGCGGGTGGAGCTGTCGGGCGGTAAATTTGTCATTAAGTCCGCACCCGGCAAGGGTGTTTCGATCTGGGCCGAGTGGAGTATAAAGTCCTGATTTCCTTAAATCCCCGCTTTAGCGGCGTTCCACCTGGGGGTGGCTGTGGCGTGGGTCCTCAAATTATTGACTGGAACCGAACAACATCTTGCTAAAACCATGAGATCAGAGTCAGGCTATTTTGTATGCAGTATGATTTGGACACCTTGAGTTGTGGATTCTTCAACAAGGAGGAGAGCCGTCTTGATCGCCAGATCTGCTCATTTCCTCAACCTTCAACCTTGAGTCAGCAAGGGATCAATCTTAACTGGTTGCCAAAGCCTGGGTAAGCTGTTTTGCCAGACAACGGATGTGTCGGTCGTCGGTTCCGCAACAGCCCCCCAGAATCTTCATGCCGAACTCCCCGTGCAGGCTGGCAACGTATCGTCCGAAAGCTTCAGGCTCTTCTTCCATCAGACCAACGCTGTTATCCAATTCTTCAGGACTGAGCGCTGCAGTATTGGCCAGCAGACCAACAACCCGTTCTCTGACAAGTGGAGATGAATTGACTTCATGCAGAAGAGCAGATCGGAAGATCGAAGCGTGAGTGCAATTGACCAGGTATGCCAGTGGACTTGTGGTGGCAGTGGCATCGATACAGGCAACGGCGTCCTTTAGGGGCGTGCCGTCAAGCATCGTACCCTCGGGACGAACAACAAAACTGACAATGTACGGCTTACCGGTTGCGGCCAGGGCCAATGCAAGTCCGGTCGCCTCGCTTAGGGCCGGTAGAGTGGCGGCAAGGAGGAAGTCGACTCCCGCTTCCGCCAGCATCGTGGCCTGCCAGATGTGAAACTCACGCGCCTCAGCGGGACCGAGGGCGTCAGCCGATTTATAGGCATCCCCACGGCAGCTCAGCAAGCCGCAGATGGCGACCTTTTGTGCATATTCCCCATAGCTGTTTCGCAGTGCATCAAGAAACCTGAAATTGTCGCCGTTCACATCAAACCCTTCATAACCGGCGGCCGCAATTCGTTCCCGACTGGCCCGCCATGTTGGGGTGGAAAGAAGGAGCGGCAAGCCGTGCTGAAAACCGATGTCCAGGTACTGCCGGCAGATGACCGCAAGAGCCGCACGTTTCGCTTCGTCATAGATAAACGCCGAATTGACGATGTGGGGATTGATCTCAAAGTCGGTGTTGCGGCGCAAGCGCTCGATGACAGCCCCCTCACCAAGGATACATCGAGATCTCTTGAGGAATTCTAAAAAAGGTATGCGTTTCATTTTTCTTTCCATAATCCGAAGATGGCCAACGACGCGGCTCAAAGGCCACCCGAGCCAGGCGCTTTGTCTTGTGTCCACGAATTATATCTCAGTTCCATGCGAACTACGAAGAGAGATCGCCAAAATATCTAAATAGCCAGCCCCAGTTTTGGGGCTACTGTGCGTGACAAATCTTTGGAGTAGCCGCCAGCTTAGTCTCAAGGAAAGTTCACCTTGCTTGCCAGAGGTTGAACCTATGGCCTGCCTCGATTCCGCGAATGTATGATCTGGACATGGTAAGATTTTCGTGACGCGAAGATTTCAACTCCAGGAGAGATATCTTAAGCTGGAAGATGTTCGGCTTTGCCCGGTAATGCTAAGCTGACTATGACGCGGTGGATGAAGGTATTGTCTCTGCGTTTTTCCGTTTACCTGCAGAAACAATTTCAGGATGGAAAATAATTCTTCACCAATTTCCTCAGTGCGCGCAAAGGCCTCGTCACGTTCCATGTTACGGATTTCTTGATCGATTTGATTGCTTCCCGGGCCTCACAAATGGAATTGATTTTGGGTTTACTCTCGGGCGGAAGCTGACGGCAGCGCCGGATAAAATTACGAATTCGCCTGAAGCGGCGCCAGGACCATGAATTCCACATTGTTTCATACTGTTGAATGAGGTCTTTATAGGAGATCGAAGCCCCATGATCATAGAGAAGATGTTGATAGCCATGGAGGAGGCGGACGATGCCGCGCAAATCGGGCGGCATCGCTTCGAGGTAGGGGCGGGCAATGCGAAAAGCCCTGGCGTCCGGGGGAGAAGTTCGAGCCACAGACCCTTGTTGGACCCTGTACCAAAAGAGCTCTTCGGGCACCACCTCGAGGTGGACGCCCCGTAAAACAGCTCGAGCAAAGAACTCGTAGTCCTCACTCCCAACACCATAATCTTCGGTGAATCCGCCCAACCGCTCGAAAGTTGACCGTTTGGCCAGCGCATTGGCATCTCCAAAGCAATTTCTTGTCGCCGCTCCAACGTCTGCGGCTGCGCCCAGCGGCAAATAGACGCCGTCCGGGACTTGAAGATGGGGCAATGGCGCAGCGCTGCCGCTGAAAAACTTCAGTGCGCAAGTCAAGATGTCGGCCTCGGAATGCACGGCGGCCCTTATGAACGTAGAAATCTCATTTGGTTCGGCATAGTTATCATCATCCATGAACAGCAGGTACTCTCCTCTGGCATGCCTTGCCGCGTTATTGCGGGCTGCGCCAACATAGCTGTTTTCCTGCCGAATGATGCGCCACCCTCTGATCTCAAATTCCGGTTCGAGCTGGTCCAGAAAGGCCAAAGCCTCAGGATCATTGCTTCCGTCATCAACGAGCAGCACTTCAAAGTTAGGGTAATCCTGACGGCGCAGGGACTCCAACGCCTGTGCCAACAGGCCTGGCCGGTTAAAGGTGGCGATGCAGACGCTGACCAGCGGATAGCTCAAAAGCCCATCGACGGCCACGGTTTCCTTCACCCCGGAGGTGGACTGGTCTTTCTCCGGGGGTTCATACCACTGAGTCCATATCCTTCTGTTTGATATGAGATCAACCGCCGACCGTGCCGGTGAGACTCCCTGTTCCAGGGCCCTAACGAGCCGTGCGGCCAAGTTCCCTGGACGGGGAACGAAACAGACCCTCTCATAGTCTTCATGGGTGATGCATTCCGGAATCCCTCCCACTGCGCTGGCCAGGAATGGAATTCCCATTCCGCGGCATTCCTGCACGGTGTGAGCGAAGTTTTCGACAAGAGAGGCAATGATTGCAAGCCTTCGGCCTTCCCTGAGATAGGCCAAGGCCTCATTACGGTCAAGATCGCTTACGATGCGAATCGGGAAAGGCCATCGGTGAGCGCGGTCCCTGAGGTATTCCTCGCTGCTGCGCCCTTCCAACGTCGCCTGCTTTCCTAGAAATGTAACCGGTACGGGGGAGACATCGCCATTTTTCGCAATGAGGTCCAGAGCATCGCAGAATAGAACAAGGCCCTTTCGTTTTTGCAGCCTGCCAAAGAAAACCAGTTCCTTGATTTTGACGGTTTCCGGGCCGGTCTCTTCAATGAATTCATCAGGCAGTATATAGGGTTGCACATATGATCGCGCGGGCAGTTCCCAGCCCTGATCGACAGCCCAGGAGATCATATACTGAGTTGGGCTAAAGAGGACATCTGCATAGGCGACACTTTTGCGTTCCATGAACTCACGTTCCAGAGCGTCAACACATGCAAGGAACTCCAGGTTTCCCACTGTATCCCAGGCAGTGGGACCATGAAGGCCGACGACTATGGTAGAGTCCAGGAAGGCCAATCCCTGATGTTTCGCAAGAGCGCTGTAATAGCCCAGCCCCATCCAGTCGGGAAAATGAATCACGTCAAAATCCCGTTCCTTCAACCACTGATAGGCCAGGTAGGATATGCACGGAGCTTCAGTAGCCATAATCGGCGCTGGACTTTTTCCCGGCAAGCGAAGCAGTTGAATCCCCTGTTCTTTATAAGAATCGACAACTGCCCCCTCGTTGATTCCAGATTCACAGCCCGGAAGCAAGTAGAGTATGGTGACCTCGTGACCTGTAGCGGCAAGAGTGAGGGCCAGATTGCCATAGGCGGAGCCGATTCCCCCATTCCTGGTCAGCCCGGTGATTTCAGGGGTGGCAATGCATATCCTGAGGAAACCGCCAGGTCGTCGTTCCTTATAGGTTACTTTTCCAGAAAGACCCGGGAAATGTTTGCCCATTAATAATCCTCCGATGCGGGCTCTAACTGAATCGTGACTAAAATCACAATCCGAAACAATAAATCAAGTTGCGTGCCGTGCGTCGGCATTTTAGAGTCGGGCTCTACCCGCAAATACTTACTTCTGAAACGACCGCGATCCTTCAAAGGCATTCAATTTATCAGTCGATCATGTAACTGAAAAGAATTTTCGGAAATGGGCGGAATGCCGATCATAGATTAACCTTGAAGATTTTTTCGAAGCAACGCTGGATATCCGCAAGAGTTCGCACAGCTTGCCAGAAGGTGGAGCCCGCAGCCTGCCGCGATCTTGCGCATGTATGATCTGGACGTGGCAAATTTTCAAGACGTCGAAATTTCAATGTCCAGGAGAGATACATGAACTTTCGCCGAGCCTGAACTGGCGGCTGCTTAAAGGATTTGTTACGTACAGCGCAAGTTAATGGAGAAAAATGCCCAAGTTGGAGATGTACCAGAGAAATTTGCCCGGTTCGATTTCTCTTGGTCGGCTCTGGGCCGATCCGGCCAGCGGGCGAGATAGAAGGTCGGATTTAAGAAAAACTGGCAGCATTTGTCTATCGCAGGATTTGAAGGTATTTCCCATGGTGGGGCCACATTACCAAAACTGGCTCCTATTGCCAATGCTCCAGCAGCCTCCTAGACCTTTTTACCGCTTGTTCGCGAAAGGAAGCCTCCAATAACACGAAGGAATCTCGTATACCTCCACATACGAGAGTTGGCGATGGCATCACGTTCGGTAACGATGGCATCACGTTCCTGGCGCAATGAATCCGCGATCAACTGGAATTTCCGCGTTAAGTGAACCGCCGTTCGAAACGGGATTTGAGTATCGTCCGATTTTCGAGACGATAGGTCTAATTCTCCGGTTCTCAGGAGGGTCCTTGAATCCAGTCCATCCTCCAGGAGACAAAGAACCGGTTCAATTGCACGGACAAAACCATCATCGATTACATAGGACGGCAATGTTCCGTCGTTCGAATCATTGCGATGAGCAATCGTATGGCTCTCCCAGAACTGAGCCAGTTTATCGTCCTGCGAGAGCCAGTAGAGCATTTGGTTCTGCCAGCCGTGATAGGTTGGAAACCGATGTTGAATATGCAGTTGACCTTGTTTGGCCTTCTGTTCAAGCCTCTTTCTTATGAGGAATGGAAAATGGGCGACCCGCAGTTTATCGGCGCATATGTCAAGCGTGTTGACGCCGGTCGGGCTCTTTAGCCCATGAGCGCCTGGTGCCGGCCAGGATGCAGTGTCGTTTCTGAAGATCACTTTTGAAGGGAATGGCAGATCGTAGAAGCTCAAACTGCCATTTTGTATTTGATCTGCATAGATATCCGGATGCATGTCTGTGAACACGTTCGGCACTGATCTATAGCGCAATATCCTGTAATTGTCGAGATGGGTCTCGTCAAAGTCGTCGGTTGAAATCCAATTCTGAACTTCATACCTGACAAGGGTGTACTTATGGTCTACATCGTCCAGGATTTCCTTAAGAGGTCTGTGTCCATGGGTTAAGAGGAACTCGTCTGAGTCAAAGACGTAAATCCAATCAGGTGAAGCATCCTGGCTCACCACAATAAGCGTGTTTATCAATGCTTCTTGCCAGAAGGGCTCATCATGGCAGTTGAAAACGTGAATTCTGTTTTTCCACAAGTTTTGTAAGTGCTGCAGTCCTTTGGAAGATCCGTCGGTGCTCGAGTGATTCAGTACATACACCTCATCAACGTGATACATCAAAGCATGTGAAATCGACAGTGCGAGCAAGGGCCACTCGTTCTTGGCCTGCACCAGCCCCACGACCTTGGGCAGAGAATTCATAGAGCCGACCCCTGAATGAGACGCAATTCACATGCTTGAACGTTATAGCGGTTCGTACGACTTTATTTCACTTTTTTCGCTAATTTCCGGATAGATTCGTTTTAGCGATTCAAAGGTTGAATATGAGAAACAAGACACCTTATCCACCGATGAAATGAAAGTCCGCCAACTGGCGCGCCACTGATCCATGTCTACCCTTTTGACGTACGAATATTTGTTCATGGGAATGCATTGTCGACAGTCGACTACAGGCGGCAGAGAGCATTTGTTCCCATGCTTATCGAGCAAATTTAAACTGGGACACGCGGGAAAGAAATTGTGAACTGCAAGTTCCAGGTTTGAACCCCATGCGGTCTTTAACATCATAACCTTTTCAAAGATCGATTCAGGTGATTTCCAGGACACCAGTTCATTTACCAGGATAGATTCAGCTTTTCCAACCGGCAGTAAGCTTAAAATCTCATCTTCGTCAGTAAGAGTAAAAACGGTCTCGTGATCTGCACAAGCAGCCCAGAGTTTGATACATAATAATTTTTCGTCGTATTTTAAAATCATTACGGACCGTGATTCGGCCAACGCTTTATTTGCAATCCTGCTGCTGTACAGATTGGCCACCCCACCCTCCGGTTCAGAGTCGATGATAACAAGAGGCCGCGATGATGGTGACAGACATAAGGCCAGGTAAGCCGCATTCCTGAAATCGGACCACCTTTCTTTCCGCACGTGTTCTTCGAGTGAGGGCAGGCAGTTCGGCCAGCGTGCCTTAATTATTTGGGAATGTCGTGAATTCAGAGATTCGCAAGTCTCCTGGGTGAACGATCCGCAACTATGATGAACAACAAACAAGTTCTGCACCAAAATATTCCGAAATCCCTCTCCGATCGCCCTTTGGCACCAGTCGGTTTCCTCACAGTAACCCCTGCCGAAGGCGTTCTCATCGAATCCTCCGATCCGCCGCCAAAGATCGCCATTTACTCCCATGCAAAAACCCACCCCCGTCGGGGCGTCATTTTTAGGGCCTATCTCATTGGTTAGCCTTCTGAAAGCGCTGTCGACGGCCTCTACTTCGGAAACCAGCGTTACGTTGTTTTTATCGGGGTGTGGAAAACTGAAAAATGAGGCAAAATTTGAAAACGGGGTGGTGGAGGCAATATTGTCGTACTCGAAAATGGGCCACATAAGTCTTTCGAGCCAAAATCGAGGTACTACTGTATCGGTATTGAGAAGCGCGAAATGGCCGTCACATTCGCTCGCCGCCCGGTTTACGGTGCCAGGAAAGCCAAGGTTTTCCACATTGCGCAACAGGAGGCAATCTCTCAAGCCGGCAGTCCTGGCCACAAGATAGGGCCAAACGTCCGGGTCTGTGCTGGCGTCGTCTACAATGACAAACCTGTGAGGGGATATAGTATTAGCAAAGATGCTGTCGAACAGCGAAGGCAGATGACGCATGCCGTTGAAAACCGGAATGATTATATCCACGGGTTCCTGCAAAGAGGGGTAATTTTGCTGGGCCGGGTTCAAAAGGCTCAAAACTTTTGATAAAGGAAAAAGGAATTTGGAATATTTATGCAGGTCCTCCGTTTTTCCATGCAAAAGGTGATGCGCCACTGGATTCATACCTGATTCGGTCACGTCGGGATTGCATTCAACGTACTTCTCAGTGCAGAAAGATGGGGACGGGTCTTTGCCCCTTGGCGCTCCCGAAACCAGGTAGTGAATGATTGGCATCTTCTTGCCCGGGTAGCTGTGAGGACCTTTCGAATACCAGTTTGCGTCAAAGAGGCCGCTATTTCTTAAAGTAAAATAATAACGAAGGTTGGATAGATTCTTGACAGCTCTGATGCCGTGCTTCACCTTGTGAAAGACCTTATTGAAATTTAGTCTTGAACCGGAATGATGCATCAATTTCTCCGCCCGGCATCCAAACTGCGTGTTGGGATCGGATTTTTGCCTGAAAAACCTCTGCTGAACTCCTGAACCCCCCAAAATCATACGATTTCGCAATAGAATATGCAAGTGGAAGGTCAATGAGACTAGTTTGTGCGATTTCAGACACACCTTCTCCCCCGCAGTTGATGCCTGTTTCAGCCTCATCGTAGTGGGCCGGGCCTCAGGCGAAAATGATGCCATAGTAATGGGCGAGAAGAAAAGCCGATAAAAAGGGCAAGAATCATAGCTCATGTCGAAGAGAGGTCATTATTCCCTACATAAAACTATCCCTTTAATATAGCCATTCTCACACACTCAGTAAGAGTCCATAGCGCTTGACGCTGTAGATTACAAAACCTGGAAATTGACGTATGCCCCATCCCTTGAAAAGTTGCCACATCTTGCCAACTTGTGGACTCCGGGGTATCTCAACATGTGCAATGCATATCGAAACTACGAGCGGTGTAACCGGAGGGCACGGCCCATACGCGAGAAGGTATGCATCTGGGCCACACGCTGTCGTCTCGGCGCAATCTCTCACTGCCCACGTTCAGTATGATAATCAATGAGCGGTTCTCAGAAATTCTCAGGCGCAATATACGCGCAGGTACCGTGTCTGTGAGTGAAGGCGCTGGTGGGGGTCGCCACGGGCCAAACGAACTCCACGATAACTATGGACAAATGTTCAAAAAACTGGGTTTTGAAACGCTTAAAAGCCCATTTTTGCCATTGAAATCATCGCTGTAAGGAACCAACAGGTTCGCTGAGGCTCGATTTGCCCGTTCCGGAAATCCAGCGGTTCTTCTCGTCTTTCTCAAATTCGCCTTTCATGATCTCAACATAGTTTCCGCTCATTATCAGCCCCGTATGCTTCGCGTTTCGTTTCTCACCATTCATCATACATCGGTCTTCTCCCATTCACCCATTCGCCCATTCACCCGCTTTTCTTCTTTTTGCCGTTTCTGGCTGCTGCTTCTATTTCCGCTTCTGGTTGCCGCTTCTGGTTGCCGTTTTGCACGACCTCTCAGAGTGTGCCAAACTGCTGGTGAATCTGTTTTTTGAACCCATTTACCGCAGAGGGCGCAGAGGAAAGCAAATGAACGTACAGGCAAAACTAAAAGGCAGACCCCTGTTTGCTTCCGGTTTTTCCAAGCATGCCCGTTTTCTTTTCTCTGCGTCCTCTGCGGTAAATAGCTCTCCATGTCCGGACTATGCCCCGTCCCTGCAGTGAATAGCTTTTTCGTCTCTCCATGACCTGTCTATCACCAGGTGGATCTAGCGCTGTCGGCGACTTAACTGTGTAAATGGAAACAGTCTCCCAAAAGTTTCCCATGTGCTTCCATGATGTTTCCAAGGTGTTTCCATATGTTTCCATGGCAGAGAAAAGGATTGAGAGCATCGGCAGGGTGCGGCCTCACAAAAGCGGCCTCACAGAAAATCGGCCGCGAACTTGAAGCATTTAAGTCAGGCTCAGAACGTTAGCCGCGAACCCGTAACGCCGTGAGGGTTCGGCCGCGAACTGGGCACTCACAAGCGATCGTGCCCGGACTTGAAGCATTAGCCGACGGTTAGAATGTTAAGCCCGGACCTGAACGAAGTGAGGGTCCAGCATCTAACGCGCTTCCTCGATGTTACCCGCGAACCCGAACGAAGCGAGGGTTCAGCTAAGTGAGATGGCAAGCCGCCTTCTTCGGCTTTCGCCCTCCTTCCCCGGACTGCCGGCTAAGTTTCTCGATCGCGTTTCGCGGCACGCGTCGTCGAGTGGAAAATGTTTGTGGTCATCATTTTGACTCAACTGGGCTATGACGGCAGTAAACCAAAAATTCCCATGATGTTTCCAGGATGTATCCATGGCAGAGAAAAAGATTAATGATGACACACTCTTACAATTGACCCGGGATGGAAACAGCCCGACCGGGGCAGCGCATTTTTTTAAATATTATGTTCAGCAGTCATTTCCTGTGAAATAAAATATAACATACTGGAATTATTAGTATATCTACGGCCTGCTTCAAGCCGTTCCGAACAGTCGGGACGAGAGAGGAATGCCTGAAGTTGATGAATGAAGGTTCTCGCTTTATAATGCCTGGTCATCCCGCATACATCTCGCAGCGAAGGTCGGGATTAAATTCAGGCGGGTGCTCAGGAAAAGGTGTAATGAAGTTTGGTTTGGGGGTAAACGTCAGGGCGGTTTTTCGAGCATTCCGGTACAGGAATTATCGCCTTTTTTTCTTTGGCCAGGGTATTTCTCTTATCGGGACGTGGACACAGCAGGTCGCGCTTAGCTGGCTTGTCTACCGGATTACAGGCTCGACGCTCCTGCTCGGTTTGGTGGCCTTTTCCAACCAGATCCCCACGCTTTTTTTCGGCCCGTTCGCCGGTATTGTGGCGGACAGATTCGACCGCAAGCATCTGTTGCTCTGGACCCAGGGGCTTTCCATGGTCCAGGCGCTCGTCCTTGCAGCCCTGGTGCTGACCGGGGCCATTAGGCCGTGGCACATTGTCGCCCTCAGCCTTTTCATTGGAACTGTAAACGCTTTCGATATGCCCTTACGGCAGTCATTTGTGATCGAGATGGTCGAAAGGAGGGAGGACCTCGGAAATGCGATAGCGCTGAATTCGGCGTTGTTTAACAGCGCTCGCTTCATTGGCCCCACGCTTGCCGGAATTCTTATTACCACTGTAGGGGAAGGTGTTTGCTTCCTTATCAACGGGATTAGCTACGTGGCTGTCCTTGCTGCTCTTCAGGCCATCAGGGTGGCGAAAAAAGAACGGCGCAGGCAAAATGGTCCGCTCTGGGGCGAATTCCGCGAAGCAATCGATTATGCCTTCAATTTTAAGCCGATTATCGCCATCCTGGCTCTACTCTCGGTCTTCAGCATAGCCGGCGCGCCTTATATGGTGCTAATGCCCGCGTATGCCAAAGACGTTTTGCACGGAAGCGCGAATACTTTCGGATTTCTGATGTCCTCAGCGGGCATCGGAGCGATCTCGGCCACTCTATATCTTGCCTCCCGCAAAAATGCGCATGGGCTCATAAAAGTAATTCCCGCAGCGGCCGGTGCATGCGGGATTGCCATTGCTGCGTTCGCGCTCTCGCGCAGCTTCACACTCTGCGTTTTCTTTCTTTTGCTGGCCGGCTTTTCCATGATGACCCATATAGCTTCCAGCAACACGATCATTCAGACCATCGTCGACGAAGACAAACGCGGCCGGATCATGAGTCTTTACGCCATGGCCTTCCTGGGCGTCATGCCGTTTGGAAGTCTTCTTGCCGGAAGTATCGCGGGAAAAATCGGGGTTCAAAACACGCTGCTCCTGGGAGCGGCCTGCTGCATCGGCGGGGCGTTGATTTTCGCCTCAAAGCTCCGTATGCTTTCCAAACTGCTCAGGCCGGTCTTTGCAAACATGGAGATCCGTGGGGCGGAGCAGCCGAAAAGTGAGCGCCTGACAGTGAGTAGTGGAAAGAGTTGAAAAGGGTCTCATACTGAGTTTCGTTCAGGATTGAACTAACTAAAAGAGCGGGGGACTTTCCCCCGCGCCCCCGGGATTTCTGCCACACGCGCAGGCGCGTGAGGCAGAGCGCGGC
>JBKQTS010000034.1:0-6419 GCA_052143075.1 Syntrophobacteraceae bacterium | reverse complement strand
GATTGAACTAACTAAAAGAGCGGGGGACTTTCCCCCGCGCCCCCGGGATTTCTGCCACACGCGCAAGCGCGTGAGGCAGAGCGCGGCACCTCGCGGGGCGTGGAGATCGGCACAGCGTTTCTCGCTGGGCGCCACCTCCGGTGCGGCGCTGGGCAATTCGGTTTTGTTATTGCGCTGGGGTAGTACGCGCCACCGCAGCGCCGGTCCTAGATGGCCCTGCAATGGCAAAGTTGGGGGCAACTCGCACTTTCTTTGTCATTCATCGGCACCACCTTGAACGCAAATCGGTATGAGCTAACAAGCTCCCTCACGAAAATGCCGGGACAGCTTGTTCGCAAATACCCCCAAATCAACTAATCATTTCTAGGCGTGCAAAGTGACGGTTTGGTTTAGGATATGTGACAATTGCGTGACAACCATTGACGGGAACAGTTCAAAGAGCCGTATCGGTCGGCTAACCCGTGACAATTGCAAGACAATTCTTGGGGGGATCTTGCGGGGACTTTTTTTGGAAAATGGCAACCGTGCGATCCGGTGCTCTTCTACGGAGTTGCGTTCAAGATTGAACTAACTAAAAGAGCGGGGGACTTTCCCCCGCGCCCCCGGGATTTCTGCCACACGCGCAAGCGCGTGAGGCAGAGCTCGGCACCTCACGGGGCGTGGAGATCGGCACAGCGTTTCTCGCTGGGCGCCACCCCGGGTATGTGGATGCACACAAACCGATTTTATCCTGAAGCTGACCGGCTAGCCGAACTTGCCCGTGATGTAATCCTCTGTTTCCTTCATGGCAGGCCGCGTAAAAATCAGCTCCGTTTCGGCGAATTCGATCAATTCCCCGAGATACATATACGCCGTGAAGTCGGAAACCCTCGCCGCCTGTTGCATGTTGTGGGTTACGATTACGATCGTGTAGTCTTTCTTCAGCTCAGTGACCAGCTCTTCGACGCGTGCCGTGGAAATGGGGTCGAGAGACGACGCCGGCTCATCGAGCAGCACCACCTCGGGTTTTACGGCTATGGCCCGCGCTATGCACAGCCGCTGTTGCTGGCCGCCCGAGAGGCTGTTGCCGCTACGGTGGAGAATGTCCTTGACTTCGTCCCACAATGCGGCCTTGCGCAGCGCCCATTCCACTCTTTCATCCATCTCGATTCTTCCCAGAGTCTCATAGAGTTTCACGGCAAAAGAGATGTTGCGGTAGATCGACATGGGAAAAGGCGTAGGCTGCTGGAAAACCATGCCCACTCGGGCTCGCAGCCTGTTTAAATCGCCCGCGTTCTGGAGGATGTCCACGCCGTCCAGAAAAACTTCACCCGTTGCCTTTTGTTTCGGGTAGAGCTTGTAAATCTGGTTAAACGTGCGAAGCAGAGTGGATTTGCCGCAGCCCGACGGGCCGATGAAGGCCGTTACGCGATACTCCGGAATCTCAATACTGATATTCTTGAGCGCACGGGTTTCCCCGTAATAAAAGTTGAGGTTGCGGACAATGACCTTTGGTTTTTCGAGTTCGGTGCTCATATCCTCACGTTTCTATCGAGAACGATTCAGTCTCCGGGTTTGTTCTGCCTGAAAAACGCTCGGGCCACGATGTTCAAACCAAGAACACCGAAGGTAATCAGCAAGGCCCCGGCCCATGCCAGGCTGTGCCAGTCTTTGTAGGGGCTCATCGCATAATCGAAGATCGTTACGGGAAGATTCGCCATGGGCCGGTTGAAATTGTTGCTCCAAAACTGATTGTTGAGTGAGGTGAACAACAGGGGCGCGGTCTCTCCGCTTATTCGGGCGACCGCAAGCAGAATTCCCGTTATGATTCCGGCGCGCGACGCCCTTAGTGTAATCATGGTGATTATTTTCCATTGGGGCGTACCGAGCGCGGCGGCGGCTTCGCGTAAGCGGTTGGGCACGAGTTTGAGCATGTTCTCTGTCGTTCGCACAACCACAGGTATTACGAGTATCCCCAGTGCGAAGGACCCTGCAACCCCCGAAAAATGCTTGACATGGACGACGTAGGCTTCATAGACGAATAGCCCGATCACTATGGAAGGCGCGCTGAGCAGGATGTCATTGATAAACCGTGTGACAGGCGACAGCCAGCCCGTTTGTCCGTACTCCGCCATGTAAGTCCCGGCAAGAATTCCGATCGGGGTCGCAATCAGGGTGGATAACATCACCATGAAAAAACTGCCGGCGATTGCATTGAGCAATCCTCCCCGGCTTCCCGGCGGAGGGGTCATTTGGGTAAAAACGCTGAGGCTCATCCCCGGAATTCCATGCTGTAACAGCGTCAGCAGAATCCAACCCAGCCAGAACAGGCCAAAGCAAACGGTGAGCACCGCGCCTATCTGACTCAGAAAATTAATGAGATGCCGTCGGGTATGGAGCGAAACCATGGTACATTCTCCTCCGCTCAATACAATTTACCCTCGAGTTTCGAGAGCCGGATCAGCAGAAGTTTGGCAAACGCAAGCACGATGAAGGTGATGACAAAAAGGATCAGTCCCAGTTCGATCAGTGAGGAGGTGTAAAGCTCCCCGATTGCCTCTGTGAACTCGTTTGCCAGGGTCGAGGCAATGCTGTTTCCCGGCATGAGAAGCGAGGCGCGCAGTTCATGGGCGTTGCCGATCACGAAAGTTACGGCCATCGTCTCGCCCAGCGCCCTCCCGAGGCCGAGCATGATGCCGCCCACCACGCCGATTTTCGTGTAGGGCAGAGTGATGTTCAGGACCACTTCCCAAGTGGTGGCCCCAAGCCCGTAAGCAGACTCTTTCAATAGAGGGGGGACGACTTCGAACACGTCCCGCATTACCGACGCGATGAACGGAATCACCATAATCGAGAGGATCAGTCCCGCAGTCAGCATCCCTATACCCATGGGGGGTCCGTGAAAAAGATATCCAATCAGAGGCAGGACGCCAAGGTGAGAATTTATCCAGGGTTCTGCGTAGTCACGAAACAGGGGTGCGAATACAAACAGGCCCCACATGCCGTAGATGATGCTCGGAATGCCCGCGAGAAGTTCAATGGCTGTGCCCAGAGGTCTTTTGAGCCATAGAGGACAAATTTCCGTAAGAAAAAGCGCGATGCCGAAACTTACGGGCACTGCGATCAAAAGTGCAATGGCCGATGTCACGATAGTCCCGAAAATGGGAACCAGTCCGCCAAACTGTTCAGTTACGGGATTCCACTCAGCACTGAAGATGAAACCTAAGCCAAACTTCCTTATGGCGGGCAGACTTCCGATGAATAGCGAAACGGTTATGCCTGCCAGAAGCAGAAGAACCAGAAATGCAAAAAACCTGGTAATATTCTTGAAGAGCAGATCCGCCAAATAATGCACACTAAGGCGCACGTCGGAAATCTGCCTTGACATGGGCAGGACCTCACTTCCATTGGCCATCGCTGAATGCTTCCAATGAAAAGACAAAGGGGGCCACGCCCCCTTGCCGGGATAAGATACTAATTATACCCGAACAGATAGTAAATACTGTCAGGATTAAAATCTGTCCCCTACTTCGCTGAAGTTTGAGCGCCCTTCCAGATAGGAACTCCACTTGTCGTCTTTATCTGTGCCCACGAAGTCTCGATCAGTTTCACGACGCTGTCCGGCATCGGCACATAAACGAGATCCTCGGCCATTTTGCCTCCATTGGCGTAAGCCCAGGAGAAAAATTTGAAAACTTCCTGCGCCTGGCCGGGATTATCCTGCTCCTTGTGCATCAGGATGAAGGTGGCGCCGGTGATCGGCCAACTGTCTTGACCGGGCTGATCGGTCAATATCATATAGAAACCGGGGGCCTCTTGCCATTTTGCGCCCGCTGCTGCTGCCTGGAACGTCGAGTTATTGGGTGTGAGGAACCGGCCCTCTCTATTCTGCATCAGAGTGTAGGGCATTTTATTCTCCAGAGCGTAAGCATACTCGACGTAGCCGATGGAATTTTTCACCTGCTGAATATAGCTGGCAACGCCTGCATTGCCTTTGCCTCCAACACCGACAGGCCATGAGACCGAGGCGTCGTTACCGACCTTTTCCTTCCATGCGCTGCTCACCTTGGAAAGGTAGTTCGTAAAGATGAAAGTCGTGCCGGACCCGTCAGACCTGTGGACTACTGTGATCTCCTCGTCCGGAAGCTTTAAACCGGGATTCAATTTGACAATAGCCGGGTCATTCCATTTTTTGATGTTGCCAAGGTAAATATCCGCCAGGACTTCGCCGTTGAGCTTCATCTCCCCGTTCTGAATTCCGTCAATGTTGACGGCGAGTACTACCCCCCCCATTACGGTGGGGAACTGTTGAAGACCGTTCTTTTCAAGTTCGTCCAATTTCAGCGGCACATCCGAGCCGCCGAAATCGACGGTTTTGGCCTCTATCTGCTTGATGCCGCCGCCTGAACCAATGGCCTGATAATTGAGGCCCACCCCGGTCTTTGCCTTGTAAGCCTCGGCCCATTTGGAGTAAACGGGATATGGAAAAGTTGCCCCCGCCCCGGTAATGTCGGCTGCAAAGGCTGCGGTAGCCACAAAAAGGCAAAGCAGCAAACCTGTTGACGCGAAGAAATTGCGGGCAGAACACACTTTCATCTTGGCTCTCCTGTCGTAGTTGAGCGAGCCGCAAATACTGCGGACCGTTTTCCTTAATTGCGATTTTGGGTCTTCAACACACCGGAACGGAAAAGATAGACGAGAAATGTTACATTCATGTGACAATTCTGTGGAAATGCAGTGACACTGCCTTGTGTTCTCATCCCTGCGTCAGTTGTTTACCTTCCGGATGTTCGAGCAGGTCCAAAGCTCTGAGCAACTGGGTGTCATCACTGGACTGCATTTGAGCCGGGTCCATACCCTTCTCCCTATCCGGGTAGAGCGGAACGGCGCCAACCGGCAAGCTGACTTCCACGTCGGGTGTGATGCCCTTGTGCCAGATGACGTGTCCAGAGGGAGTGATCCATTCTGCTATGGCAAGGAGCACGGCGGACCCGTCTGGGAGGCCGAATGCCTGCAGCACTGTACCTGCGCCGAAAGTTTTTGTCCCGACCAGTTCGGCCCTATGTGCATCCTTTAGCGCCCCGGCGACAACTTCCGAGCCGCTGGCAGAACCACCGTTGATAAGCACAACCAGAGGAATTGCGGGCGCCAGGCCTCCGGGCTTAACCGGAATCGATTTGACATCACCGGCGCCGTTCTTTTCAATAACAACATTCCCACCGCTCAGAAACTGACTGGCTGTGTCGATAGCTTCATCGAGAACACCTCCGGGATTATCGCGCAGATCAAGGATGATCCCTGTCAAACGCTGATTCCTGACCTGTGTTAAAGCTTTACGGACTTCTTCCGCAACCCCTTGACTGAATCCGGCGATTCGCATATGTGCCACTTTAGAGCCGGTTAGGCGCTGCCACCTGACATTGCGAACAGTGATTTCAGCCCTCACGATCGTGATTTCCCGGGATTGCCCTGACTTTGGGTTCACAATGGTTAAAGTGACCGAAGTGCCCGGCTTGCCGGCAATCCGGCTCACAGCCTCTTCCACTGGAAGGCCGGTAATATCCTCTCCGTTCACTCTCAAAATGATGTCACCGGATTGGAGACCTGCCCGTTGAGCCGGAGAACCGTCCATCGGCGCCAGGATGACGATATGACCTTCCTTGATTTTGATTTGTGCCCCGATGCCACTGAAATTGCCCTGCAAGTAATGAGACTCGATATTCAGCATGTCAGGGCTCAAAAAGGTGCTGTGTCCAGTATCCCCCAAAGCGTTAACCATGCCGGAAATCGCTCCGTAAGTAAGTTTTTTACTCTGTACTGCCTGATGATCGACATACCTCTTTGAAATGATGCTCCACGCTTCGGCAATGAGTTTGAAATCAGGTTCACCCGTCCTTTGCACATTTTTCAAAGGAACAAAGTCTGCCAAGACCAGCCGATCCAGCATGACTCCCCCGATTATCGTGCCACCCAGGATCATCATAACGCAGGTAATCAAGCCGATAAGTTTTGCGCCAGTGGCAATGGGTCTCATTCATCACCTCATAGTCTTGAATTGTGTAGTTAATCTGTTGCGGCCTGTTCCGCAAACGAGGACCTGGATAAAAAATAAGATCAATCGATGTGAACGGAAGGGCCAAATCCATTGCCCAAATCGCGAACAAAAAGGGCAGGGGGCAGGTGGCGCATCCTGTCGCTATGAGAGATGCGAAGTTGGCCAAACCATCGGTATGTGCCCGCGGTGCTTCTATCATACCGAGTTGCGTTCAAGATTGAACTAACTAAAAGAGCGGGGGACTTTCCCCCGCGCCCCCGGGATTTCTGCCACACGCGCAGGCGCGTGAGGCAGAGCGCGGCACCTCGCGGGGCGTGGAGATCGGCGCAGCGTTCCTCGCTGGGCGCCACCTCCGGTGCGGCGCTGGGCAATTCGGTTTTGTTAT
>JBKQTS010000033.1:0-10790 GCA_052143075.1 Syntrophobacteraceae bacterium | reverse complement strand
CGCCTCGTTGAGTTCGATCAACTCGATGTCGCCCAGCTCGAGTCCGGCTTTTTTCAGCGCGGCGCGCATTGCTTTGACGGGAGAGATGCCAAACCGTTTGGGATCGACTCCCACAAAAGCATAGCCTCTCAGAAGCGCCATGGGCTCGAGCCCCATCGCCATGGCCTTGTCGCGCTCCATGAGCACTGCGGCCGATGCGCCGTCGCACAATGCGCACGCATTTCCCGCCGTGATGCTCCCGTCTTTCGCGAAGACCGGCCGAAGACCGGCGAGCGATTCGGGAGTCACGCCTTTGCGGTAGATTTCTTCCTCTGTGACCAGAATTGCTTCGCCCCTTTTCCCCTTGACCGGGACCGGAACGACCTCTTCGTGGAACTTTCCTTCCCGAACTGCGGCCTCGGCTTTGTTGTGCGATTCGGCGGCGAAAACATCCTGCTCCCGCCTGGAGATCCCTCTTTCGTCAGCAAGCCACTGGGTGATCTCACCCATGAGTCCGCCGCCCAGCGGGCATTGGAAGCCGTCTTTGTGCATGAAGTCAATGAGTTCGCCGTTTCCCATGCGGTAACCCCAGCGGGCGCGAGGCAGGCCGTAGGGGATCATGCTCGAGCTTTCCGTGCCTCCGACAAGGACCGTATCCACATCGCCCGCTTTTATGGCCTGGGCGCCGAAAATCAGGGCCTGAATACTCGATCCGCAGCGGACGTTGACGGAAACCGCCGGCGCATCCACCGGAACGCCGCCCATGACCGAACTCAGCCTGGCCGCGTTGGGGCCGACGCCGGCCTGCCATGCATTTCCGAAGACGGTTTGTTCCACGACCTCCGGCTCGATCCCGGAACGTATAATTGCTTCCCTGACCACAACGGCTCCGAGTTCAGGAGCACTGACAGCCTGGAAAGAACCTCCGAATTGCCCTCCGGCAGTCCGGGCCGCTCCCAATATTACCACTTCTTTCATGGTTTACTCCTCTGGCTCCATGGCAAACGTTTCACAAGGTCCGGGGCAGCTTTGCGCAGCCCACATCTCCCGCAGTTTTCTATGCAGTATCTTGCCGGTCGGGGTCCTTGGCATTTCCTCCTGTTTGACAAATATGATCTCTTTGGGGCGTTTGAATCTCGCGAGAGCGGTTTTGCACCGCTCATTCAAGGCCTCGCAAAGCCGTTCCCCGGCAAGGCCCGGCCGAGGCACTACCACGGCGACAACTCTTTCTCCCCATTTTTCGTCGGGCAGCCCGATGCAGGCACAGTCAAATACCCATTCATGACCCCCGATCACCTCTTCAACTTCACTGGGATAAACATTCTCGCCACCTGTTATTATCATGTTATCCCGCCGATCGACAATGTAGAAGAACCCGTCTTCATCTTTCCTGCCCATGTCCCCGGCGGAAAAGTACTCGCCACAAAAAGAGTCAGCGGTTTTCTCAGGGAGCTTGTAGTATCCGTCGAACAACATCGGGCCGCGGGAAAATATCTCCCCTATTTCGCCGACAGGGACTTCATCGCCGTTTCCATCGAGAATCTTGACGATATCGGTACCAAGGCTTTCGCACCCGATCGATCCGAGCTTCCTCAACTGCTCTTCGGGCCTCAGCACAGTGACGGAGCCGGCTTCCGTAGACCCGTATGCCTCGTAGAGCTGCACGCCCGGAAAGAAATCCATTATCTCCATCTTCATTTTCTGTCTTACCGGGGCCGAGGAGCAAAGCAGCTTCCGGATAGAACTTACGTCCCTGTTTCGCCCCTTGCCCGAAACACTCAGTATGATGTTGTAGTGGGTCGGAATAAGCGAAATGAAAGTGATCTTTTCCCGCTCGATTATCTCCAGCACCTCGTCAGCATTGAAAGACAGCGCGGGATGAATGTAGACCGAGGCCCCGAGGTAGAGGAAAGTGAATGTGAAATAAACGGAGTTGATGTGGCAAAGGGGCATCACGTTCAAGCAAATGTCATCCCTCGTAAAGCCAAAATCGACCGCATTGATCATATAAAATGCAATGTGGGATTCATGCGACCGAAGCACTCCCTTCGGCCTGCCGGTAGTGCCCGATGTATAGATGAGAATCCAGGTATCCGAAGGCTTTACCTCGCAGGCCGGCTCCCGCGACGATCCTGCGTCAATGAAAGCTTCATACTCCCTGTAACCGGCGGCAGGGCCGCCGACTACAAAGTAGCGCTCCGGCGGGATTTTGCGCAATTCGGTCCTGATCCGGTCGAGAGTCCCCGTAAACTGTTCGTGTACAAAGATTGCAACCGAGTCGGAATTGTTTACGATGTATTCGATCTCCCGGCCCACCAGGCGGAAGTTTATGGGTACGATGACGATCCCCGTCTTGGCCGTCGCAAGAAAGAGTTCCACAATTTCGACACTGTTTTCCAGCAGTACGGCGACCTTGTCCCCTTTTTGGAGCCCCAGGCAAAGAAGGCTATCGGCCAACCTGTTGACTCGCTCGTTTGCGTGCCGATAGGTGAAGCTTCTGTTTCGGTCCTTGATGGCCAAAGTATCCGGATATTTCTTCGCGTTGACCTTAAAATTTTGTCCCAGATTCAACCAGTGAGCCACATTCAATCTCCGTAGAGCAGGAAGCGAGAAGCAGGAAGCGGGAAGCTTTTGCTCCTCCCTGTTCACTATTCACTATTCTTCATTCATCATTCACCATTCATCATTCACCATTCACTGTTCATCGAGCTGTTCGATGAATGCCTCCACATTGGTTTTGGTCTGTTCATCCGAAATAAATCTCAGATCGTTCAGGTCGCCGTTTATTATCAAGGCGGGAACACCGGTTTCGACTTGCAGGCGCTGAGGCATCCCATAGCGGCAGTTCGAATTGTTGGGGCATGTTTTTGCGTCATGATAGATGATACCGTCGCACTTGAAGAAATCCAGCTTCTCCTTGATGTATTGCTCCTTGTATTCATCCGACCGAGCGATAAACAGCTCCGTGTAGGCCCTTGCCATACTCTCGAAGGGCTTCGCCGCATCAAGGGCATTGAAAATCCAACTGCTGCAGTAGGTGGAAGCGACCACAGCGGCGCCCAGGCCGGCAAACAGCCTGGAGTGCATGCTCAGGCGTCCCCAGACCGGCATGCCCTCCCAGTAGATGCGATGCCGTTCGCCGCCTATCGCCCCTACCCCCATTTCGGTACGTTCGCTCAATTCTTCCAGGAGCAGCCGGTACACATCGATTGCCGACTGGAGCCCCCTGCCGACAACCGCCGGACCCATAAGCGTGGTGGAGTCGAAAAAGGTAAGAGGTGAAGGGGCGGCGGCGGCGGCGGCGAGGCATTTCTCCCAGAGATCGGAGCATTGGCGGGAGAGGCGCAGCGTATTCTTCAGCTCGTCCATGTCGAGTCTTCGCCCCGCGATCCGCTCGAGCGGTTCGACCATATTCTCCATTTGTGCGGCAATCGATGATACATGAGCACCGGTCACCTCCCTGACGTTTCGATGGGTTTCTATACCCAAAAGAGGCGCACCAAGCCTTTTGGCATGCCAGGAGAACCAGTCATGAACGTCACGGCACTGATTAGTGTTGTAGACCAGCACATCGGCCCGTGGAACCCGCTCAATTCCGGGAAAGGCTTTTGCCAGGGGGGTCACCCCCTGGATGCAGGCCCCGATATCGGCTGTTAAATAAGAGCAAATCTCAGGTGAGTACCCGATGGCATTGGCCGAGGGAATAAGATCGGCGGCCATCCTGCCGGCGCCCAACATGGCAGAGTGGGTTTCCGGAAAATAGGTGAGAAATCCCATGCCCCTGAGAATTTCAGCAGGCCCAACGCTGGTGCACCAGGCGATTTTGCGCTTTGCCGATTTGGAAGCTTCATCGAGCTCGTAGTAGTAATCGGCCATGAATTTCCCGATATCACGTGCGGTCTTCAGCCGCCTTATGACAACCTCTTTTTCAACCATAACAAGCGTGTCCCTGGTCAGTTGGTTGCCTCGATTGCATAGATGGCTGCCCCGATTGCGCCCGTTAACTGCGGGTACTCGGCAACAAGAATTTTCCGCCCGATCTGCTCTTCGGTCATTGTAACGATATATGGATTGTTAGCGACAACTCCGCCGGTCATGACCACGTTTTCAGAGAGCGAATCCATTTCGAGAACCCTTTGGATCACCGAAAAGAAAACTCCTTTGACAATGTCGGCCACCTTTTTCCCATTTCGAATATTTTCCAGCACCTCCGTAGCCGAAAAAACGGTACAGAAGCTGCCCAGCCTAACCATATCGGTGGATTGACTCGCCAGGGCATCCATGTCGTCCAGGGCAATGTCGAGCCGTGACGCCATCTCTTCCAGAAAAGCCCCGGTGCCCGCCGCACATTTCCGGTTCATCTTGAAGCCGGCGCGGCGTCCTTCAGCGTCCAACTTGATAATTTTATTGTCCTGTCCTCCGATATCGATAATCGTAATGGCCTTGGGGAAATAGAGATAGCACCCTCTGGCGTGGCACCCGATCTCAGTTTTCGTTTCCCTGGCGAAAGCGACGTTCGATCTGCCGTAACCGGTGGAGACCGCGTAAGCTATGTCGGCTTCCCGGCGCCCGGCCATTTCGAGCGATTCTCTCAGGCAGTGCGCGGCGGTTGCCGAGAAATCGACGCCGGATTTCTTTACGGCGTATCCGAGCAGGTTCATGTCCCCGTCGAGCAGGGCCACCTTCGTTCGGGAAGCGCCGACGTCAATGCCAACGTAGGTTGCACTCATGCTACTCACTATTCGTCGCGAAGCGATAGAACCAAAAGGAATTATTTTTTGCTATCGCCTGGCGGACTCCATGACAGATTCCAGGCCCTTTACCAGCGATTGAAGACTGGCATTGTAGGGAGTTTCCAGCCCGGCCTGCTTTCCGTATTCGACGAATTTGCCGTTTATGAAATCGATTTCGGTGCGCCGCCTGGCCTCAATGTCCATCAACATGGAAGGCTTGTGGTTGCCCGCGTTTTTCATGTACTCGATAGCGTGGGGATAGTAATCGAAGCCAAGGAATATGTCGTTTGCGCGCGCCACCTTAATGCACTCTTTCACCAGGGCGTCAACCAGGCCCAGGATGATCGGATCGCTCGTGGCCTGCGCCATCGTAAGACCGGTGACCGCGCACACCGGGTTCATGGCGGCATTCATCACCGATTTTCGCCAGACCATGGAGATGATTTTATCGGTGTGCATGGTGTGCAGTCCGCACTCGGTCAATATCCTTGCAATCTCAATGGCGGCGGGGCCGGACTCCGGGGTAAGCTCCTGAATGTAGTGCGGGGGGTGGTGGAACTCCATCGAGACCCTGCAGGGACCCTTCATACCGCACCCCCAGTTTACCACGCCCCTCATGACCGGCTTTTTCCCGAGCACCTTTGAAATCTCAAGTTCCGTATCGATCCCGTTCTGCCAGCTTATTACATACCTGCCTTCCCTGTGGAATTCCTCGATTGCCGAAACGATCAGAGGCAGCACGTTTGCCTTGACCGTGATGAAAATGAAGTCGGGATCATACTGCGCCAGTTCGTCAACACCGTGGCACGTATGGGCCACTTTCTGGTGGAGCTGCTCTGCGCCCTCGATATAAATACCGGTGGTCCCCGCCGGGTCGACCATCTCGGGGATAACATCGCAGATGACGACCTCGTGGCCTCCCTTTGCAAGAAAAGCCGCTACTATGCAACCCACTGGGCCGGCGCCGACCACCGCAATCCTCCTGGCGATAAAGTCAGGATTTTCTTTTGTCATGGACTTCCCTTTCCTGTCTGCTTTCGCTTTCCAGTATTCCAAAGGCTTCAGAGTCCAGAATGGTCACTCCGTTTTCCCTGAGCACTTCAATGGCCCTGTCGTTGTCGCTGAACCGGAAGATCATGACCGCCTTATCCATTGCAAACCCGATAAATGCGTACATGCTTTCGGAATATACTCCGGCGTCGTGCAGCGGTTTCAAAACATTGGCCAGGCTCCCGGGAACGTCGGGGATCAGGGCGGCAACGACTTCGTTTACAAAGGCGGGCAATTGCAATTCCATGAGAATCCGCCTGGCCTTCGCTATGTCGGACACCAGCAGCCGGAGCTGGCCGAATGCCCCGGTGTCCACCAGGTTCAGCGCCCTGAGGTTTATTCCCGCATCACCCAGAGCGGCGGTAACCTGGTAAAGGCGGCCCGGAGAATTCTCAATGGATACGACGAGTTGCCTGAGCTTCATAAAATTGTCTCCTTAAGAACTGATTGGGGAATTGGGGGATTGAGGAATTGAAAAATCCCTTAATCCCTTGGTCCCTGCGGCCTCACAAAAGCGGCCTCACAAGGCGCCCTCACAAGGGATCGGGCGCGAACTTGAAGCGTCAAAGGCGCTTCCACTATGTCCAGCGCGAACCCGAAACGCAGTGAGGGTTCCGGCCGCGAACTATGCGCGCGACCTGGTTGCATAATGCTAACCGCGAACCCGAACCTAGTGAGGGTTCAGCCGCGAACTGGGCACTCACAAAAGATCATGCCCGGACTCGAAGCATTGGCCAGCCGTCACGACGCCAAGCCCGGACCTGAACGAAGTGAGGGTCCAGAATCCAACGTGCTTCCTCGATGTTGCCCGCGAACCCGCAACGAAGTGAGGGTTCATCCCTTAATCCCTTGCCCGGCACCGCCCCCGTATGCGTTCAGCGCATGGGCGCGAAAAGCTATTCACCGCAGAGGACGCAGAGGACGCAGAGGACGCAAAAAAAGAATGAGAGTTCAATCGAGTTCAACTGGATAGAGATGGTTGACAGGCTCAGCCGGGATTTGCGCTTTGCTCGAAGACAGGCGAAATCAGCTATAATACCGCTATACTGTAGCTTTAATTGTTTTGCGATGTCAACAGTGATTTGACTTGCCTGCAGAATAGTGAGCAGTGAGCAGTGAAAAGCCAAATTCGACAGTTCCCGCAACTATTCTCGCTGTTCTCATTGTAAATACAGGGCAAATACAATGGGAAAGGGCGCAACTCCTTGATTTCATTGGTAGCTGTAATTTTATTTTCAATGAAAACAATAAAAAATACAGGCGAGCGGTGAAGCGAATCGCTCGGTTCCTCAATTCCGACACAAAAACGGACATCCGCCCTACCCCTGTGGGGCAGTGAGCAGTGAGCGGTGAGAAACTAATTTCAACTCCCTGTTACAGTCGACATCTCCAATTAAACGATAATATCGTACCATGAAGGGATTTAATGCTGCAAAACGGCAACCAGAAACGGCAATAGAAGTGGCTATAGAAGCGGTAAAAAAGCAGCGTTAAGCTTTCACGCGGAGACTGGACATGGACAGCCCAGGGGGAGGACTGGTCATCGACAGGGCATGGAGAGAAAAGCTTTTAGACACGGATGGACACAGATAGGCACGGATGGACACGGATAAAAACCGGCTATGGATCAGGGAATTTAGGAATTTAGGAATTTAGGAATTTAGGAATTAATCCCTGAATCCCTCAATTCGCAATCCCTTAATTTTTAACCTGTATCGCTCCGGCGCGTTTAACGACCACTTTCGGAGCTCCAGAGGCGCAAATCTGGCGCATTTTGGGGTTCGCGCAAAACTGCGCGCAAGTGCTCTCAACGAGATGACACATCTCATGTTGGGCACCCGAACTCAACAAATGAACCGCGCACTTTGAGAATGGCAAAGGTTAACACAGGGGAGAGATGTAGCAACTTCTTCAAGAAGGCAAGAGTGTGGATTTTAAAATTTGCCAACTAGAGGTTCGATACTGCGGGCGGCTAACATGTAAATTCTTAAAATTTTGCAGGCATATGAGGCTAAGCCGTTGTTTTCTCAGCGATCTAGGCGATTGATTTCAGTCGTGAAATGATTTTAGCCCTTTGGTTGCGTCCCAAAGCTGCGCTGCGGCCCCTGCGGTGGATGCTTATCATTGTTTTTCCGGTTCGGTTTCTTTGGTCAGGGGAATTCGTAAAATTTGCCCCGCCAAAAGCCGGTTTTTATTATGGATCCGGGGATTGGCTGACAGGATCGATGTCTCGCCGGCCGTTGGGTCTTCAGGAAACCATCCTGCAGCAATTTCTCTCAGAGTGTCCCCTTTTTGCACTGTTATCGTGAATGCATCAGAAGGCCTTAGTGATTTTCCCCCGCTTTGGAGATTTTGCGTTTCCGCATTAGGAATTTCACCTTTTGCGAAAATCTTTGCATCGACATTTTCTCTCTCAGCTTGCGTGGCCTCCCCGTTCGCCCCTGGAATTTGATCTTTGGCCAGTGTTTCTTCGGGTGGTGCGGGACTCGCAGATTCTTCGGCAGAAGGAGAGGCCGTATCGGTCTTCATGACCTTTACATCCATATTCCCAACCTGTTCATCTTCTTTGGGAAGGACCTCGGGAGATTCCGGCACAGGACCAGGAGTTTGCGGTGTCACCAAACCAGGCATAGTGCCCGAAGCGCTTTTTTCTACGGCTTCCGGAGGGTTCGAAATGTCTTCACTTTTCACTTCAGGACCAGGAGGCAGAGGCTTTTTAACATGTGTGCTGCTTGCTGCTTTCGGAAAATTCGGACCATTAATCCAGGCTTTGAGATTTTCACCGAGGTTTCCATTATAACCCAGGAACCCTTTGGACCCCAGCGCAAGGAAGAGAACCAAGGCCCCCCCGGCAAGCGCCGGCTTGCTGAAAAATCTTCGGAACTTGTTTTCTTTCGGCGCCTTAATCACGTCACGTTGCAGGGCGTCATGCGCCTTTTTGAGGACCCTCTCGGTTACCTTATCACCCTTTTCGGTCTTGCAGATCAGGAGGGCCGTATCGCACAATAGATTTATGCTGCGCGGGACCCCGCCGGTTATTTTATAGATCAATTTCTTGCACTCTGATTCAAAACACCTGTCGAAGCCGGATTCTACCACCTGGAGCCGATGATCTATGTATTCGATTGTCTCGGAACGGCTCATCGGGGAAAGGAACAGGTTCACATTTATTCTCTGGCGTAGCTGGCGCATTTCTCTTCGGCGTAGCTTGTGCCTGAGTTCATTCTGGCCGATCAGTAGTATCTGCAAAAGCTTGTTTGACGTGATTTCGATATTAGATAGGAGCCGAATATGCTCCAGGCTGCCGATCGAAAGGAGATGGGCCTCATCTATGATCAGCACGAACTGTTGGCCGCGAAGATACGCCTTTGTGAGTGCAACTTTTATATCGTCGGTTAAATCGAGTATCCCCTTGGCTTCTGGGTTGACCTTGAGGATCCGCGCGATATAGCGCAAGATCTCGATGTATTCCACGTCGGGATTGGGAATCACAATCGGCTCGACCGACCCGCGCAGCCTACCGAGCAGATGATGGATGAGCATCGTCTTCCCCGTTCCGACGTCCCCGGAGACGAGTGCAAAGCTCTTCTTTTGCTGAACGAAATAGAGCAGTGACGCAATTACCTCGTCATGCCCCTCGCTGAAATAGAGGAACTGCTGATTCAGGTTGTTTTCAAAAGGGGAGAAGGAGAAATGGAAGTAAGGATTGTACATCTCAAGGACCTTTCTTGTAAGCCTTCACCTCTAAATGCTTCGCCGCACAGGACACAGAGTAAAGAAAGAAACCAGTCTCACCACAAGAGGAGGGAGCGCAGCGAGGTGAAAGACACGAAGATCTCACCACAGAGAGCGCGGAGAAGAGCAAACTGGAGCAATTTAACATAATTCTCAGGACCTAGCAAATACAGGGAACAGATAGCGCTTTTTAAGTACGAACCTGAGGGTCAAATGGTGACAACGCCAAGCTTGGCGGGCTATGCGGCTGGAACCTCCTTTTGATCGTTGCGCCGCATCAGATTGATTATGGTCTGTAGCAGCTCATTAAAATAAAATGGTTTTTCAATGTATGCTTGAACTCCCATCCCTATGGATTCCCGCTTGATCCGCAGATCATCATATCCGGTTATCAGCACAAATGGAGTTTCAGGATACATCGATGAGACGTAGCGGAAAAGATCGAGGCCGGATTCTCCCGGCATGCTGAAATCCGAAACGAGCACATCATATCGGGAACTTTTGAGACGATTGCGAGCCTGTTCTGCACTAACGGCCAGATCATGTTCGAGGCCAACTGATTGCAGATATTGACTCATCAAGCGCAGAAAGCCCTCATCATCATCGACTATCAGGATTCTAGCTATGGCTTTTTATCCTTTCATTGCGAACCACAATCCCTGTTCACAATTTACGAGGGAGGGGCGGTAGTCCGCTGATACGTAACGAGGCACATCGGAGTATTTTGGCATCCAGTTCGGGCGTGAAAGATACTGACCGGCGTATCTACCTGAGCGATTTCATTAAGCTCAGATATTACCCCCCGGTCTCGGTTTAGTGGGCACACCCGAGTCTTTAGGGTAGGAGTAAACAACAAGCAGCTAACGTGCCAACCTTCGAACTAGTCTCTGGCCTTGATCAATGCGGTAAGGATCGGACTCCATTGCAGGCTTTCACCTACAACAGTGTATGTCCTTTGCTACACTCTGGATTTTCAGCACCCGGGAAAAAACAGTGGAGGTCTGGAGGCTGGAATAACCTGGGCAATAACGAAAAGGCTTTCTCTGGTTATTAAACTTAACTCAAACTTATACTGAAGAGTTTTCGGGTATTTGGGTCGGGCCAAGGTAATAACACGGTTTCTACGGGTAAATGTCAAAAACACAAGCCTTATTAGCGCTTAAAAGCTCCCTTTTGACCCCAAAATGATAGCTCTGAGCCGGGCCTAGGAGCCTGTCGGGATAACAGCTTTTAAAAATGACTTTGACATTTACCCGTAGAAACCGTGTTATTACCTTGGCCCGACCCAAATAC
>JBKQTS010000032.1:0-30359 GCA_052143075.1 Syntrophobacteraceae bacterium | reverse complement strand
CTTCGGGGTTTCTTGTGCGGCGTACCCATGTACGCCTCCGCGCAACCCCTTGATTTCCTTGCCAGGACGAAAAATGCCTCCTTTCCGAATCGAAAACCGCTAGTGTCTAATCCGGGGTTTCCGGATGCGACGCTGGCAGTTTCAGATCCCGCTGCATCAACCTGAAAGCCACTGCCCGGCAATGGCCGCGTAAGCTTCGCGGGCCTCGATGATTGCCGGGACGTGGCAATGCTCATCGGTTTGATGCGCTTGGCGGGCCACGCCGGGGCCGTATATAAGAGTCGGCGGACTGCCCAGGGCGGAGTAAAGGATGGATGCGTCAGTGAAGTAACTGACTGTGCCCGGCGTCTGGGGGCTTCCCCTCAGCCGTTTCAGGACATCCAGCGCAGAAGAGATCCAGGGGTCGTCCTGAGGCGTTAGCACTGAGGGGACATCTATCAGGCGGGTTAGCTTGGCCGCCGGCCCCAGGACATCTTGAACCGAGTTTTCCAGGTTGTGGTGGTCGAGTCCGGGGATGGTGCGCAGATCGATCTCGAGGAAAGCGGCGTCGGGCACCATGTTCACTTTTCCGCCGCCGCCGATTGTTCCAACATTGATCGTCGGATTGCCCAACTGAGGATGAGACGGGTAATTCGCCAGGAAGTTTTCAAGAGCCAGGGCAGCTCTTGCGGCTTTATAGACGGCGTTGTCCCCGGCCTCGGGCATGGAGCCGTGGGCGCCCCGGCCGAAAAAGTCCGCCCGCAGCCACAATGCCCCCTTGTGGCCCACGAGCGGCCGGCAGTCCGTAGGTTCGCCGACCACAAGGGCGCCTGCCCCGGAGGGGAGCAGCCCCGACTCGGCCAGATCTTTTGCACCCTCGCAACCCGTTTCCTCCCCCACTGTGAAAATCAGGACCACGTCAGAGGCGCGGCCAGGTACCCGGCAGAGATCGATTCCGGCAGCGGCTATTGCCGCAAGTCCGGATTTCATGTCGCTGGCGCCTCGGCCGTAGAGCTTGCCGTCACGAATTTCGCCCCCGAATGGGTCGACTGTCCACGGGACCTCGCCCAACGGCACCGTGTCCATATGACCCGTGAAACACAGGGGAGGTCTGCCGCCCTCACCCTGTAGAACAGCCACCAGGTTGACCCCCTTGCCTGGAGTTTCCCTCCACGTTAACCGGAACCCGGCGGGTTCGAGCGCCTCGGCCAAAACCTGCGCCACCATGCGGGTGTCCCCCATGGGGTTGATGCTTTGGGCCCGCACCATACGCTGAGTCATCTCGATGACGTCAATGCTTCTAAGCATAAATAAACCCTCTTGGATGCTCGTCGATCTCTTCAGGGGGTAAATCCCGAAGGACGGACTCCTTCAGCAAAATCCTTAAATTTTCGAATTCCGTAAATCTCATTGCCGCTGTTGTCTTACTTTTGGCTTTCTTTGTCCATGGCTTCCAACTGCTTTACAAATTTCACCTCTTTCACAAACGCGTCGGCGTCCGGGATTACTCCGGGCTGGGTGAAGAGCACCTTGGCGTCCTCAGTCGAAACGACTAGAGTGATTGGAGTGTTTTTTACACCCATGGAGTTCATAATCTCACGGCTTGTGTCGAGCAGGACCGGAAAGGGCGGCTCGAACCGTTTCTTGAACGTCTCCAGGCTGGTTTTGTCATCGCCGACTGCTATTGCGATAACCTTTACGTCGGCCAGGCCTGAGTCTGTCTGGATCGTTTTGTAGATGTCGTTCATTATGGGGGCGTTGGCTTGGCAGGGTATGCAGAGCCCACTCATGAACTCGATAACGACGATCTTCGCCCTTATGTCACCGACTTTAAACTGCTTCATCGCGTCGAGGCCAAGATATGTCTGCGTCTGCGCAGAATCAGGGGCCGGGAGGATGAACTTCACAGTCGGCTCTTTTTCGCCAGGTTCGGCGCAAAAAACACTGCTGGACTGCAAAAAAATAGACATACAGGCAACAATTAGAAAAACTTTAATCCATCCAGGCTTTTTCATTTCTTCTCTCCCTCGGATACTGACTCTGTTTCCTGCACCATACCTGACTTTGGGCTGTCTGCCAATCCTTGTTTTTACGGCTTATGAGCAGGAATGTGGAGCATTTTAAGATCTTTTTTTACCCTACGCATGTACCGCACACACTTTTCAAATTTGAAGATTCCCTCCAGGTCTTGGTCCTTCTTCGCTTCAAGACTTTTACATCGCCTGTTCGAGGATGTTCGACAGCTCCAACTCATTCACTTCGATCGGATTACCTTTCATGCTGCTTGATCTCATGGCCTGGTTTGCGATAGCCGGGATCATTTGCCGGCTGAGTCCCTGCCGTGACAGGGTCGGGATTTCGAACTCCCTGCACAGGGACTGTAACCAGAGAACTCCATCCGCAGGGCCGGCTGCTTCTTCTCCGGTCAACAACCGGGCTACCGCCGAATACCTGGGCAATGCTGGTGAACCGGGCGCCCTTTTTTCAATGGATTTGAGATTGGTTTCCATAACGAAAGGAAGGAGCCTGGCGCAAATCGCGCCATGAGGCGCTGACAACACTCCGCCCAAAGGACCTGCCAGCCCGTGCACGGCCCCCAGTTTCGCATTTGCCAGGGCCATGCCGGAAAAAAGACTTGCGAGTGACATATCCGTACGCGCGTTAAGGTCATCACCATCAAGCCAGGCCCTGCGAAGACTCGTGGACACGCGCCGGATTCCCTCGCGGCAAAGCGCATCAGTCAATGGGTTCGGGCTGTTGCACACATAAGGTTCGATCAGTTGGGTAAGCGCGTCGAGCCCTGTAGCGGCGGTAACCGAAGGGGGCAGCGAGCGGGTTAATTCAGGATCTATCACTGCCGCACGCGGCAACATATACGGACTCCTGAGACTTACCTTCACCCTGTGTTCCGGAGACGCGAGCACCGCGTTTCGCGTAACTTCCGATCCGGTGCCGGCGGTAGTAGGTATTGCTATGTAAGGCAACGATGGTTCGGTAAGCGGGCGCCCTTTTCCAATGACTTCAAGATAGTCGAGCAGCTCGCCCTTGTTGGCCAAAAGGGCCGCTATGGCTTTGCCGGTATCGATGACGCTCCCGCCGCCAAATCCGGCTATAAATTCGCAACCGTTTGCTCTTGCCTCACCGGCGCCGGATTGCACAGTTTCAAGGGTCGGCTCACTTCCTACAGTGAAACTAAAGACTGATATCCCTTTAGACTCGAGTTGGCTAACCAGTGTTGACGCCCGGTCCGGGGAGCGGCCGGTTACAATCAGCGCTCGATTCCCCAGATGGACGGCGATGGAAGCTACTTCGCGCAAGGTTCCCGGACCAAAAAGAATGCGATTTGCGGTTGTAAATTCGAAATTCATGCTCATCAGTCCCACCCCTGTTCATCCGGAAACACGTTGGCAAATTTGATGCTCGTGCGCGGTTCGGCCATCATGGCTTCGACGGTATCGCGCCAAGTCTTGTAGTGGGCCGTTTCCTTGTGCAGGGCAGGGTCTTCCAGGGTGCGATAAACCTCAACCAGTACGAAACGGGTCTGATCGTCTGTCTGCTGAATCACATCAAAGCGGGCGATTCCCTTTTCCTCGACGCTGTTTCGGGCATTTTCGACGGTTGCGGCTTTAAAAGCTTCCACTTGGTCCTCTTTGACATGGACAAAGACATGAACGATGAACATAGATGTCCTCCTCCTTACAGGAACCATCTGGTGAGGCGTACATAAATGCCGCCTCTGGTCATGCACAGGTCAGGCATAGCGTCGAGATCCTGCCTGTGCCACCGCCAAAGGCCAATTTCGACGCTCCGCGAGGCGTGGCGGTCCCACCGCCCGCTCGCATATAACTCACAATCTAAGTGCGAACAGGCCGTTAGAAAAGCCGGTCTTTGGCAAAAGGCGGTGAATCGGGCGAGGTGGAACTGCATTGTATCTAAGACTATCATACGAGGGAAACGGCGCTTGTGCGTAGTGCGCTGCAGAAGGCTTAGTTCAATTACCCAATTTGTTTGGAGTTGTGGTAAGCTCATGACAATTTAATCTTCGCAAGGAGTAAACCATGAACCCTTATGCCGACAAGCCCTGGTATCGCCGATGGCCCAAACGGGTTCCAGCCGTCTTTGAGGTTCCCGACGTCTCCTGCGCACAGGTCTTCGAGGAAAGTGCGCGCCTGTTTCCACATCGCCCCGCCCTGATCTACTTCGATACGGTGTTTTCCTATGGCGAACTGGACGGCCTGAGTTCCAGATTTTTAGCGCTGCTGCAGGATTTCAAGATCGGTAAAGGGGACCGGGTGGCCCTGTACATGCAAAATGTCCCAGCCTACATTATCGCCGAATATGGATGCTGGAAAAACGGTTCGGTGGTTGTGCCGATGAATCCCATGTTGAAGGAAAGGGAGATCGAATATTTAATCAACGATTGTTCTCCCCGGCTCATCATCTGTGAAGAAGCTCTCTACCCGACAGTGCGAAACGTGCTTCCTCGAACCCCTTCTATCGAACGGGTCATGACCACGAGCCCTCTGGACTGGTATTCCCGGGCAGGGGAAACGCCCCTCTTTCTGCAAAATGTCGTAAAGCAGACCCCGGAAGCAACCCTCGATTTCAAGGAAGCGTTGGATAAAACCTCGGCCGGGGGGCGGATGGAATCCGTCCAGGGCCGGGACCTGGCCGCCATATCCTATACGTCGGGAACCACCGGCGTTCCCAAAGGAGCATTGACCTCGCACGCGAATCACATCGCCAATGCGCTCAATAATGCCTTGTGGTATTCGCTTGGGTGTTCGGATGTGTTTTTCGGTTTTGTGCCGTGGTTTCATATCACCGGCGCCAACATGCAGACGGTTTTACCGTTCTTTGTGGGCGGTACTGTGGTTGCCGGCTATCGGTTCGAACCGGGACTGGCCCTCGAGGCCATCGAAAAGCACCGGATTACCCATGGCGTTGGCCCCATCACCATGTATATCGCCCTGCTCAATCACCCTGAATTCAAGAAATATGATCTATCTTCTCTTCGCACTCCCATCAGCGGGGGGCCCCGGTCCCCGAAGCAGTGATCAACCGCTGGCAGGATGAGGCGGGAAGCTATATCTACAATGTCATGGGGTTGACCGAGTCCACTGCGCCGCTCATCTTTACCCCGCCCGGCCAAAGGGCGCCGGTGGATCCCGAAACCGGTGCGCTTTCCATTGGCATCCCTTTGCCCAACACCCAACTCATGGTGGTGGACCCCGTGGACAGCAGCCGGATCACACCCCTTGGCGAAACCGGAGAGATGTTGGTCCGGGGTCCCCAGATCGTGGGGGGATACTGGAATAAACCCGAAGAAACCCGGCAGACCTTCGTCGATGGCTGGTGCTGCACCGGAGATATTGTGAAAGTGGATGAGGATGGTTGGGTATATCTGGTGGACCGCAAAAAGGACATGATCATCTCCTCTGGCTTCAAAGTCTGGCCGCGCGAAGTGGAGGACGTGCTCTACGGTCATCCGGCGACCAAGGAGGCTGTTGTCGTCGGCGTGCCGGACGCCTACCGGGGAGAAACGCCCAAGGCTTTCATTTCCCTCAAAGAAGAATACAAGGGACAGGTCTCCAAAGAAGACTTTTCCCAATTCTGTCAAAAGCAGTTGGCTGCATACAAGGTTCCACGGCAAATCGAATTCCTGGACGAGATACCCAAAACCGCCAGCGGCAAAGTGTTGCGAAGGGTGCTGCGGGATGAGGAATTGAAGAAGGGCGAACCCGCCCCTTGATTTTAGAGGCATGGAATGCGATCTACGGCTCAGTTCGACTCGATCTTTTGTTGGAGCTGCTTTCGACACAAGAACTCCTTTTTCCTTAGTAGTGGAGGGTGTATCGATGCGACTCGGGATCGATCTAGGAGGGACGAAAACAGAGATCATCGCACTCGACGAAGGTGGGACCGAAATCTACCGGAAACGGGTCGATACTGACCCCAGCAGCTACCAAGCCATCGTTGCCACCATCGCCGAATTGATTGCGGAAGCGGAATCGGCACTGTGTCAGATCGGGACTGTCGGCGTCGGCATTCCCGGCGCCATCTCGACTCGAACGGGGTGCGTCAAAAACGCCAACACGAAGGCACTGAACGGCCATCCCCTGGACCGAGATTTGGGCCGCATCCTTAAACGCGAGGTGCGGTGAATGAACGACGCAAACTGTCTCGCTCTTTCCGAAGCGGTCGATGGTGCGGGCGCGGGCTACCGTGTCGTATTCGCAGTGATCCTCGGAACAGGTTGTGGGTCTGGTATTGCTATTGACGGAAGGCCATGTGCAGGAGTCAACTTGGTGGCCGGTGAGTGGGGGCACAACCCACTCCCTTGGATGAACGAAGAGGAATACCCAGGCCTGCATGCTGGTGTGGGAAGTCGTCCTGCATCGAGAAATGGATCTCCGGAACAGGTTTTGTGGACGACTACGCCCGGACAACACCTGAATTGACAGGTTATAGGCCCGTCAAGCTGAATGGGGCACAGATTGTCGCCCTGGCCCGTAACGGTGATGGAGCTGTCAGGGCCGTATTGAATCGATATTCCAATCGCTTGGCTCGATCCCTCGCCCATGCTATCAACATCTTGGACCCGGACGTAGTCGTTCTCGGCGGGGGTATGAGTAAGGTGGATGAGCTGTACGAGTTGGTGCCCCCACAGTTATCATGGTACGTATTCGGTGGCGAGGCGGAGACGCCGATCACCCGCAACAAGCATGGGGATTCCAGCGGGGTCCGTGGTGCAGCTTGGCTCTGGCCAAGGTCATGAGGAGTGAAAATCACTCCTTCCTATCTCTCTCCATCTTGACAAATCGGAAGGGCGAAAAGGTTAAGATTACCAGATCATATGGAAGAGAACTGCCTATTCACCACAGTGGCAAGCTGAGCAAATTTCTCCAAGAAGGTTTCACCTACGCTATCGGACCCAAAATTCTGAACGAACAGGGTGGCGCTTCTTTCTTCGTTAAGAAAATTTCTTTGATTTTACAGGCTCTTGAGTTATCCTGATAGTCTAAGGGACAGTGCTCGCCGACTTTATGCGTAAAACAAGTGTATCAGCCCGTTTGCCGGGGAAAGACGCAATTAGCCGAATGTTTCAATGCATTGAGGCCCCCGATGAGATCTCGGTTGTATGAATCAATCCGATCCACAGATGAAAACAAAGCCGAAGTCCCCCAAATTCAGATTTCAGATTAATGTACTCGGAAAATTTCAGCTCATTCGCGGCGAAACTCCTATAACAGAAAAAGAATGGAGCGCAGCAAAGAAACCACAGATGCTCCTTAAGGCTCTTATAACCAGGGGAGCAGAAAATGTGTTGATAGATTTCCTCATAGACGACCTCTGGCCTGATACTTCACTTGATGATGGAAAGCAAAATTTTAGAGTCGTACTGCACAGGCTCAGAAAAATACTCGGACATTCGGTGAGATCAGAGTCCAATTATATAGCCTTCGAAAGTAATACGGTTTCACTGAATCGGAGCCTGGTCCAGCTGGATATCGACGAATTCCTTTCTCTCTGTAAACGTGCAAGGAAAGCGGAGCAGGCAGGGGACATCAAGAGTTCCATCGACCTTGGGAATGCCGCGATCGAGCTGTACAAGGGGGACTATCTCGAAGAGGAATTATATACCCCCTGGACCATGCTGAAGAGAGAAAAAACCCGCGCCCTCTATATAGATGTTTTACGGCGCACGGCTTCAAATTGCGAGCATCTGGGCAATTCACGCAAATCTATCGATCTTTATAAATTGCTGATAAAGGCCGATCCGACTTTGGAGGAAGCTTACCGGAAGCTGATGTTGTTATATTCGAATATTGGAATGAGGACCGAAGCTATCCGGGTCTATAATGAATGCAAGAGAGTGCTTGGCAGGGAACTGGGCGTGGGTCCGGATAAGCTAACAAACTCGATATATAGTCGCATTGTAGAGAGCGGACGGAAGGACGCAGAAACCAGACCGATGGATCTCGACAGGCCCAGCTCCTACACCCCCAAATATTTAGCCGACAAGATCCTGACCACTCGCAGTTCCATAGAGGGTGAGCGCAAAATAGTCACCGTCATGTTCGCGGATGTGGCCAATTCCACCGCTGTTTTTGAGGATCTCGATCCAGAGGACGTTCACCAGATAATGGACGGATGTTTTCGCCTAATCCTGAATGAGGTTCACAGGTTTGAGGGGACAATCAACCAGTTCCTGGGCGATGGTGTGATGGCTCTTTTCGGTGCGCCCATTGCGCACGAAGACCACGTACAGCGTGCCTGCCATGCTGCTTTGGCCATACAAGACACCCTTGCGCCATACGCAGAAAGCCTTAAGGACCGTTATGGGATCGACTTCAAAATGCGTATCGGCCTCAACTGCGGTCCTGTTGTGGTCGGGTCTATCGGTAATGATCTGCGGATGGACTACACGGCCAAGGGCGATACGGTCAATCTGGCAGCGGGGATGGAGAACAATGCCGAGCCTGGCGCAGTAATGGTTACAGAGCGCCTGTACAAACTGACCAGGGAATATTTCGAGTTCGAGCCAATCGGCAGTATTCAAGTCAAGGCGAAGGAAAAATCCGTCGAGGCGTACCGGCTCATAAAGCCTACAGGTGTTGAAACGAGGTTCGCCGCCTCGGCTGCCAGGGGTCTTACCAGGTTCATAGGCCGCACGCGTGAAATCAAGGCATTAAATGAGGCGTTCGAAAAGGCCAGATCGGGAGAAGGCCGGGTCGTCGGCATCGCAGGCGAAGCGGGAGTAGGCAAATCGAGGCTGCTGCTGGAGTTCAAAAAGTCCCTGCCGAAGGGCGAGTGCCGGTATTTCGAGGGCCGATGCTCTCACTACGGCGAGTCGATGCCATACTTGCCTTTACTGGACGTACTAAGGTCGTTCATCGGAGTAAAGGAAGGCGAGCAGGAACAAACGATCATACAAAAACTCGGGAAGAAAATCCTTGGGCTTGACAAGAAGCTTCGGTACATCATCCCGCCGCTCCAGGAACTTTTGTCCCTTAAGGTTGAGGATAAGGAATACGCCAAGCTCGAACCGAGACAGAAGAGGGGAAAGACCTTCGAGGCCATCCGGGACTTGCTGATTGGAGCCAGCAGGGTCCGGCCCATGGTTCTGGCAATTGAAGACCTTCACTGGATCGACAGGACCACGGAGGAGTTTTTGGATTATATGATCGGCTTCCTCCCGGGGACCAGAATACTCCTCCTCCTTTTGTACAGAAATGAATATACCCATCAGTGGGGCAGTAGGTCCAGTTATAGCGGGATCGGGGTCGGGCAGCTTTCCATGAGCAGGACTGCGGATCTTGTTGCAGCGATCCTGGAGGGTGGATATGTTGCACCCGAATTGAGGGAAATCATCCTCGGCAAGTCCGCAGGAAACCCGTTTTTCATTGAAGAGCTTACCTTTGCAATGATTGAGAAGGGCTCCATCCGTAGAAAGGGCGAGAGTTTTGTCCTTGCCGGAGATATATCCGGTATGGAAGTTCCCGACACCATTCAGGGGATCATAGCCGCCCGCATGGACCGTCTGGAGGGAAGCCTCAAGAGGATCGTGCAGATGGCCGCTGTAATAGGGCGGGAGTTTGCTTTTCACATCCTGGAGACTATCTCGGAAATGAAAGAGGGACTCAAATCAGGACTGATTCAGTTGCAAAGGTTGGAATTTATCTACAGGAAGAGTCTTTCCCCCGAACTGGAGTACATATTTCGGCATGCACTCACCCAGGAGACCGCTTATCGGAGCTTGCTTGCCGCACGGCGAAAAGAACTGCACTGTAAAACAGCCCTGGCAATTGCGGAACTCTTTTCCGAGCGGATTGCGGAGTTTTGCACCGTCATCGGCGAGCACTTTTTGCGGGGCGAAGCCTGGGAGCGGGCCTCCGAGTACCTGATACGGGCAGGAGACACCGCGACCCGGTTGTTTGCCTCACCTGAAGCACGGTTGCATTATGCTCGCGCGCTCGACGCGCTGGCGCACCTGCCGTCTTCGGAAAACAACCGTAGAAGCAAGGTGGATACACTCATGAAGCAAGTGAGCGTATCCATGACTGTTGACTCACCGGAGCAGAACATAGCCCGCATGAGCGAGGCGGAGCGGCTGGTGCAGGAATTACCCGGGCCTAACGGTGCTCCCGGCAGCGACCAGTTCCGCATGGCGCGAGTGCGATATTGGATTGGCCATTTCCATTTCATGAGCAGTGCAATGCCTGAAGCAATGAGGTATTTAAGTCAGGTGTTGGCGGTCGGGCAAAAATTGGGCGACGCTGAACTATTGGCTGCCACCTACCGGTGCATGGGAACGCTATTAGTGTTTCAGGGCCATTTCGGCAAAGCTGAACGGCTGCTCCGTCAAGCGATTACGCTATTGGAGCAGTTGGGCGACTGGACACTCTGGATTCGGTCTTTGTCCATGCATGGCGTGACTTTGGGAGCGACAGGCAGCTATGAAGAGGGATTGGCGGAATGTCAATGTGCTCTTGCCCGCGCCCGTGAGCTGAATTCTCTATCAGAGATCGGTTATAGTACTCTCAGCCTGTCCTTGATATACGCTATTGCCGGCAATCTTGCCTGCACCATAGAAACGTCTCGACAAGCAATAGAAGCTCTCGGACAATCAGGTAACCGCTTTTTCGTCTATCGCTGCTATGCTGTTCGCGCCTATGCCGAGGTTTTCGCCGGACAGTTCGAGGCCGCCGCCGAAAGTATGGCAAAGTGCCAAGCAGTTGCACAGGAGCTTGGCGGGCAACTTGTGGGCGCTGACTTACACGCCAGTACTTCCGCCGAAATTGCCCTTGGCAAAGGGCGGGTCGAACAGGCCATATCCTTAACTGAGCAAAGTATCGCTATGGCCCGGAAGATGGGCGGCATTTCAGGTGAAGCCAGGGCGCGTGAAGTATGGGGAAGATCGCTTGCCGCAATGAGCACGCCAAGGTGGGACGAAGCTGAAGCACAAATGGCTGAAAGCCTTCTCCTTTTTGAACTGGGTGAAGCCCGCCTTTATGCTGCCCGCATGCAGATGCACTGGGGGATGATCTGTCGTGATCGAGGGAATACGGATGCTGCCCGTCAGCATTTTGAAAAAGCCGCTGCTCAGTGGTCAGCCAGCAATATTCCATGGGAACTGGAGCGGGTGAACAAACTCATTGCCGAGTTGCCTAAGGCGTGAGCAATTGTTTTTGGAGGTTTCGGGCAATCAGGAAGCAATGGCCCTTGGCGCGGGCGATCCAGCCCGATTCGATGAGGCCAGGGAACATATTTTGCGCGGCATCGAGACAGCCGAAGAACTAAAACTGAAACCAATTGTTGCGGTAGACCATTTTCACCTTGGAGAGTTGAGCGCAGATGCGGGGCAGACCGCTGAGGCAATGGAGCAACTGCGAATGGCGGAGGTCGTGTTCGGCCGAATGGGAATGGATCATTGGCTGGGCAAGGCCCAAAATGCCTTGGATAAGCTTTTTAGGTTATCGTCAGAGGGGTGAGAAATAACATGATATGAATGGGCTGCTTGCCTTAATTTATTGGCAGTCTCTCATTTTTCCTGCCGGCACTCTGGTATTCGGCGCATAACAGCCATAACCCGCGAACTCACGAACCGCCCGCAGCGCTCCTCTTTGCGCTTCGTAATTTTGCGATCCCACCCAACAAAAAAACGCAGCCGGCACTATCCTTTCCCGTAAACATAGTCAGGAAGCCGCTCCAACATTTAAGAAGTCCTGCGGCCATGTAACGGTCGTGAAATCGGTTTCTGATATAGAAACAGTAAACAGCAGCAAGATAGCCTCAGAACTGGCTGTTTTAGGAGAACGAGACCGTGAAAATGTCGGATATCCCGTACAGCATGCCCGCCATGTGGCCGAGTTACCCTGAGCCTCCCTATCTTTACAGGGGCGGAAGTGTCCTCGTGTGCATTTATCGGGCTAATGCGTTTGCGGTGAACCGGGTTGTACCCGAGCCGCTAAAACCAGCCGGAGGAAATCTGGTTTATGCCTGGATCAATGATTTTAACGTTGTTGGCCTTGGTCACTACCACGAGGCGGTAATCAGCATCCCCGTGGAATTTCAGGGTGAGGCTGGGAACTACATGGCCTATCACTTCCTCGACAATGTTGAGGGCATAGCGGGAGGAAGAGAAATCTGGGGCTTTCCAAGAAAGCAAGCACACTTCACTTCTCTAATAGAGGCAGACGTTTTAACCAGATGCGTCGATATAAGGGGGGAGGAGATCCTGCGGATTTCAATGCAGATGACGCGAACTGGAATGGCAGGCGCCTTGAGCGGATTGGAAAAACCAATGTACAACCTGAAAATCATTCCGTCTGTAAGGAAAAGCACCCCACCGGATGTAAAGCAGTTAACGGCCGCGTCCTTTCAGAACATAGTAATACACAGGGTCATCGAAGGAAAAACTGCCATCAATTTTGACATCCCTCCGAGAGGCCCACGTTATTCTCTGGCGCCGCAGGAAATAGTCGGGGGCTTTTATTGTGTCCTTGATTTCGAGCTGGCGCATGGGAATGTCGTA
Source organism: Syntrophobacteraceae bacterium (assembly GCA_052143075.1). Classification (GTDB taxonomy): domain Bacteria; phylum Desulfobacterota; class Syntrophobacteria; order Syntrophobacterales; family Syntrophobacteraceae; genus SbD1. The sequence continues at coordinate 17,842 of JBKQTS010000032.1, read as the reverse complement.
CACGACTATTTGTGAGAGGCATCGCGGCACTTTTTCGCGTATATGTCCACGGAGCCGGTGAAAAATTTGCAGGCGATGAGTTCATTCGTCTCAAGCATTTTGTCGGCAAGCATTTAATGATTTAACCACTCTACCAAAGGAGGAAAAACCATGAAAAAGCGAAATTTCACACCTGCTAGGTTTTTGCTGGTACTTGCTGCAGTGGCCATGTCTATGACATTAATGGGCTCAGCGCATGCTGTCCTGGTCATACCTTCATAGCTATTTCCAGAAAGACTTCTGTCTGGAGTAAGTCATGAAGTGGACCTACCTGAAACTGCCCATGTGAAGCCCCCAAGGGGGATTTTAGATATCCCTTTTGGGGACCATCTCGCCTTTTTGCTCCGTAGAACTTTTCTCTAAGTGAGAGTGCGCATTTACGGATGGTATCTCTCAAGAATGATTTGGATTTATCACAAGAGATGATGGAGGTTGCCATGAGAACCATCAATAAGTGTGTAGCTTTAACAATCGTGTTGTCGGCGTTGATAGTCACCCCGGCGGTTGTCTTCGGTGCCGTCACAGATACTGCAATCGATTATGGCGCCGGGATAATTTATGTGCATGGTGACAGCTTCGGGACCAAAGTGGGGACCGTTCAGATCGGCAAGACGGCGGTAACGGTACGGAGTTGGCAACCAGAAGAAATAATTGCTTCGTTACCGGCCGGTATTACCGCTGGTACTTATTCGATGACTGTCATCGACAACTCCGGCCAAAAGATAACGCTGGATGTTACGATCACGGCCGAAATATCGCAGCGACGCCCCGAGGAGCCCGAGTGGGTATCGCAAACCGAACAGTGGAGAGGTGTGCCACGGGATGACCCAGCGTTGAAGGGCCACTAGTGCGGGGGGGGGGGTTGCTACCGCGCCCCCACACAGAAAAATTAGTGGCGGAGCAGTTACATCCATCTTGAAGATTTCCTCGGAGAGGAGAGCAAGATTATGAAAATCATCAAGAAAATGATGTTGGCCTCTCTATTTGTTATTTTGGCAGCTTCGATAGCCTTCGCACAAGCTATCCCTAAAGCAGCAAAGCCTGAGGAGGTTGGGTTATCTAAAGAGCGGCTGCAAAGAATTTCGGCGTGGATTCAGAGCGATGTTGATAAAAAAGTCGTTCCTGGAGCAGTCGTTATGGTTTTGCGCAAAGGCAAGATCGCTTACTTTGAAGCGTTTGGCTATCAGGATCGAGAAAAAAATATTCCCATGAAGCGCGATTCGATTTTCCGTATCGCCTCTATGACAAAGCCTTTTACCTCCCTCGCAATCATGATGTTGGCAGAAGAAGGGAAAATACAACTACCTGTTCCTGTCTCTGTATATCTTCCGGAGTTCAAAAATTTGAAGGTAGGCATCGAGAAGCAAGATCCAGCAACTGGAAAGACCGAGCTTGTTTTCGAAACGCCCAATCGTGAGATGACGGTGCAAGATTTGCTCCGCCACACGTCAGGCCTCACTTATGGCGTATTTGGGAAATCTATGGTTAAGGACCTCTATAATGGAGCCAAAACACTTGCTTTTGATCAGACAAATGCCGAGCTGGTTACAAAACTCTCTCAACTACCCTTGCAACATCATCCGGGAACAACATGGGATTATTCGCAATCGACAGACGTACTGGCACGCATCGTAGAAGTTGTAACAGGTTCTGAATTCGATACTTTTATTGCAGAGAGGATCGTTAAACCGCTTAAACTTAAGGACACCGGATTTTGGGCAGAAGGCGTTGAACGACAAGCGCGAATTGCTGAACCACAAATTCGTTTTCCTTGGCTTTGGGATGTGACAAAGAAGCCAAAATGGTTGTCAGGCAGTCAAGGCTTAGTGTCAACCGCCCAGGATTATGCTCGTTTATGTCAGATGTTTCTCAACGGAGGAACTCTGGACGGAGCACGTTTGGTTTCGCGCAAAACCATAGAGCACATGACCTCTAACCATGTACCACCTGGGTATAAATCTGCAAATTCTGTTCAAGATCAAATTGCATGGCCGGGCTTCAGTTTGGAAACCGGTCAGGGGTTTGGGTTAGGTTTTGCCATTAACAGCGAACCGGAACGAAGTCCTCTGCCGGGTTCCAAAGGGAGTTATTACTGGATGGGGATTTTAGGCACATATTTCTGGGTAGACCCGAAAGAACAATTGGTTGGCATACTGATGATACAAGCACCAGCTCAGGCACTTCCTTACCAATATCGTATGCGAGATTTTGTGTATCAGGCCATCGTGGATTAGGAGAGCGTTATTCGAATGAATTAGGATCCATTTTAGAAACAATTAAGAAAACCGGAGGAGATGAGCATGAAAAAGGTTCTAACAGCATGTTTGACAATAGTCTTTGTGTTAACGGTTGCCTTGTATGCTTTTGCAGCCGAACCGAACAGGGATGCCATTAAAAAAAGGGTGGATGAGATCGTCACCGGGATAAATAGCGGTAAAACCGCTGCTGACTTCACATCTGCCGCCCAAGAAAACCCATACGTATTCATAATGAAGAGGGACGGGACCATGCTCGTTCATCCCATGATGACAGGCCAGAATATCAAGGCCGGCATGGAAGCGATCTATAATGCCTTGAGTAAAGCGGATGCCAATGGGATTTGGGTAACGTATGAGTGGCAAGGCAAGACTAAGAACACCTACGTCAGGGAAACAAAAGACGGCTTGATTGTTGGAAGTGGCTATTAGAATTTGAGTCGCTGGTACCCGCGCACCTGATTGTATCCAGAAGTTAAAAGAGCGAAGAGTGAAAATCCCACCCTTAACCCATCACCCTCAACTGTCAGCGGGTGGGGCTGAACACCAGGATGTCGTACATGAACCGGACGATAAGACAACCCTGTTCGCCCCATCCGATCATCCAACTGATTAAGGAAGAACGCACCGATGAGGTGTACACAAGTTTCAAGGCAACTCTCCTCCTACGAAAAGAGTTTGCTGGCCGAAACCCTCAACGTCTCTGAATCATTTGTCTACCGCCGCAAACTGGACTCTTTACTTGATCGTCCTGAATGATGAAAATTTTGCCGATTGGCGCTATCATGGGAATGGGCAGACCCGTGAGGGAGATTGGATTGAACCGTTTCGCCGTTTACAGGCTCTGCATGTGCTTGAGCGGAACATTTTTACCGGCGCCGAAAAGAGAGGAAATGCAAAATGCATTTTGTGGTTATCGGTACAGGCGGGATTGGCGGCTATTATGGCGCGCGACTGCAAGCCAACGGCCAGTTAGTTACCTTTATTGCCAGGGGAGCTCACCTGCAAGTGCTGCAAACCCGGGGCTTGCGCGTTAACCATCCCGAATGGCGGTTTGACGCACCGGTAAGAGCTTGCTCGTTGGAACAGTTTCTCCAAAGCTCCTTACCATCCGAAGCGGACTTGATTATTCTCTGTGTCAAAGCTACTGACACCGAGGCAATCGCCCGTCATCTAGCAGATCGGCTCGGGGAGTCGTCCACGCCGGTGCTGTCGCTACAAAACGGGGTCGACAACGAAGCAGTGCTGACCAGACATCTGGGCGCAGAGAAGGTTCTGGGAGGACTGGCCGTGCTGATCGGCTCACACCTGACCGCGCCGGGCATCATCGACGCCGTTGGGCCGGCGCAGGTGGTAATGGGCCAATGGCCGACGGCTGCGGCGTCCTCTAACTCGACGGAACTGCTCGAGCGGCTGGATGCCGTTTTCAATCAGGCCGGCATTCCCACTCGAGTGACCGGTAACATTCAACTTGAACTCTGGCGTAAGCTGGTCATCAATAACGGCATGAACCCTTTATCCGCCCTCACCCTGCTCGATACCGGCACGCTCATGCACGACCCGGGGCTCTCGCAAATTGTCTACGGACTGATGGCCGAGGCCACGATCGCCGCAGCCGCCGATGGGGTGTCGCTGACCGAAACCGACTGCAAGGAAATGTTTGAGTTGGTCCGCCGCTTTGACCCGATAAAAACATCGATGCTGGTGGATTTTGAGCACCACCGTCCATTGGAGTTGGAAGAAATCTGCGGGGCGGTGCTGTCTCGATCGAATCAGTTGCAGCGCGAGGCGCCCTACACGTTTACCATCTACCATCTGCTGCGGTTGGCCGCCTCCCGCATGTCCTGATGTCCTGGGCCGTAAAATAAACTTCATTGGAGGTACTGACCACCTGTTGCAGGGCAGGCCATTTTTTCGCTGATAACCTTCAGAACCATCTCGGGGGTGATTTCGCGGATACACCTCCAGTCCGGGCAGGGCTTTCTTGTGAAACAGGGCGAGCAGGGAAGCTCCAATCGTATGATCGAATGGATCTTACCGTAAGGGCCGGTTCGCAGGGGGGCTGTGGGTCCGAAGATCGCGAAAACGGGTACGTTCAGGGCCGCAGCCAGGTGCATCGTCCCCGTATCGGGGGACACCAGGAACTTTGCCCCCCGAACGATTGCCCCAAGCTCTTTGAGGGTTGTCTTTCCGGCAACAGAGACTGCGCGTGAGTTCGACAGGTGCGCAACTTCATCTGCAAGCGCCGCGTCCGATCCGCTTCCAACGATAATTGAAGGGAAGGGCAGAAGGGAAGCAAGACGACCGAAATACTCGGCCGGCCACCTCTTCACCAGGGTCCCGGCCGCAGGGGCGATAACGGCGTAGAGCTGTATACCCTTGACAATATCGGGAACTTCGCCGAGGGGCGGAAGCGCGAACACCGGGTCGGCCGGCTCGCAGCCGACAAATTCGGCAAACCGAAGATTTTTTTCAACGGCGTGCAGTTCGGTGTCTGTCCTTACCAGGTACTTGTAGGAAAACTTCGCCCCCTCTCGGGCGTTCTCAAAGCCTACCCTGTCCCCGGTCCCGGCGAAAAGACCTATCGCCGCGCTCCTGAAAAGCCCCTGAAGATCTATCACCAGGTCGAATTTCTCCTTTCGCAGGTCCCGCCACAGCTTTCCAATCTCCCAACAGGTGCCTGGCAGTTTTCCGGGCTTTTTCCAGGAATCTTTATCTATGATCCAGAGCCTGTGAATGAGGGGATGGCCCTCCAGGATAGCGGCAAACCCTTTCGCCACGACCCAGTGAAGCTCGGCTTCCGGAAATCGGAGGCTCAACGCATGAAGAACCGGCAGGCCGTGAATTACGTCGCCAAAAGAGCTCGGCTTTATGATGAGGATCTTGCGAAACCCTGAAGGCGGAACGCGGAAGTTTTTCATCGCTCTCGGGCCCCTTCTGCAGTTGAGTGCGTCAAGTTCCGGCCCCCTCCACAACTTCTGTCAGTTAAGTTCTTGTTCTTTGTGCAAGGTTTTATCTGCAAGTTGCAGTTTCTCTGCGCTCTCTACGGTGGATTTTTTCTAGTTGTGGGGGCTATACGCTACCCCGATCTTCCGGTCTCAACAAGGTCTCCACCGCGTAGAGGACATCATTTACGGAAATATCGGCCATACACCGGTGGTCGGTTGGACATTGCCTCTTGAGGCAGGGGGCGCACTCGGTTTCCTTGCGCACCAATGAGAACCGGGAGCACAGCGGAGACGTTGTAGTATGGTCTGTGGGGCCGAATAACGCGACTATCGGACGGCCGAAGGCTGCGGCAACGTGCATCGGGCCTGAATCGTTGGTTATTACGAGCTGCACGGATGCGAGAAGCGCCATCAACTGCCGCACGGAAGTCCTGCCGATCAGGTTCAGGGGCTTCGAACGCATTCGGGACTCGATATCGGAGCCAATCTCGGCCTCCCCCGGCCCACCCACGAGCAGCGATTCATATCCAAAGTCAGAGGCAAGAGCGTCCGCAACCTGTGCGAACCTTTCCGGATACCATCTTTTTGCGGAGCCATATGCGGCTCCCGGGTTTATTGCAGCCCATTTCCCGGGGCCCAGGACATTGTCTGCCCAGCTCTTTTCTTCATCCGTACATTGAAGGCGAAGCTCTTGTCCGGCGGGGGGAATCCCCAACCCCTCGAGCATATTCAGGTAATATTGAATATGATGAAGCCTGCGCGCATCTTTGGAAGCCCGCACGGCATGGGTGAGCAGCATTCCGCGCCCGTCTGTGCTATACCCGGCCCGCGTTTTTATCCGGGCCAGCCTGGCTATCATCGCAGCTTCGATGGCGTTCTGAAAAAGGATGGCCAGGTCGAATCGCTCTTCGGCAAGCAAACGGCAAAACCTCCAAAGACCCCCGATCCCCCTGTGCGGGCCTCTTTTGTCATAGACGATTACGCGGTCGCAGAAAGGATGCGGGCTCATGAGTTCAGAGACAACGGGATTTGCGGCCAGTACGATCTCCGATGAAGGGAAAGCCGCCCTGACCGCGCCCAGGGCCGGAGTGGCCATGACGGCGTCTCCGATCCAGTTTGTAGATCGCACCAGTATTTTCATGATATGAGCGCTGTCGAGCTTGAGCATCTTATTCGAGCCTTGCGCAAACCGTTGTATCAATCGCCGGTTCTCCGGTTCAGTGGATTTCCTGAGGCGTTCTTTGGCGAAAGCAATTCTCCATAACATAAACCCCGTAGAATTTCACCTGTTTGACGGCGGGGCAGGGGCTGTAATAATCTGAAGACAGCTTACCGAAATTGAAATTTCACCGTCGGGCTTCGGGATCCACTTCCCCGCACTTGATGCCGATCTTTACCTGCCCAGCCTTCTTGAGGGTTTTATGGGGTCGCGGAAATGGATGGCGTCGCGGTTGGGCAAGACAGGCGGCAGATCAACCTCAGAGGCCAAAGCTGCTGCCGCGCGGGCGAACGGCAAGCTGGGCGGACGACCGAAGAAATGTAGTATAGCCAAGACCTGCCAGCACTCCGCCTCGACCCGAGGCGATAAGCCGCACCCTGGACCTTGAACAGCGCTCATGTTTACCCCCGAAGCCTTTCAAATCTTGTCGGATCGCCCGCAGTGTAAATGATGGTGTGCCGGAAGCTTTTTCAACTCACTATTCACTATTCACCGTTCACTTTTCACTGCTCACTGCTCACTGCTCACTCATCGCGGAGCGATGCAGCTTTTCGAAACCAAACCTTGCCTGCTATCACCCGGGTTGATATTATTCCGCGATTTTTAAATCGACCTTTACAGGAGAAACAGGATGAGGCGCACCGGCATTGCCGAGACCTGCATCGGAATTTTCATACTGGCGCTTCTAGCGGCAATAGCCGGTGGGGTTTATATTGCACAATCGATGTTCGATCCCGGCTTCTACAGTGTTACTCTTCAGAAGGAAGGCGATGGCGCCTACCGCAAGAACTCCCTGCCGTCTCCCGGTTCAGAGCCCGTACCTGCTTTCCTTCCCGAAACCCTCGTACCGATGGGCCCCGAGGAAACTTTCGACTCCGAGACCTTATCCGACAAGATTGACGGGAAGGCCGATCTCTATCTTTCAAGCGGCTTTGTAAAGCTCAGCACGAGGCGTTTTGCCAAAAAAGATGACCCGAAAAGCTGGCTCGAGCTCTTCATATACCAGATGGGAAACCCGACAGACGCGTTTTCCGTATACAGTGTGCAGAAAAGAAAAGATTCGAGGCCGGTTGAACTGGGAGTTTCCGCATACGCCACGGAGGATGCCTTCTTCTTCACAAATGGGCCTGACTATTTCGAGATAGTATCGGCAAGCAAAGACCTTGCCCAAGAGATGAGTTCACTGGCCAAAAACCTTGTTGCAGCGGAACCTAAATATACCGGGCAGCGGACGGAGGCTTCTCTCTTTCCGCGCGAATCCCTTGACGAGTCAAGCATATCGCTCCACATGAGCGACGTTTTCGGCTTCAGTGCGCTTGACCGGGTGTATACGGCCAGTTACGGTCCGGAAGCTGCCCGGGTTACCGCGTTCCTCTCGCAGCGTGAAAGCGCTGAAGAAGCCGCCGGGCTTGCTGACGCATACGGCCGGTTTCTCGTTGAGAACGGGGGAGAGGAAGCCGGTGCAATCCCTGGAGCGCCCGATTCTAAAGTATACAAAGTGTTTGATACCTATGAAGTCGTCCTGCACAGGGGAAAGTTTTTTGCCGGGACTCACGAGGTCGACAGCTTGGAAAGCGCAACGGATGTCGCATCACGGATTTATCGCAAACTCGACGAGGCCGGACGATGAGTAAACGATTCAAAGATCATCCGCTCCAATCGGAAATGGACAGGCGCGATTTTCTGATCCGCTCTGCGAAGGCGGGGCTGACTCTGGGGGCTGCGGCTGCCATGGGTTATTTTCTCTACGACCCTGTTGGTCCCGGCATACCGGTCGAGAAATCCTCGGTCGCCCTGCCCGACTTTTCGGTTCCTGAAGCAGGCAAAAAAATAGCGATAGCAACCGGCGATGACAGAATCAAGACTGTCAACGCCGCCCTCAAGGCGCTTGGCGGAATCGAGTGTTTCGTAAAAAAGGGCGACAGGGTCTTGATAAAGGTAAACGCCGCCTTCGCTACCCCTCCTTCCCTTTGCGCCACAACGAATCCGGAGCTGCTTGCCGAAGTGACGCGCCTGTGCTTCGGGGCGGGCGCCGCTGCGGTCGCAGTCACCGACAATTCGATCAATAATCCGGAGAGCTGTTTTGCGCTTAGCGGCATAGGGGATGCGGCGCGAAGTTCCGGAGCCGATCTGATTGTGCCCGGCGAATCGCTTTTCACCAACATTACAGTGCCCGGTTCGAATTTTATCCGGAATTGGCCTGTTCTCTCCGGGGCTTTCAAGGGGGCGACAAAGCTGATCGGGATTTGCCCGGTGAAAGACCATCACAGGAGCGGCGCCTCGATGTCCATGAAAAACTGGTACGGGTTTATCGGAGGCAGGCGAAACATCTTCCACCAGGATATACATACGTTCATAAAAGACCTTGCGATTATGATAAAGCCTACTCTCGTCATCCTGGACGGGACCTTCGCCATGATTTCCAATGGACCGACCGGAGGCTCGGTTTCCGATCTCAAGCAGACCAACACAATGATCGTCAGCACCGATCAGGTTGCCGCCGATGCTGTCGGGGCGGCCCTGCTGGGGAAAACACCGGCAGATCTGCCCTTCATAGCCAAAGCTGAACAGGCAGGGGCTGGGACTTCGGATTTTGAAGCCCTGAGTCCTTTCCGCGTGTCCACAAGGTAAGAATCTGATGAGAATTATAACTGTCAGGCGAATAACCCAGGTATTCTTTTTTGTCCTGTTTATATGGTTCTCTATTGCGAGCACCTTCGGGCAATCTTTTTGGCAATTGAGGGGCTGGCCCGTAAACTGGTTCCTCCAACTCGATCCGCTTGTTGCCCTGGGAACCATTCTGACGACCGGCGCTCTGTACTCGGGACTACTCTGGGCCATCGCCACAATCATGCTTACCGTCGTTTTGGGAAGGTTCTTCTGCGGTTGGCTATGCCCATTCGGCGCCATGCATCATTTCATCGGTTATCTCGGTTCGCGCGGACGCTCCGTAAAAGAGAAAATCGCCGTGAACCGGTATCTGGGAGCACAGACGATAAAATATTACATCCTTCTGGTCCTGCTTGGCCCGGCTGTCGGGGCGTTTGTGTTAAACATCGCAGATTCTTCCACCTGGAACCCGCTCAGCATTGCCTGTATCCTGTGCATTCTGGCAATTGTCGCTGCAGTTTCGCAAAAAGCCAGCCCTGCGAACAGACGGCTGGTCACGATATTCGTCGGGCTGGCGGTATTATGGGTTGCAGCCGGTTATTTTCTGAAACTCGATGGGGCCTTTGCAGCTTCGCTTGTGACCGGACTTCTCGACCCGATCCCCCTTGTGTATCGCTCGGTAAATTTTCTGCTTCTCCCTTTTGCAGACTCTTCTCTTCACCTGACTTCCGCAGCCGGCAGACATTATGCCGGACCCTGGCTTACCGCTTTCATCTTCTTTGGCGCCCTTTTTCTCAACCTGGCTAAACCTCGTTTTTATTGCCGGTTCGTATGCCCTTTGGGCGCCCTTTATGGGATTCTGGGCAGATATGCCCTCTGGCGGGTCGGAAAGAAGACCGCTGAATGCAGCCAATGCCGGCTTTGCGATACCAGGTGCGAAGGCGCCTGCGACCCGGCGGGACGCGTCCGGACTCCCGAGTGCGTGCTATGCTTGAACTGCCTCTACACCTGTAATGAAGACCTGATCGGCTATAACACTTTCCGCTCCGCTTCCGGCGAGATCGTCTCGCCGGACCTGTCCCGCCGGGGATTCATCACGGCGGCAGTCTGCGGAATAGCCGCCGTACCGATGCTGAGACTGGATGGAAAGCTCGGCCAAAACTACGATTCCTCCCTGATTCGGCCTCCGGGGTCTTTGCCCGAACCCGAGTTTCTCAACCTCTGCATCAGGTGCGGGCAATGCGCGCGCGTTTGCCCCACCAACGTTATACAGCCCGATATCACAGGGGCTGGGCTTGAGGGCCTCTGGACCCCCGTTCTGAACATGCGCGCCGGGTCGAGCGCCTGCCAGATGAACTGTACGGCATGCAGCCATATCTGCCCGACTGCCGCCATCCGTCCTATTTCACTCGAGGAAAAGCTTGGGCGGGGAGTTTTCGAAAAAGCCGGTCCCATCCGCATCGGCACTGCATTCGTCGACCGAAGCCGCTGCCTGCCTTGGGCCATGGACAAGCCATGTATCGTCTGCCAGGAAAACTGCCCCGTAAGCCCGAAAGCGATATTCGTAAAAGAGAGCTTCGCTACAGTGCGGGACGGCAACCTTGACGTCGCGAAAATCTCAGGCGCCTCCGTTCTGCTTTCAAAGCCGGTCCTTCCCCCGAACCGGTTCGATACGGGCGACTTCTTCGTCCTGGTTGAAAGCGTGGATATCTCTGCAAGAAGGCGAATCCTTTCAAATTCGCAAAATTCGATCATCCTGGAATCACCGGTTTCGCCTGAGCCCGTAAGCGCAGATTTGAAAAAATGCTTGCTGCAGGTCCGCCTCGAGGCCCCTCAGGTAGATCCCGATCGATGCACGGGTTGCGGTATCTGTGAACACGAATGTCCGGTGAGCGGCTTGAGGGCGGTTCGGGTGAGCGCGGAAGGCGAATCGAGAGATAAAAAGCATTCGCTCCTGCTGAAGTAGCTTGAACTCAAATTCCTTTATGGAGAAGTCCCCTCAGAAGATAAAAATCGGAGATCTCGTGAGGCGTGCCGTAACCATTCTTGCATGAACCGGATTTGGCTAAGCGCCACCCAGCGAACTCAGACTCATGTTCGCCTGCTGCCCGAAGAAGGCGAAGCTCTCAAAGCTTTCTTCATCCAGACTGCGGCCGCTCAGGTTTCTGTCCGCCCATATAACTCCTATCGCCGTTCCCTTGATGGCAACCGGCATGGCAAAAAACGGGCCGCTTGCGATTAGATTTGCCAATTCCTCGGTCAGCAGAGGTTTGATATTAAAGTCCGGTTTTTCGGTTACCCAGACCGGCTTCCTATTTCTTAGCACGTAGCCGAAAATATTGATGATCTCTAAATTTGCGCTGATAGTGAAATTCTCGACATAGCCTTCATCTACCCATCCCAGTCCGTACTTTCCCTTGAGATGCTGCCGGTCCGGCGTGAGCAGCGCGAAAATGACCCTGTCCATACCTATCCCGCGATAGATGCCCTCCAGCACAATCGAAAGAACCATGTTGACGTCTCTTTTCCCTGACGTCACCAGGGTGGAAAGGTCGCGAAGGCTGCACAGTTGAATATTGGGATCGGGCTTCGGACACTCGTGTTTGATCTCCTTGGCCTGCACAGGTACGGGCGGCGTTGCATCTATGGGGAGCGGAACCAGGCGGCTGGACTTTTTCGCTCCGTAGGATTCGGTAATCTCCACGGCGGCCACGGCCGATTCATGAAGAGTTTCGATCGTCTCCTTCTCCGAAAGATTGAGAAAACGGCTTGCGTCTTTCATTATTGCTTTGATCGAAGGGCAATCCCAGCCTTTTTCAGATGCCTGCGCAATTGCGAACCCGAGCTTTACGCTCCGCACCCTGGGATCGTTCCCGTTCTTAGCCTGTAAGGATGTTTCCAGAAGGTCGCTCAATTTCCATTGCTGGCATAGTCTCAGTGTCAGCCGTTCAAGTTTGAATCCCAGGATCTTCATCTGGGCCTCATCCTCGCTCTCGGCTTCCAGCATCTCGCTCTGGAGCCGGTCCCCCACGTCCCCGGCAAAACACCAGAAGGCTATGTGACCGATACGGCCGAGCAGCGCAGCTATAAATACCTCCTCTGGTTTGGGCAGATTGAGCAGGATTGCGATTTTCCTGGCCTGCACGGCCGCGTGGAATGCCCTGGCGATCTCGACGGACACTTTTTCTTTGTGCAGACTCGAAAGAGCGGTCTCAATCAATGCGATTGCGAAACATAGCTCCTTTATTGTATTGAATCCCAGCCGCATCACTGCCCGGCTCACGGTGTTGATCCGTTTCGGGTAGGGATTGTAATACATGCTGTTGGCCAATTTAAGGACTTGGGTGGTCAGGCTCGGGTCCTCGAGAATCGCCCAGGCCAGATCTGAAAGCGAACTGTTCTCACTGCTTGCCGTTCCGGCAACGCATTGAACAGTGCGGGCAAAAATCGGCATATTCTCCTGAACGAGCCGTATTACCCAAAGATCAAATCCCTCTTCAATCACTTTCGCACCTTCCCAGCGTATAAAAACATCTCAAACATCCAATCGGAAAAACCGCGGAAATACTGCACAAAAATTTGACCTTCCGTCGCGGTATGGCCCCGCAGGTTGTGTGAGAATGGATTCATATCCGGGTTGCGTTCAAAAAAGTATCGGGTAATATGTTTTGAAAAGCGTGGAGGATGGGGGGATATGCGCCATAAGATCTCAGACGGGGAGCGCATGAACATTGACTGTGATTTCGAAGCCCCAACGGGACTGCATAATTTGGCCCGGGATATTTGAGATGAAGCGCCGCCGAAGGCTGAGATTAATGTGGCGCTAACGGCGCCGGGCTGCGGCCACGCCTCGCGGGGCCTCGATATCCTGCGGCGGCTGAGCCAGGTCCGGACGCAGGTCCGGGGATCAGGCGTCGGATCGTCTCTCAACCTCACCGAGATTTGAGAAAACCGAAGGATAAAAGGGGGGGGAGGGGGAAGAGGCGCGTTTAATTCCAAACTTCAAGGGGGAAAGGTCTTCAAGTTCTGTGTTTCCGCGCCCCTTCCCAATAAGGTGGTCTCTAGCAAGCTATTACAACGGACTTTCATTACATGATTGTGGCGAGCTTGTGACTTTTTCACGAAATCTTTCTGTAAACCGCCTGACTCCGGGAACTGGGAGACGGAAGAACACCTGCGATATGCCGTATCGGTTTTCTGACCCGTGGTACCTGATCACCGCCCTCCGCCCTCCGTCCTCTGTCCTCTGTCCTCTGTCCTCCGTTTATCAGGCGGCCTTTTTCCGCTCGTTCTGTTTGACATCGGCCGGTTCGAGATCGGAGCTGCCGGGAATTTTCTGGTAGATTTGCCAAGTCTGATCGAAGGCGCGCTCATAGGAGCGATCTTCCATGTTGAGCCGTGCAGCTTTACCCATCTCCTTTAACCTTGCGCGGTCACCGAGGAGAAATTTGAGGGCCTGAAGCAGGGCTTCGGAGTCTCCAACCGGCACGACCCGGCCTGTTTTATGCGGAATCATATTTTCCTGCGGCCCTCCCGAATCGGTCACTATGACGGGCAGCCCGGACGCCTGCGCCTCGAGCACCACGTTGCCGAATGTGTCGGTTGCGCTTGGAAAGGCAAAAAGATCACAGCTTGCATAAATTGTGGCAAGTTCCTCCCCGTCGCGGTAACCGGTGAATATGGACGGCGTGCCTGCCAGCAGTTCCTTGAGTTCTTCGAGATATGGTCCGTCGCCCACGAGCACCAGTTCGACATCCTTGAGGGTTTGCGTGAGGCTTCTGAATGCCTGGGCCAACACGTGGAGGTCCTTTTCTTTCGATATCCTGCCCACATACAGAACCTTTGGACCATCTCCTGCACCAAATTGTTCTTTGAGGAAATTGACATCACGCTTGGAGGGGTGAAATCTTACTGCGTCAACTCCCCTGGGAAACAGGCAGATCTTTTTTTGATCTATTCCCTTGCCGATCAGTTCGTTCTCGGTACTTGCGGACGGAACGAGAATCAGGTTCAACTGATCGTAAAACCAGGTCGTATATTTCCAGACCAGTTCTTCGATTGCGTAGTCTCCGGTCAGGATGTGAGCATACTGTGGAATGGCGGTGTGGTAGGTCCCGCTTACCGGAATTTTCATTATCTTCGAGACGGCCAGCCCCGCAAGACCCAGAGGTCCTGGTGTGGCCACGTGAATTTGAGTGAAACCCTGCTCGTAGCAATAATTGAGTATCTCCAGCAACGGGGGCAGGAACATCTTTTGTTCGGGATACTCCGGAAAGCCGTAAACCCCTATCGGGTTGAAATTCATCTGCCCCTTCATCGGGGGTCGAGTTTCAGCGTCACAGGTAATCACGGTCAGATCTTTGCCGGTTTTTTGGGCCAGATCGAGTTGATGCTGAATGGTCAGTGCAACACCGTTGATTTCATGGAAAGTATCCGTGAAATGAGCGATTTTTGCCGGTGTCCCGTTGCCCGTGATATCTCTTGTTCTGAAATGCTCTACTGAGGCTGCGCTGAAATGGCGGTCTCTTGAAAAAACAGTGAACGTTACGAAGTAGGGCGCCAGCACGGTATAAGCCGCCCCGGCAGAGCCGAGCGACTGGAACATATTGAAGAAATGGGCCCCGGAGAGGCTGCTCAGCAGAGAATCCCAGAAATGAATCAGCACCTTGTTGGACACCTGGTTCACGAAGTTGAACCACACTCCTGCCCGGTCTTCAGTTTTGCCGTTGCCGTTGCTTGCTATCTCCATAAGCTCGGGATCACCCTGCAAAAGCTTCTGAGCTTCAAAGCGCAGCAGGTCTTGTATCCTGGATCCTTCCTGCTGTTTGGAAGTTTTGCGCTTTCTCCAGGAGTAGATCAATCTGGTGACCAGCCGTTCATCCGATTCAGAGTCCGCTTGAAGGCAGCGGTCCAGGAAACGCAGAACCGGGTCCTTATTCACGTCACTTTTGAAGTTTAGTTTTCGCTTATAGTACTGGTAGGCAATCCCGTAGATGTTATGTGACATGACGCGGGGAGTCGATCCCTTGCCTACCGGTATGGTTCGTGCCTCATCGACTCCCTGGAGGAACTCCTTCAAGCTCCGGGCGCCTTTGACCACTGTATGCTGGCGGGCTACGTTAAGAGAACTGTGGTCGTCGGAACCGCCTGTCAGGCTCTTGCGCCATGGTTCCGGGGAAACTGGAACAATCCCGTGCTTATCGATCAGG
The DNA here is from genome assembly GCA_052143075.1 of Syntrophobacteraceae bacterium. Lineage (GTDB taxonomy): Bacteria > Desulfobacterota > Syntrophobacteria > Syntrophobacterales > Syntrophobacteraceae > SbD1. The sequence continues at coordinate 2,562 of JBKQTS010000032.1, read as the reverse complement.
TGGTTAAGGATTTCCGGGGTCAGGTTCTCCAGGATCTGTCTTATCGCGTAGTTCTGATAGTCGTCCCGTGCCCCATTGAGTTCGAAGTTGTTGAAGAGCAGGAGAAATTTTTCAAAATGCTCGATCGTCAGTTTATCGTTTACCGAGTATAGCGGGTGAGCGAGGACGTGAACAATTCCGGCTTGGTCAAGGTAGTCGACGAGATCGAAAATGTTTTCCCGCACTTTCTGGATTTCGCGGTGAATTGCATCATTTATGTCATAGACCAGGACGTGGGCTTTGCACCCGTCATCCGGAAAGTACGCTGTAATCTCTTCGCTTATAAATGTGCCCGGCAAGTGTGCGATCTCAGCGCTGCCCGAGATGGTGTTGTGATCTGTTATGGTGACCAGATCCATTCCCTTCTGCTTGGCGATTCGGTAGACTTCGGCCGGTTCGGTGAAGCACTCCGGGCAGCCAAGCTTTTGGAGAATCCATTGTGAAGGGCGAACCGAATATTTGGAATGGACGTGCAAATCGATTTTCATGATCTCTCCCTTTATCCTTTCCAGTTATCATTCGACTAGAACGGTCTGACCAGCTTTGACTTTTTCCCCCACTGAAACCTTGATGGTCATTCCTTCCAGGGGAGAAATCACCAGGTCTACCTGAGACCCTATGCGGATCATGCCGAAAATCTCTCCCGCGTTTACCTGGTGGCCCTCGCCTTTGTATACGTCTATGCCGTTCACACTTCTTGCGGCGATCTGGACAACGTAGCAGGCGAGTTCTTTGCCGCGGTATTTGCCTTCGATTTTCGTAACGGTCCTTTCGTTCCCGACTATATGCGTACTGTTCTTATAGAGCGGCAGCCGGTTGAAAAGCGTTCGAAGGTGCATGGATAACATGCAGACGTTCTGAACTGATGCGGGATGGTGATGGATAAATTGAATTTTTCCGGAAACGGGAATCCGGTTGTAGTGTACGTTGAAGGGACTCATGAAGATCCCTATCAGAATTTTGGGACGGGCTATGTCCTCTTTGGTGATGTCGTTTAGAGTGGCTTTCATGCCTTGTTTGATATTGATCACGCTCTCCTGCGGCTTCATCTCGCGTACATAGACCACCGTGCCGTCAGCAGGGCTGAGTACGCCGGTTCCTTCAGGAGGAATGATTCGTTGGGGATTGCGAAAAAACCAGACATGGCGCCAGAACATATAAAGTGAGGCGCTAAGAACGATAGAGCCGAGTAGTATTATCATTGGAAGCACTATTGTTTTGTATACCTCCATACTTTGTCTTGAAGAATGTGAATGAGCGCCATCCCCGATGAAAAAGGAAAATTGGTTATTTCGAAAAACTCCTTCTCCTTCCGGATGATTTTCAGCCATTTCTTGACGCCTGCATGTCCGATCATTTCCCGCACATAAATGTTGGAATCGTGGAGCAGTATGTAGGAATTCTTGTGGACATGTTCCAGCGTGTTCAGAAAATCGTTTCTTACGTTCTCATAGGCGTGGCTGCCATCTATGAAAGCAATATCAATCGGCGGCAACCCAAGGGCTTTGAAGGATGAAAAAAACTGATCCGACCTTAATTTGTAATGGGTAACTACGTCCTCGACCCCGAACTGCTTGAAATGCGCCTGGACTCTCAGAGGTTCACTCCACTTGTCCTTTCCTCCGATAGTCTTGAACGGGCCGTTTTTAATCAGGGAGTAAGACGGGTCGACGAAGGTAAGCATCCCGCCTCCGTTGTCCTTGATTCCCAGCGCAAAGCATACCACGCTGAAACCAAACCCGGAGCCGATAACGAGAAGGTGCTTTGGTCTGAGCGCCCTCGCCAGGCCATAGTAGAGAAAACCGAACCCCAGGTTGAGATTGTCCGGTTTTTCGTTGTGACCCAGTGGTTTGGCGCTTTCGAGAATGTCTTTCAAAAGAGCGGTGTTCAGGCTGAAATTCTCCAATTTGTCCCCCCTCCAAAAAAAGGTTTACGATTTTGCTCCCTCCAAGCAAATTCCGGTGACATTACTTGAACAAGCTTTTCAATTTCATGTCAGATAAATGATTTTTTGGTTACGAAAAGGGGACTGTTGACACATACCAGTTTACCTGGAAAACGCCATTTTCATGCCTTGCGGGTGAGGCGAGCATCATGAAAAATCACCTGGAAAACGCCATTTTCATGCCTCGCGGGTGAGGCGAGCATCATGAAAAATTGCGTTCAAGATCGGGCGGGGACTTTTTTGACGTAGAAAAACCCCGCCCCTGCAGCATAGTCGTGCCGTTCTTTCGTAGAGGGCTTTATGCCCTCCCGCTCGTCTCCCCCTTTCATAAAGGGGGGCAGGGGGGATTTTCGTTTGAAAGCTTTCACTACTCACTATTCACTGCCCACTGTTCACGCATCGCGGAGCGATGCGGGGGCCGGGGTCCGGTACAGACGTCACCCCGGCGGAGGCCGGGGTCCGTGCGCCTGGAAGCGGGCACGATCTGAGGGGTGAAAGTCCCCTCCCGGGAGATGCTCGCTCCCGGTAGTCAAAGGAAACTGCGTCGCCGCGAGGCGGGGTGGAGAGCAACCCAAGAC
>JBKQTS010000031.1:0-19700 GCA_052143075.1 Syntrophobacteraceae bacterium | reverse complement strand
CGGCCCCTTCCTTTACCCTGAGTTTTGGAAAGGGAAAGCAGACCGTCTATTTAATGGTGAGAAATGCCGCCGGAGTCTCGAAGTTGATGCATGCCACCATAAAACTTGAATGAATTGGGACTATTGTCGAACTACGACAGGATGTCTCGGCAGATTCCGCGCGCACTCCGAAGCCAAAGGACAGGCTGATCGAGGGTTCGTTCGCGCAACGCAAGCTTTGGTACGTAAAATCAGGAAGTGTTGATACCCTGTATTGAGCGTTAAATTTAAATTTACTATTTTTCGAAACCGCCTCAAAAAGTGAAATTCAGACACGCCTGCACGAAAAAGTGTATGTGACCCGAGTGGAGGCTTCCGTTGGGTAAGTTCCACAACCTCTTCGGGAAACAGGTCCGCACCGTCTTGCGCATCACGGGTTCTTGGAGGATCGTCAACCGGCAGCAATATCCTGATGCTGAAACATACCGCAGTCTGTGAGTTCATCGGCCGCGGGTTGCGCGCCGCTCATGCCAAGGCTTGATTTGTGAGGCAAACCTATGGACCGTAAGCGAATTGGCATCATCATTTTTGATGATATCGAGGTCCTGGATTTCTGCGGGCCTTTTGAGGTGTTCTCGGCTGCGCGGCTGAATGAAGAGCGTCGCCGCGAGGAGCCTTCCCCCTTTGAAGTGCTGTTAGTTGCGCAATTCGACAGGCCGGCAACAACGACAGGGGGAATGAAAGTTTTGCCGGACTTTACGTTTGACACCTGCCCGCCTCTCGATATCCTGGTTGTCCCAGGCGGCTGGGGAACGCGCAGGGAAATGAAAAACGAGGTGATGCTCTCGTTTGTCGTTTCGCGTGCAGCACAGGTTGAAACTCTAGCGTCCGTATGCACGGGTTCTTTGATACTGGGAAATGCCGCTTTGCTTGACGGCTTACGCGCCACCACGCACTGGCGTTCGCTCGGGTTGATGCACGAACTTTTCCCTAAGATTATGGTTGATTCAGCGTCGCACGTGGTGGAACAAGGCAAGCTCATTACGTCAGCCGGCATCTCGGCCGGCATAGACATGGCTCTGCGCGTGGTCGGGCGCTATTGCGGCGAAACCGTTGCGCGGTCAACGGCGCGGCATATGGAGTACCCGTTCCCGGAATCGAATGAACGGCGAGTAAGTCTTTAAATGAGGAAATCGCGCAATTGAAGGAGCCAATATGGATCAAAGTGAAAAAGACTACACCGCCTACAAGGCATATGTGGACCTATGGGCCGCTGAAAACCCGATAAAGACAAACAAGCTGCAGGTTTTACTGTTCGTTAATGGATTGTTGGTATCCGGTCTTCAAATAACGGGCGGATTTCACATCGCCAACTGGCCGATTTTCATGTCAGGTTCGGTCTTTTGCGCAATATGGACCATCTCTATCGGCAGGACGATGTTATTCCAAAAAGTGTGGAAGGCAAAGGCGAAAGAACTTTCAAACACGTATGCGAGAGACCATCGGTTCCAACTACTCGATACTGAGGCCTCCGAATCGGCGGCGCCCCGTTGGCTGCGTTTTTGGGGCGCAGTGCCATCGAAGTATTACTTGCTGGGGGCGCCGGTGGTTTTTTCATGTGCCTGGGCCTGCGGGCTCGTCTACATCATTTTGAAACGGGTTGGGTCAATGTAGACTGAGCGCCCGATTTTGCCCGCCACCTGGTCGAATTTTCCGTTTGGAGATATCTATAGTCGTCCACCCTTGATCTCAAGTCCCGCGATTCAAGTCTAAGCCTTGCCAGCCCTTACTTGACATATCGTACGTAATGACGTACATAATCTCTATCTGCTTGATAAAGGAAGGACCAGGCATGGCAACACTTACGGCCAGCGAGGCTCGATCGAAGCTCTACAGTCTAATAGATGAGGCAGCCATTTCCCATCAGCCTATTCTCATTACCGGCAAACGCGCTAATGCCGTCCTTGTCTCCGAGGAGGACTGGAGGGCCATCCAGGAGACGGTGTATCTACTGTCCGTACCCGGTATGAGGGAATCTATCAGAGAGGGACTGAGTACACCCATTGAAGAGTGTGCAAAGGACCCCGACTGGTGAAATGGCGGCTTGTTTTCACAAAGCAAGCTCAAAAAGATGCCGCAAAGCTGTCTGATGCAGGGTTGCGTTCCAAAGCAGAAAAGGTGTTGGACATTCTCAGGGAAAACCCTTATCAGAATCCTCCGCCTTATGAAAAGCTGATCGGTGACCTGGCAGGAGCTCTATCCCGCAGAATTACCATTCAGCATCGCTTGGTATATCAGGTACCTGAAGAACAAAAGGTCGTCAAGGTCATTAGAATGTGGACCCACTACGAATGACAGTCGAATTGAACCAAAAAGGGGAAACCGAATGAGCAGGTTATTCGAAAGCAGCACGATTAATGGAATGCAGTTATCGAACCGGTTCATCAGGTCAGCAACCTGGGAAGGCCTGGCTGAAAAGGATGGAGCGGTTACTCCGAAGCTGATAAAAATGATGAGCGAACTCGCAGAAGGCGGCGTCGGGTTGATTATCACCAGTCACGCCTACGTGCGGCCGGATGGGCAGGCGGGCCCGTGGCAGCTCGGCATCTATAAAGACGAACTCACCCCCGGGCTTCAAAAATTGACGGAAGCGGTTCATCAGGCAGGCGGCAGGATAGTGGCGCAACTGTCCCATGCCGGTAACTTTGCGGCAGAAAAGTTTATCGCACAACCTCCCCTGGTTGTCTCAGACTATGAGGGGCTGGCCCAATCACCGCGAAGACAGATTTCTGCGGGCGATATCAGAGAAATCGTTAAAGCCTTTGCCAAAGCGGCCGCAAGAGCCAAGGCCGCAGACTTTGACGGGGTGCAGATTCACTCCGCCCATGGCTATCTTCTCAGCCAGTTCCTCTCCCCTGCATTCAACAGGCGCCTGGATGAATACGGCGGGAGCCTGGCTAATCGCGCACGAATTCATCTCGAGATCTACCATGCCATCCGGGAGACCGTAGGCAACCGCTTCCCGGTGCTGATCAAAATGAACTGCCAGGATTTCAGTGAGAACGGACTGAGCCTGGATGAGTCCGTTCAAGCTGCGGGTCTTCTGGCAGATGCCGGCCTGGATGCCATCGAGGTGAGCGGGGGACTTCCCACGGGAGGCAAACTGTCTCCCAGTCGCTTCGGAATCGATTCCGAGGAGAAAGAAGCCTATTTTTCGGAAGAACTCCGGGCCTTCAGAAAGGCAACCAGCATCCCGTTGATCCTGGTGGGCGGCATCAGGTCATTTGAAGTGGCAGACCGGTTGGTGCAGGATGGGCTGGCTGACTACATTTCCATGAGCCGCCCATTTATCAGGGAACCCGATCTGATCAAGCGCTGGAAAGAAGGGGATCGTCGCCGGGCGGACTGCCAGTCGGACAATCTATGCTTCAAACCCGGCATTGAAGGCGAGGGTATCTATTGTGTTGTCGCCAAGCGTGAAAAGGAGCGAAACAGATAATCCCCTGAGTTCACCCTTGCAGCGCCTGCTTGCGGATCTGCCGCCTGACGGCCGTCTGCTTTTTCTTAGCGTATCGTACACCTTTTCGCCTACGGAGCCCTATCGGTCACTAAAAAGGGACAATTGAGACACGGATGAACACGGATAAAGACTGATAACCGCGAAAACTTTGGACAAATCGGACAATTGCTGAATTACCTGAACGCTCCTCCATCCGTGTCTATGTATATTTATCTTTAGAAATTCTCTGACAAAGAAAGCACTAATTCCAGGCTTAAGCTACTAATCCGGAGATTTTTCAATCCAGTCAAAATCCGAGCCCTCTCCATGACCGGTCTCCGCGATGAAACCGGACTTTTTCCCTGTGGCTGCTCGTCTTTATTTGAGCGCTTATGGGGACATGCGCCCCCACACCCCCTTCGCAGCTACGCGGCTCACGGCGGGGGTGAACGGGGGAAACATGTCCGCTGAAAAGACCACGAGTGATGATTATCTAATGAAGGTGGAGAAAAAAAACCGACGCCGTGAATGTCGGAGTTCTGATGGCCGATATCGCAAGCAGGAGAAGGGGAGGTTTTCCGAATCACCCTTTCATCTGCTAACCTTACGTTTTTAAGGAGTTATTCACATGTCCGGCAAAAAATTTGGCTTTTTAGCCCTGGCTTTTGTTTTGGTGTCAGCAGTCTTTGTCCCCGCCCTCTTAACCGGTATTGCTTCTTCTGAGTGCTCAGTGGTGAACTCCCTGACCGTAGTGCAGTTGTTTCATACCCCCAACGACTACAAGTGGCAGGGGAACTGGGACCCTCGATTCGACAACGACTGGCAGACTCATTACGGCATCACCTACGTGCGCGATTGCGACGCACGTTGCGATCGCTGCGACGTCCGTGATAACGACCGTTCCGTTGCTCGTGACTGCGACAGGTGCACACCTTGCCCCTCGATCACCGGGTACCGTTGCGACCTCTTCAGTTGCGCCTGGGTCCGCGATTACGGCTGCACCTCATGCCCCATCAGGTGAAGTGGTTTTTCTTGTTGCCGCTGACCAACTCTTCTCCTTCGCCGGGGAAAATCAGGCACTCGGGATCGAAGCCGTCCCCGGCGGGGCTTTGAGCGCGTGATTTGGGCCAGGTTCCGGCCACAGGCTCCGGGCCTTCCAGCGCGGCCGGCAACGGCGCAGTATCGACCAGCCTGGGATCGGCCCCCAGATCGACTCCCGCCACAACGGCGCTGAATTCTATTGGAATGCCGTTCGGGTCAAAGGAGTAGATCGAATGGATAATGCCGTGATCCATCACATCGGAGACCCAGAAGCCGGCGGCATTGAGGGTTTCGCGAAGCGCGCACAGCGATTCGTCGTCTTCGACCGCAAAAGAGACATGGTCAAAAACCATGGGGCCGGAGACGGGAATGCCGTGATCTTTTACCGCAACAGGCTCGACATTTGGCCATTCGAAAAAGACCACATAATTTTGGGGACAGATTTCGAAGAAATAGAGTTTGTATCCCTTTTTCCCGAGTCCCCCCACCAGCCTCATGCCGAGCAGATCGCGCCAGAACCGAATTGTGCCCTCCATGTCCCTGGTGGCCATAGCCAGGTGGTGAATGCCTTTTAACCGCACGCTTTAATCCCTCCATGGGCAAACCCAGGCAGTTGCCGTTTCATCGGCTCAATTCGTAACACACAGGGGAAAAAACCTCAACTTTTCGCAGCATGAGACCGGCCGACCGGAAACAAGGCCATCAACTGCGGGGGCATTAGTCTGCTCCCAAAGCTCATGGACCGGTCTAATCGGCATTGTACTTGCGAGTTTTGATGGAGATATCGTATGATTCAGCAAAAGAGAGGCTGAAGCAAAAGAAAGACTTAAGGCTATGGCTACTTCTTGCGGCCACTTTGAACAATTATTCAGGTCAATAACGTACGCGGTGGAAACGATTTGAAGCTCGAGGCGTCGATCCCTGACAATTCCTTATTTGTAATGCTGCAATCGGAAAAGAGAGCGGGGCATCCATCTTATGGCGAATGCCCATAATTGGCGTCCAGGAGTTAATCCCTGGTTTATTGCGGCCGCCATGATCCTGCCCACGTTCATGGTGGCTTTGGATACATCGGTCGCCAATGTCGCACTTCCCCATATCGCCGGCAGTCTGTCGGCCACCATCGACGAAGCCACCTGGGTCCTCACCAGCTACCTGGTCGCCAATGCCATTGTGCTGCCCATTTCGGGCCGGCTCGCCCAGTTTCTGGGCAGAAGACGCTTCCTTATAATCGCTATGATCGCGTTCATCATTTCATCCCTTGCGTGCGGGGCCGCCTTCAGCCTGGATATGGTCATAATCGCCCGTGTAATGCAGGGCGCGAGTGGGGGGGCGTTGGTTCCTATAGCTCAGGCTATCCTTCTCGAGAGCTTTCCGCACTCAAAAAGAGGAGAAGCTATGGCGGTCTATGCCATCGGAGTTATCGTAGCCCCCGTCATCGGCCCCACGCTCGGCGGCTGGATTACCGATAATTACTCCTGGCGCTGGATTTTTTATATTAATTTACCAGTCTGCCTGCTCGCCATTTTGCTGACCAGGCTCATTATCGAGGACCCTCCATATATCCGGGCAGAAGCCCCGAAATCAGTCGATTATGTTGGCTTTATTCTTATGGCTGTGGGCCTCGGGGCACTACAGGTCCTTCTTGATAGAGGGCAAATATCTGATTGGTTTTCTGCCGCCTGGGTGTGGCTGGCCCTTATCGCCTCGGGGGTCTGCTTGCTTGGTTTTGTGATTTGGGAGTTAACTACCAGGGAGCCGATAGTCGACCTGCACATTTTGGCGAACCGCAACTTCGCTGTTGGGCTCGTTCTGGCCATGGTCTACTCGATCGCTCTGTATGGAACGTTAGTGATACTGCCTCTTTTTCTGCAAAACCTGATGGGATACACGGCACTGGCAAGCGGACTGGTGATGACTCCACGCGGAATGGGCGCACTCGTTTCAGTAATTTTTGTAGGCCGGCTCGTAGGCAAGATCGACGCCCGCATCATGATTATTACCGGCCTCATCGTCTTTTCTTTCGCCTGCTTTCTTTTCGGTGAATTCAATCTCGAGATTTCCATGAGCAGCGTCATCTGGCCCAACGTTATCATGGGATTAGGGCTTGGAATGATCTTCGTTCCCGTGACCACTATTGCGATGGGAACTTTGCCCAATGAAACGATAGGGAACGCAACCGGCATATATAATCTGATGCGGGGTATGGGCGGGAGCATCGGCATTGCAGCAGTCACCACTTTGCTTGCCCGGCATGCTCAACTGCACCAGTCAATGATCGTCTCTCATCTCACGCCGTATGATCCGGCGTTTCGAGAATCATTCCACGGGGTGGCGGAGCTGTTCTCCACTCAATGCGATCCGGTTACGGCCATGAGAAAAGCTTACCGGTCAATCTACAATATCCTTGTGGTCCAGTCTTCTCTCCTGGCGTATATGGATAATTACAGGCTCATTGGTTTCTTCACCCTGCTCGGCGTCCCAATAGCGATGCTTTTCAAGAGAGTTGCCGTGAAGAAAACTGTACATTCTTCCATTGAGCCATGATATGTGCGCTGTTACATAGTTTTCATCCGGAAAGGTCCCTTTTCCGCCCCGGATCAGGACGAGGCAGACTCCGGCGGGCGCCTGAGCCGCCGCAGGAACTTCCGCTCAAACCTTTGGCGGGGGGACGCGCGAATCGAGCCCGACTCCAAAAGCCGATCTCGATGCACCGCCCGTTCAGCAGTCTCAGGGCAAGCTCGGCGGCACAGATGCACGCCTCCACGCCACCCATTTGCTCACAGGCGATCTGTATCACTTTGGGCCTCTCATGAATCGGCCGGAAGTGACCTGTTCCATCATCGTCCAGACCGTTAGGGAGTTCCTGGCCGCATTATAAGTGGGATACGGATTGCTTCGAGAGTCCTTCGACGCGTTTCGGGAGGGAATTTTTCGAAGATTATTCGGGCGGCAACTGTCCGTTTCGTTCGTAGGCCTGCCATTCTTTTCTTTTCATCAGCCGAACATTCGCCTCCTGGCACTCCGGACACCCATGGTATTGGCCGTCCTTCGATTGTCGCCACATGGTATACAGCATTCCTGGTAAAATAAAACAGCACCAGAGCGTTATTTCGATTTTTCGAGAGCCTTTGGCAATAATCTTGCTTTCCCCGACGTAATTACATGATGGGCAGATGATCTTCATGTTTGCTCCTTTTATTTACAAAAAATGAATGTCTCATATAAAACTTTCCCTACGTATTGGCAACTCTTTCCCGACACTTTTTTCGACGGCCCTTCTGTTTCACCATCGCTCAATCGTTTCCGTCACAGCAACCACTATGTATTGCACATACTGCACTCAGGAGATCGCCGGACGCGCCCCGCGACCATCAATAACCTGTGCTTTAGGCGCGTAGAGGCGTATGGTAACGACTGGCACGCCCCGAGCGGGGGGACGGCGGCCGGTTGGATCCCCTTGTCCTTGCCGGGCGATTCCTGCCGTATACAGCTCTATCGTGGAGAATGCCACACCAAAGGTAATGTGCTCAAATGGATTGCCCTGCAGAGGTGCAATCTATTGAAATTTTGTCAAGGATTTTTCTGTATGTTATTGTTGGTTCTTCGGTTGATTCAGGTCCTGGTGAACCGATACTTAGCTCGTTTCAGTCCGGAAAGGGTCCTTTTCCGAACGGAAAGGGCAAGTATCTTACCCGGTGTTTCAAGATGGACACCAGCTCGCAGTTTTCATTGAGCATCGCGCTGGAGGCAAAAAACCAAATTGAGCATGCCGCAGATTAGAAATTTCAGCATCATTGCCCATATCGATCACGGTAAATCCACCCTGGCCGACCGTCTGATCCAGCTTGCCGGCATGGTTACCGACCGGCAGTTCCGCGACCAATTCCTTGATAACATGGAGATCGAAAGGGAAAGGGGCATTACCATCAAAAGCCAGACCGTGGTGCTCCCTTACACGAGCCGATCCGGTGAGGTATTCAGGCTCAATCTTATCGATACTCCGGGTCACGTGGATTTCTCTTACGAAGTATCCCGCGCATTGGCTTCGTGCGAGGGAGTGCTCCTTCTTGTGGACGCTTCTCAGGGAGTTCAGGCGCAGACGATAGCCAATCTATATGCAGCCATGGAGCATGACCTCACCATTATCCCGGTAATCAACAAGATCGACCTGCCTTCGGCCGATATCGACAATGTCAAAGAGCAAATAGAACATGATCTGGGGCTTGATTCGGACGATGTCGTCCTGTGCTCCGCAAAGGAAGGGACTGGAATTGAAGATGTTCTCGAAGCTATAGTAAACCGGATTCCGGCCCCGTCGGGAAATGCTGAAAAACCTCTCGCAGCGCTGATCTTCGATGCTCATTATGACTCTTTTCGGGGCACCGTCGTGAGCTGCCGTGTTTTTGACGGTACAGTTCGGCCCGGAGACATCATCCGCCTCATGTCCAATGGAGCGACTCACAAGGTGGAAGAGGTGGGTGTCTTCCGCTTGAGCAGGGAGTCTCAAAAAGAACTTTCGGCGGGTTCGGTGGGGTACCTGATTGCAGGAATAAAGACCGTGGCCGATGTCAGAATCGGTGACACCATAACCTTGGATTCCAATCCCGTTGAATCTACCCTGCCTGGATTCAAGGATATAAAGCCCGTGGTCTTTTCCTCCATCTACCCCATTTCTTCCGATGATTATCCGTCTCTTTTGGATTCGCTCGAAAAGTACAGGCTGAACGATGCATCGCTGACGTATCAGAAAGATTCCTCCATAGCCCTGGGCCAGGGATTTCGTTGCGGCTTTCTTGGGCTTCTTCACCTGGAGATTGTCCAGGAGCGGCTGGAGCGTGAGTTCGATCAGTCCATTATCATGACAGTGCCAAGCGTTCAGTATCGGTTTACGCTGCTCGATGGCACTTCCCTCACCGTGGAAAATCCTCAATACTATCCAGACCCCATTCTTATCAAAAGTTCGGCGGAACCCTTTATAAGGGCAATGATTATCATCCCCGAGCGCTACATGGGCGCCGTGATGAAGTTGTGCCTGGAGCGCCGGGGAGCCAATCCCAAGGTCGCTTATCCGACACCTGCCCGGATGGAAATCACGTTCGATATGCCCCTCGCCGAGGTCGTCTTCGACTTTTACGACAAGCTGAAAACAGTCACTCAAGGATACGGTTCATTTGACTACGAGCTGATCGAATACCGGGAAAGCGATTTGGTAAAGCTGGATATCCTGGTGAACGGAGAAAAAGTCGATGCCTTGTCTCTAATTGTGCACCGTGAACGTGCGAGGGAGTGGGGGGTGCAGGTCTGCGACCGCCTTAAGGAGGAGATACCCAGACACAACTTTAAAATCGCCATTCAAGGCGCCATCGGGGGAAAGATAATCTCTCGTTCCACCATTTCGCCCTTCAGAAAAGATGTCACGGCAAAATGCTACGGTGGGGACATCAGCAGGAAGCGCAAACTCCTCGAAAAGCAGAAGGCAGGGAAGAAAAGGATGAAAATGGTGGGCTCCGTTATGATCCCTCAGAGCGCATTTGTTTCCGTCCTCAAAGCCAGAGATGAATGAAGAAGAGCGGGTGAGTGGGTGAATAGGTGAATAGGTGAATCGAAAAAAACAAAAAAAGCAGGCAAACATGGATAGTGAATGGTGAATGGGAAAAAATAGTCCTGTCTTAGAAAGCTTTTCTCCGCGACCTCCGCGGCCCCACGTGAAACCCTTACCCGGGCTCTACGTTCACATCCCGTTCTGCGGCTCAAAGTGCCCCTACTGCGATTTCTACTCCGTTGCTTCCCGTGCTGCAATCCCGGCATGGCTGCAAGCCGTTCAAAAGGAGGCGCTTCTTTACAAGGAAAGATTCCACGATTTTGACTCCCTCTACCTCGGGGGCGGCACCCCTACAATTCTCGCGGAGAGGGAACTCGCCGAGCTGCTGGAGTGCCTCCACAAGCATTTTACCTTTTGTCCCGAATCAGAGATGACCATAGAAGCCAACCCTGACGGCCTGACCAGGAATAAGCTGAAGGCCGTCGCAAATATGGGCATCAACCGCATCAGTCTTGGTGTTCAATCCCTCGATGACAGGGACCTCAAATACCTGGGAAGAACTCACAATTCCAGACAGGCCCTGAAATCGCTCGACATGATCCGATCCTGCGGGTTTGCCGATGTTGGCGCAGATCTGATGTACGCGCTGGAAACTCAGAGCATACGAGGATGGAGAAGGACACTGGATCGAATCCTCGAATTCGGGCCCGAACATATCTCATGTTACCAGATGACCTTTGACAGGGGCACCCCCTTCTGGAAGATGAAAGCGGCCGGCCGGGTTCGCTCCATCGGAGAAAAGCTCCAAGGTGCATTTTTCATTTGGACTTCACGCTATCTCGACAAGCACGGCTATGTACATTACGAGATATCCAACTTTGCTCGAGGCCGCGAATTCATGTGCCGTCATAACCGAAAATACTGGAGTCATATTCCTTACCTTGGCCTGGGTCCATCGGCCCATTCGTTCCATGCGGGGAGCAGATGGTGGAATGTTAAATCTATCAAGGAGTACTGCCGGCTCCTCTCGGAGGCAAAGGCGCCGGTTGAAGCCTGTGAGGTCCTTTCTGAAGAGCAGTTGGACCTTGAAACCCTCGACCTTGGCTTAAGGACAAGCGCCGGCGTAGATCTTCATACACTTGCAGGCAGCTTGATAAAGGATAAGGCTTTGGCAGAGGCGCAGAAATCGGGCCTAGTAAAAGTGGCAGACGGCAGAATCCAGCCTACCCGCAAGGGTTTTCTTGTTGCGGACAGCCTTGCGCTTATGCTTAGCGGTTAATTTACTCCGGAAAGTGCCCTTTTCCGCCCTGGGCGGCAGGGCCGCAGCCGGGATCGCCGCTGCCTTCGGCGGCGGCAGAGGCGGGATCGATCTCGACGCTATCCCTGACCTGTCCATGACCAGAGGCGGCACCTATGTACGCCTCCGCACAAACCATTGATTTTCTTGCACCTTTCGGTGCGGCGCTGGGCAATCCTGAAATGGCGGGGCACCAAACTGTACGCGCCATGGCGGAAAATGCCTTCTTTCCGAATTGGAAACTGTTGTTATCTCATCCGGGGTTTCCGGATTGACACTATTTATTTTTAAAAGACCGGGTTTCGCCGTCAAGCAATGAAGACTGATTAAGAATTCTTTCTACATTCCAAGATCAGCAAGAACAGCGAACGGTAGAAGAGCAAAGGGAAGTGTGAATCCGGATTCATCAAGTATTCGGGGTTTCCCTGTAAATACAGGCCATTTGCAGGGTCCGATCCACTAACAACCTGATTTGATTGATGATTTATGGTCCCGTTTTCTGCAGTAACAGGTGATAACAGGAGCAGACAGAAGACGGAATACAGTTTACCTACTCCCAGCCGGCGCGCTGCCCCGGCCGGGCTGTTTCCATCCCGGATCAATCGTAAGAGTGTGTCATCATTAATCTTTTTCTTTACCATGGATACATCCTGGAAACATGATGGGAATTTTTGTCACTTAGCTGAACCCTGCCGATGCCCTTGATGGCTTTCTCCGCATGGAAACACATGGAAACTCCCTGGAAACGTCATGGAAAAATATGGAAACTTTTGGGAGACTGTTTCCATAGGGGCACAAAAGCTATTCACCGCAGAGGAACCCTCACTATGTTCGGGTTCGCGGTGATGACCTGAAAGCGCGTAAGATGCCTCAAGTTCGCGGCCGACCTTTTGTGAGGCCGCGCAGAGAGCTGGTCATAGACAGGTCATGGAGAGGGAACTGAAAATTCAACAAAGATCGACAGGAACGTAGAAGTATTTCAGCTTATTCTCACGACTTTGAATTAGCCCTTTCTGTTAATTCTGCAAATCCTGCCTTGCAAAGCTTTTCTCTGCGCCCTCTGCGGTGAAATGGCTTTCGGCCTCTGGTTGCGGCCCAAGGCTGCTGTGTGTTCTCTCAGTCTCTACGGTGGTGGATCTTCTGTTTTCACCAACAGTTTGGCACACTCTGAGAGGCCGTACAAAACGGCAACGAGAAGCGGCATCCAGAAGCGGCAATAGATGCGGCAACCAGAAGCGGCAAAAAGCAAACAAAGAAAAAACTTGTAGTGAACAGGTGAACGGGTGAATCGGGCGAAAAGCAGAAAGAGTCAGTGATCCCATTGGTTCTTGCGATTCACCTACTCACTGATCCCTTTCAGCGGCAAAAGCAGATGGTATGATGGTCGCCTGGAGTTGATGTGAAACGGCTCTCGCTGTCCAATCTCAGGGTGGCAAGGAATCGTGGCCGGCAAAGCTTGGAATCGTCAAAAAGAGTAGGCCTTCAATCGCTTCTGCTACCAAGGATGAATATTGCAGGTATGATCCAGACATTGAAAGATTCTCGATGGTCCATCGCATAACGCCATATAGGAGAGGTGTCTTAACTCTTGAAGCGCAAAAGGTAATTACGATCTACAATAGTCGGGCTGAGATTGAGAACCGGATAAAAGAAGGAAAGAACACTCTCAGATGGGACAAAACGAGTTGCCATCGCTTCGCGGCGAATCAAGCAAGGCTCCTCGTCGGACGCCTCGCCTATAACCTGCTCCATATGATCCGGGATACGGCGTTCTGGGGCGAGAGCGTCAAGCCGTCCATAGACTCAATAATCAGGCGGCTTGTAAAGGTTGGGGCCAGGGTGGTGTACCATGCGAGGCGATGGCACGTCCATGTTGCATCGGCTTTTCCACTCGCACGCTACTATCGAATCCTATTCGCTTGAGCCTGCAACCTGGTGTGATGGGGACAAGTTAACCAACTGCGGGAGGAGGTGTGTCGGAAAATCGAAAAAATCAGTCTCACGCACGTTTGAGTTGCGTTTTGTCTTCGGGAAATTGTATGTTATTGGGGGTTCCGAAGTGCATCGGAGCTTTTCGAGCAAAAATTCGATTCCGACGTTCAATTTGGATGCGGAACGTAGAAGTTGATGCATTATTCCGGATAAGCATTCTAAGGAGTCAATATGAGTCTTAAGGGTAAAATAGTGTGGATTACCGGAGGCGGCAGCGGCATCGGCCTCGCCGGAGCGATGGCGCTGGCCGGGGCAGGCGCGCACGTGGTGATCTCAGGGCGTACGATGGCGAGCAATACGTCCGGGCTGAGACAAGTGCAGACGGTGGGCAGCGCCGAGTTGCTGCAAATTGATGTTGCCGACCGCAAGGCTGTGGAGAGGTCGGCTGCGGACATCTTAAGCCGTCACGGTCGCATAGACATACTGATCAATAGCGCCGGCACCAACTTGGGCAAGCGCAATTGGAGTAACATAGAGGTCGTGGGCTGGGACGAAGTGGTCGCGATCAATCTCTCTGGATTATTCTACTGCTGCCATGCGGTGCTGCCGGCAATGCGTGAGCAACTGGACGGGCTGATCATCAACATCTCCTCTTGGGCCGGCCGCTACGCAAGCACGCTGACCGGCCCTGCGTATAACGCAACAAAGCGAGCCGTGATCGCTCTGACCGAGTCGATAAACGCCGAGGAATGCATCTATGGCATACGAGCAACTTCGATTCTGCCGGGTGAAGTGGCGACGCCGATTCTGGAAAAGCGACCGGTGCCGCCGTCCAAAGAAGATCGCGAAAGAATGCTTCAGGCCGAGGACCTCGGCCAGACCATCTTGTACATCGCCAGCCTGCCGCCCCATGCCTGCGTCAATGAGCTGATCATAAGCCCAACTTGGAATCATTTCTATGTCGAGGGACTAAAAAAGTAAAACTGAATCCCATACTGCGCTGACTGATGATGTTTGGACTGGCTTGATTAGCCTTCAGAGTACCTGAAGGTTTTCCCTGACCGTCTTTCCGCCTCTGGACCTTGGCTTTATGTGATCAACATCGAGTGGACGCTCATTTTTAGTTGCTCCACATAATGCACATTTGTATTGGCGCTGACCAATGTGAGATCATTGGCAGAAGACGGTATAATGCAACAGATGCTTGCGATCCGGATGGGCAGCCCATGAAGCTTCACAAATGTGACGGACATGGAAAGCTTAATCGGTGCTTTGTGAGATCGGTGTTGAGGAGAGATATGGCAAATCCGACATGGGCCTGCCGCCCATGGTTGTCGGCTTAGCCGCATAGCATTTCCAAAGACCCGGAGCGGGTCAGCAAATGCCTGACCCGCTCTATACATCCACGGCAGGCGCAGCCTGAGACACTGTGTGCCGCTCTTGAGGCAACATAGGCATGTTTCGGGACATATACGGTTTGGTTTGCTCAACAGGGAGCCGTTTGAACCATCATTACCCGGGTTTTCAATATTTCGCCAGTGCCTTTTGAAGGCTCCTGGCCCCTGCCGGCACTTTGACCTTCCCGGACAGAATCTCTCCCGGTGTGACTGACCGTCCGTAATAGTTTGCGTTCGCCTCGTTTCTCGTCGCAATGACGGTGCCCTCAAGAGAGATGCCGCCGAAAAGTCCCTTACTACGGCTATAGGCATAGACTGCGGCAACAGGTGTCACACCCGCCTCGGCCGTTCGCCCAATGGGACCGGCAGCCACACTCATATTGCCTCCGAATTGTACGTTTCCTCCCTGAGAAAAAGCAGTCACGGCATCACGAGTATTGAGAACGAAAATGAAATCGGTTTGCTCCGCTCCGATCTGGAAGCCGAATCCCGCTCCACCTGTCCCGATTGCGGAGGGTCCGCTCCAGCCTTTGCCCGTTCGTGCCACTACCACACCGGAGCCGCCGCGCCCGCTGACAATGAAGCCCGCCTTGATGACCGTTATGATAGCCAGTCCCTTGGCGTCCCTTAGCACCTCCGGGGGGATGGATTTCTCGGGGATATCCCGGAAGGCCTGAATTATCGTGACGGCCCGATCGACGTCATCCTGCAACCCGTCTGCGTATATCACGGGCACATTGAACGTTGCAACCAGGGTCAGGAACAGCGAAAACAACAGAACGCGCTTCATGATTCATCTCCTTTGCATGCAAACTGGTTCGGGATTGTCTCTCAGGGCCATACCCAAAATCACCTTGAACCTGAAAACCAAGTCAGACCACACCTACGATAAGTCGCTAATAGTCACAGGCAAGGCTGGAGAAATCAATTTTTCACGCCTTTGCAAACGCGGACCAAGAGGCAGGCCTGTTCAGGCCATGATCAGCTCATCCAAAACACTGAAAACGCATTCACTGTCTTGGTACATGGCAGCTAAATCGTGCCTGCGGTTGAGACAACCAGCGTCCAAGTGTCTTTAACTACTCACAAGATATAGCTGATTACTGGACCTACAAATGAACACTTCTACAAAAAGGTCTTAACCTGAATAATTCCTCAACTTGGTCACCAACGGATGCTGAAGCGCATTTTTCACCCAGTTTAAATTTCGGTTCAGTCCCGTAAGCGCTTTCCCTTATAAAGGAAAGGGGATGGCATGGTGATAATCCATCCATCCCCACCCATTAAGAGCTGATCCTTCCTGTGACCGGCAAGTCCTTACCGGAATCAGAACCACTAGGTTACAACCTTTACCGTTGTTATTCGTGCTCTTTCTGCTTTTCTTTCTCCTTACCCCCACCTTCATGTTGCGGTTGTGGCGGCTTTTGCTGCTTTTGTAGTTGTGGCTGTGATTGAGGCTTCTGCTGTTGAGGCTGTTGTTGGGGCTGCACAGCAGGCTTCTGCTGCTGTTTCTGTTGAGGCTGTTGTTCGTGCTGCACAGTAGCAGGCTTCTGCTTTTCAAGGGGGGCTACTTGAGCCGGACCTGGTTTGCGTCCTTCGGGACGGGGTGCAGCAGCTGGGTGGCTTTGGAATCCCTTCTGCCACCCACCGCCCTGGCCTTGATGGTGTTGCTCAAAAAACTCCTGACCATAATGCTGACCCTGTCGGTGTTCACGCCAATAAGGATACCGCCCCAGAAAACCCGCCCAGTATTGAGGCCGCCCCTGATACCACGCCATCCATCTCGGAGCATACCAGGTTTCGGGTCTGACAATATAGCTGGGAGCATAAGCGTAATATGGAGCCCAACCGTATGTAGGGCCGAAAAAGTAGTATAGGACGCCATTCAAAAACCAATCACCGTTGTAATAGACCCACGGCGTATCAGGCCCCACCCAGGGTAACGCATACGGATCCGAAGGCGGTGGTGCATACTCATACTGCTGAGCGTAAGAAGGTGAAGACATGGCGGCGATTGCGCCTCCAGTCAGCAAGATTGCTGTCATCAAAATAAAGGCAAATTTTTTCATATCCCACCTCTCTGCGATTTTTTTTAATTCCACATGTGTAACGATAATTCCAAACGTCGTAAGGGTTTATAGTACTGGCAGAGTCTATGCGGCAGTCTTTCTGCTTTTGACTGATTCCCTTGAAAAAATTCTGGAACGTCCCAAATCAGAAAAACGGCTTCGGGTCACATTCAGATGAATGAGAGTGAGACCCAACCCGATGGCTATTGGTGCGAAGCCTCGGGGTGCATTTCCATGCGTAGACCCCATTATGATTATCAAAAACATAAATGTCAGCACAATTTCGGCGACAAGGCCGGAAAGCAAAGGGTAACCTCCTGGCGAATGTTCACCATAACCGTTAGCCGCAAACCCGCTGTTGAGATTGAAGTCCGGTTTTCCACTTGCAATCAGGTAAAGCACCGAGGCGGCAAAAACCGCCCCCGCCACCTGAGCAACGATATAGGGCAACAGGTCCGAAGCCGGGAAGCGCTTGCCGGCCCATAGACCGACGGAAACGGCTGGGTTGAGATGGCAGCCTGAGATGTGGCCGATGGCATAGGCCATTGTAAGCAAGGTGAGGCCGAATGCAAAAGCAACTCCGAGCAACCCGATGCCAACCTTGGGAAATGCAGCTGCAAGCACCGCACTTCCACAACCGCCAAAAACAAGCCAGAAAGTGCCAATGAATTCCGCTGATACACGTTTTCCTATGGACATTTCGGACTCCTCTTCGTGAGGCTATGTCGAACAATCCAAGGAAAAAGGCCGGTCACCGCCGGCCTTGATCTCTTCGAAGCCTATTGTGCTATTTTTTCATTTCCTGCTTCAGAACTGATTCAGCCCTATCAGCTGCCTGTTCCGCACGGCGGGCCGCATTATCTGCTTTCGAAGCAGCCCCTTGAGATGCCTTAAGACTGTCAGCGCAGGATTGCTCCGTAGTCTTTGCCTTATCCAGCGCTGTTTGACAAAGTTCAGTGCACTTTTGGCAATCACCCTGCAAGCAAGAACAGCCCGAGATCAAAGCGCAAGACAAACCAATGACGAACATAATAGCCAGCGTTCTTTTCATTCTCTTCCTCCTTCTGGTAGGCCGATTGCAGAATTACTTTCGGTGGGTACTTGAGTAAAATAGCCCTTAATTTTATCTTCCATTAGGATTTTGGTATTTGCAAGCGTTATTTTATGCTCAAAACCTTCATGACCCAAGAATTTGCGCAGCTTATGGGCATCGTTTCAAGTTAAAGAATCGTTCTCGGCTCATATCACCGAAAAGAGTCGCGAGGCAACACAAGGCAGGCAAAGGAGGAGCATATGTTTAAGGAATTCAAGGAATTCGCGATGCGAGGAAATGTGGTGGACATGGCAACAGGCATAATCATCGGCGGCGCATTCGGAACCATCGTGAAAAGTCTTGTGGACGACGTGATCATGCCGCCAGTCGGGCTGTTGCTTGGTGGTGTTGATTTTTCAAATCTTTTTATCGTTCTTAAAAACGGTACAACACCGGGGCCTTACGCTGCCCTGGCCAACGCCAAAACCGCTGGGGCCGTAACTATAAGCTACGGACTGTTTTTCAATTCGGTGGTCAGCTTCCTGATCGTGGCATTTGCAGTTTTTATGCTCATAAAGAGCGTGAACACTTTGAGCCGAAAACCCGAGGCAGCGACGGAACCCACGACCAAAGACTGCCCTTATTGCGCCACTTCGATCCCGATACAGGCTGTCCGGTGCCCCCACTGCACATCCGAGCTGCAATCGACGTGAATTTCACCCAGAAGCACCCCCGACCGGATATCCGTTCAAATGGGAATGTTGCTCGATGGCAAACCATTGAAAATTTTAGCCTTCTTGGCCTATGCGGGAATTTTGGGAAGAGCGGGTCCTTGGTATTGGCATCAGATGTTCAGTGCATAAAGACCAGCTCAAAGATCTGCGAGCTATTTCCTAAACACCTGAAACCCCCTCCCACACTCCTCACATCGCTTTTCCCAAATCTTAACTGTCGGGACTCCCAGAATCCTGCCCAGCCATGCGACAAAGTTGGTAAAGGATAGCGTTGATTTCACATTCTCGCTCCCACACTGCGGACACTTCGCTTTTAATCGTGGATCTTTCATAATCATGTGGCCGACCTCCCGTTGCTGAATGACGTTGGTGTCGATGCCGATCTGAGTTTCGACCAGTCGGCGTCAAAGTGAAGTGGATTGGATTATTATCTTGGGTATTCATATATGTAGGGAAAAAGCATCATTTCAGCGGGCCGAGGATGTCGGGGCCAGAGTGGGTCATTAATTCGTACCTCTCAGAATGGCCCACAATCGACGATCTCCGCGAAACCCATACCTGAACCCATCTGAATTTGCGCTTTCCTCCTTTACGCAGTGTTCAAGGACAATTATCTTTGTTTTCCTGTTATAGAATGATTTCAATTTGAGAGTAATGATAGCTGCAACGGTTATTTGGAAAGGAATACATATGGAAACAGCACTTTTTATTCTTGGCGGACTGTTTTTCTGGTTCGTTCTGAACAAATGGGTATTACCGAAACTCGGGATCTCTACTTGAATGTCAGCTTCCTGTGGAATTGGAAGTTCCACTGAACATAAAAAGTAGGACACGTAAGGCTTCTTGTAATTTAAAGACGAATCGTGGAGAGCCTCTTTTGCTGAATGATGCATCATCTCGGCCGGAAGATGTTTTGTCCGATGGGCCTTTGAATTTACTTTGGCGCTGACCAATGTGAGATCATTGGCAGAAGACGGTATAATGGATCGGTTGCGCGCGATCCGGATGGGCAGCCCAGGAAGGTTCACAAATGTGACGGACATGGAAAGGCTGATCATGCCTTTGTGGAGTCAATGTTCAGGAGAGCTGTACGTAACAAATCCTGTTTTCCTGAGTGAGTTTAAGTTGTTATAGCGACTTAGCGCTTCTATCTCCCTTTTGCTCTATCTATCTG
>JBKQTS010000030.1:0-21347 GCA_052143075.1 Syntrophobacteraceae bacterium | reverse complement strand
AAGTTGACCCCCGCCCCCCCCGGGTTTCGCCAGCGCGCGTTGAACGCGCGGTGCCGAGCGCTCGGCGCCGGCGGTTGGCCAGAGGCCCCCACCGCAGCGCCACAGCGAGCCGTCCAGCGGCGGAAGGGGGTGTGGGGGGCACAACTTCCCACACCTGTGTTCATCGACAGATCAGGGATAGCCTGGAGTTATTTTATTTGCAGAACTTTCGGCACACTGTCCAAAATCGGCCTGAATCCGATGTCCTTGGCTACGAGGGGTAGAGAATGGATAGAGCATTAATTCCAGAAGGATTGAAGCGCTGCCCGCTTCAGATTTTCGGGCTCTGGACACTGCTTCTGGTTGCAGTGATCTTCTGGGGCGTACTGGCTGGAGGCCTGGTGCTCATGAAGGCCATGAACCTTACGGGGCTAAACGACTATTTCGGCTTCGGGGCCTACATTACTGCAGACCTTGCCATTATCGCGCTGGGGGCCGGGGCGTTTTTTTCCGGCTTCCTCTACTACGGACTCTCGCGTTTCTTTCCCGCCCTCAAGGAACTCGGAAAAATAATAAATCTTGCGGTTGTCGTGGGATTCGTGTGCTACACAGGGGCGCTCGCGGTCCTTGTGCTCGAAATAGGGCAGCCTCTGCGCGGCTGGTTCGGATACTGGCATGCAAACGTCCACTCGATGCTGACAGAAGTTATATTCTGCATCAGTTGTTACGCGATCGTGCTGATCATCGAATATGTTCCGATAATTCTCGAGAACCGCAAGCTGGGCGAGGTGAAGCCTCTCGGGGTATTCGGACACAGCATGCATGACATAATGGCCATATTCGCCCTCACCGGCACATTCCTGAGCTTTTTCCACCAGGGGTCCCTGGGCGGGGTCGCCGGCGTTCTGTTTGCGAGGCCCTATGCATACAGGACCGGCCTTTTTATCTGGCCCTGGACATTTTTCCTTTTCATTCTGTCCGCAATAGCTTCCGGACCGGCTTTCACCGCTCTTATCTGCCGGACCATCGAAAAAGTCTCGAGGAAGAAAATGGTGGACAGGAGCGTCTATGAGCTGATCGGCAAGATCGAAGGCGTTCTGTTGGGCATCTACATAGTGCTGAAGATTGCCGATACTGCATATTGGGGTTTTGTTCAGTCACCCGGATTCGGTTTGAAGCTGGGTGATTTTTACTGGGGCCCATATGGAATCTGGCTTCTGATCGCCGAGGTCGGCGTCTGCGGCGTTCTTCCGGCCATTATCCTGCTTTCGCCTGCAGGCAGAAAGAGCAATTACCTGCTGTTCGGCGCTTTTTTCCTGGACATTATCGGCGTGTCGCTCAATCGCTTCGTAATGACTATCCCGGCCATCGCCGCCCCCGTGATGCCCTTCGACAAATGGCAGGTATATATTCCGACCATCTATGAGACAGCGCCAATCCTTGCTATGCTTGCCTACTGCGCGCTGATCATTTCGCTTTCATACAGGTATCTGCCGCTTTTCCCGAGGGAGAAGGAATTGAATGGATGAAGCGGGGAGCGGGGTTCCACGCGGAGACTGGTCATCGACAGGTCAGGGAGAGACGTGGGGAGCGAGCAGGGAGAAATACTAAAAACTGTTTATCCACAGATGTCCGCAGATTTACGCAGATGAGCGCAGATGTTCTGATCATGAACAGGATTAATAGCCGGGGAGCAAGGAGCGGGAAGCGGGAAGAACTACTAAAGACTTTTTATCCTGATCATCGACAGGTCAGGGAGATTTCGCAGATATTCGCAGATACGCGCAGATGGTTTTGGGTTACTAAAAACTGACAAGTGAAGAGCTGCAGGCTGAGACACGGATAGACACGGATTCCTAAATCCACCGCAGAGACGGGACATGGTCCGGACAAGGAGAGACCACAGAGAGCGCAGAGGACAGTCACCTATTCACCGGCTTTAATTTAGGTGAATTCAGTCTTCGCCCTCCCTGCTTCCCGCTTCTTACTTCAAGCTTCCTGCTCCTTCCCCTTACTCTTCACATCTCCCTTGCAATCCGGGATTTATCATTGCATTTCTCAACTCCATGTTCAGATATGCAAGGACAAATCTCTGCACATTGAGCTGTCGGACTTGAAGCTGGAACGTGCCTGGATCGTTTATCCGGGGAAGGAAAGCTATCGGGTGCATGAAAAGGTGCGGGTCTGCCCGCTGCCGGAATTACTGAAAGAGTTAATAACAGTGAATGGTGAATCGTGAATCGTGAATAGTGAAAGGGCAGGAAACTGGAAGCGGAAAGCGAGAGGCTCTTGCTCCTTGCTTCCAGTTTCAATTTGGCCTTCTAAGAACGAAAATTGCCGCTTGTTTCAACCTTTTGGCTGTTTATCAGGTGCTTCGGCTAGCCGACCGCCAGCCTTACCTCAGAACCAAGGCGCTTTACCCCCTTCTTACTTTCCGCTTGTCCTCTGCTCTTGCTCTTGGTTAATTTTTGTGCCAGTGTAACCACTTCGTGGGTCTATTTAACCTGTCCCGGAGAGGCCGTTCGCATTCTAAAGCTGGAGGATAGCTGTAAGGAACCTGGGACCATTGGTTCGGGTTTTCGTCGATGTGGACCGTAAACCCGCTGAGGTCATAACGGCTTACCGCACCAGCAGGATAGATAAATATTGGAGGCAGATTGCATGAAAGTGACCTATGATCCGAAGACAGACACGCTGAGCGTCATTTTTAGAGATGGAATATCCATCGCAGAAAGTGACGAAGATAAGCCCGGTGTAATTCTCGATTACGACGCCGAAGGCAATCTCGTTTCGCTCGAAATCCTCGATGCGTCCACCAGAGTGAGTGACACCCGCAAGATCGAATTCGAAATGACTGGTTGAAAGTAACCACAAAAGTCCCACCGCAGAGACGCAGAGAACAAAGAGAACAAAGAGAACATTCGCGAGAAGAAGCGAGAAGCGGGAATCAAGGCAACGCCATTGCTGGACAAGTCTCACGCTTCACTCTGCGCCCTGCCCTGCTTCCTGCTCCTTGCTTCCTGCTTCACGCTCCCTGCTTCACGCTCCCAGCTCCTTGCTTCCAATTTCAATTCGGCCTTCTAAGAACGAAAGTCGCCACTTGTTTCAATCTTTTGGCTGTTGATTTGGGTGCTTGGCCTGGATTGGCCCCGACCTGACACATCACTCATCGCCCTCCCCTGCTTCCGCTTCCTGGTCCAACCCTTAACTAGTTTCCGTCCGGAAAGGGTCCTTTTCCGCCCTGGCGGCGTCAATCTTTGGGGTTTCTTGTGCGGCGTACATAGGTACGCCTCCGCGCAACCCCTCGATTTCCTTGCCCGTACGAAAAATGCCTCCTTTCCGACTCGGAAACTGCTAGTGTCTCATCCGGGGTTTCCGGATGGACACTAACTATTCACTATTCGATGCCGTTAATAAACCACGGATGGGGAGCGCAGCGGGGTGGATGATCGCGGATAACTATAGCGGGTTGAAGAATGTAATTTATAGTGCTATAGTTTATTGTACCAGGGGGGGCCGTGCGGGTTTTTAAAACAAGGTGGCTAGAATGACGGAAAGCAATAAACCTAGCCGGCTGGCCCATGCAATGTTTGAAACAGCCCAAGATATGCGGAGCGCAGGGATTCTGGATGAGGCTGCTTACAACAAAGTCACCATGCGTCATCTTGGTGTGAAGGAAAGGGCCGAGGTAGAGCCGCTGACCGGCGAGGAGATCCGGGCCATGCGCGAACAAGCGCACATGAGTCAGGCGGTCTTTGCTCATTACCTGAACCTGACGGCCGGTTACGTATCGCAACTGGAGCGGGGCGCCAAGCGTCCGACAGGCGCGGCTCTCGCGCTGCTGAATGTGATCCGGCGGAAAGGAATAGATGCGATTCTTTAAATTCTTCGCCCCGCCCTGATTCCTGATTCCTGCTTCACGCTCCCTGCTCCTTCCCTTCAATTTGGCCTTCTAAGAACGAAAATCGCCGCTTATTTCAATCTTTTGGCTGTTTATCAGGTGCTTCGGCTGGTGCGAGCGCCGACCTCAATTTTGGCAGGCATCATCCGATTGACGCCATTGCGATATAGTCGTATCCTGCTGTCGCTAATTCATCCCTTTGGACCGGAATATCGCGAATCAGTTCATTTCAATAGCATAGCTCAGTCTGCCCCGCTCTCCATTTCCCAGAGGGAGTGAAAACTGACGACATTGGCACAGGGAAGCCAATCGCTGAGGTTTTTGCATAGCCCCACAGCAACAGAGCCCTTTCACAGCACCGAAACAGAAAGGTGGAAGAACAGAACACGATGGCCCTCAAAAAATCCGAACTATACTCTTCCCTCTGGTCCAGTTGCGACGAGTTGCGCGGCGGAATGGACGCCAGTCAGTACAAGGATTACGTGCTGGTGCTGCTGTTCATTAAATATACCAGCGACAAATACGCCGGTGTGCCGTATGCGCCGATCACAATCCCCGAGGGGGCCAGCTTTAACGACATGGTCGCACTCAAGGGCAAGCCTGACATCGGCGACCAGATCAACAAGAAGATTATCGCTCCGCTGGCCAATGCCAACAAGCTGTCCGATATGCCCGACTTCAATGACGCGGCCAAGCTGGGTAGCGGCAAGGAGATAGTGGACCGTCTCACTAACCTTATCGCCATTTTTGAAAACAAGGCGCTCGACTTCAGCAAGAACCGCGCGGACGGCGATGATATTTTAGGCGATGCCTATGAATACCTGATGCGCCACTTCGCTACCGAGAGCGGCAAGAGCAAGGGGCAGTTCTACACCCCCGCCGAGGTCAGCCGCGTCATTGCCCAAATCATCGGTATCCGCGACGCCAAGACTAGCAGCAACACCACCGTCTATGATCCAACTTGCGGCTCCGGTTCATTGCTTTTGAAGGTAGGCGATGAGGCTGGAGAGAAAGTAACGCTTTACGGGCAGGAAAAAGATGCCGCCACTTCCGGCCTGGCGCGGATGAACATGATCCTGCACGACAACCCCACAGCGTTGATCTTGCAGGGCAACACACTCACAGACCCTAAATTCAAGGAAGGTGACAGCCTCAAAACCTTCGATTACGTCGTTGCGAATCCGCCTTTTAGCGATAAACGTTGGAGCACCGGCATCGACCCGCTCAAGGACCCTCACGAGAGGTTCAATCGCTTCGGGACACCACCTGCGAAGCAGGGCGATTACGCATACCTGCTCCATATCGTGCGCTCGCTCAAGAGCTACGGTAAAGGCGCCTGCATCCTGCCGCACGGCGTGCTGTTCCGTGGCAATGCCGAGGCTGAGATCCGCCGCAACTTGATCCGTAAGGGCTACATCAAGGGCATCATTGGCCTGCCCGCAAACCTCTTCTACGGCACCGGCATCCCTGCCTGCATCGTTGTCGTTGATAAGGAAGAGGCCCACAGCCGCAAGGGCCTTTTCATGATTGACGCCAGCGCGGGCTTCATGAAAGACGGTAACAAGAACCGCCTGCGCAGCATGGATCTTCACAAGATCGTGGATGTCTTCAACAAGCGGCTGGAGCTTCCAACATACTCACGCATGGTCCCGTTCGAGGAGATCGAGAGGAACGAGTTCAACCTCAACATCCCGCGCTACATTGACAGCCAGCAGGTCGAGGACATTCAGAACATCGAGGGCCACCTGCGGGGCAGCATTCCCAAGGAGGATGTGGATGCCCTGGCGCGTTACTGGACCGTCTGCCCGAAGTTGAGGGAGGTGCTTTTCAAAGATAGACGCCCAGGCTACCTCGATGTGGCCATAGCCAAGGAGTACGTCAAGCCCGCCATTTATGAGCACCCGGAGTTCGTCACCTTCATCAAGAGCATGAATGCGCTTTTTGCCAACTGGCGCAAAAAGAGTGCCGCCACGCTGAGGAGCTTGCGGGCCGGGTGTCATCCGAAACAGGTGATTGTCGATCTTTCCGAAGACCTGCTCGCTCACTACAGCGGCAAACCCCTCATCGATAAATACGACGTTTATCAGCACCTGATGGATTACTGGGCGGATACGATGCAGGACGATTGCTACCTAATCGCCGCCGATGGCTGGAAGGCCGAGACCTCCCGCGTGCTGGTTAAAAACAACAAGGGTAAGGAGGTGGACAAGGGCTGGATCTGCGACCTCGTGCCCAAGGCCCTCATCATTGCCCGCTACTTCGCCGCCGAGCAGGAGGCGATCACGAAGCTGGAGGCAGAGCTTGAAAACCTTACCGCCCAGATGATCGAGATGGAAGAAGAACACGGCGGCGAGGAAGGGGCTTTCACAGAACTGGATAAGGTGAACAAGGCCAATGTCATCGCACGTCTCAAGGAGATCAAAGGCGATAAAGAAGCCAAAGAGGAAGCCAAGGTGCTCAATTCCTGGCTAAGCCTCTGGAACGAGCAGGCCGAGCTTAAAAGCCTTCTCAAAGAATGTGAGGAGGCCCTAGATGATCTCGCCTTTGATAAATACCCCAGCCTCACCGAAGCCGAGACCAAGACGCTGGTCGTAGACGACAAATGGATGGCCGCACTCGATGCCGCCATCCACGGCGAGATGGACCGCATCAGCCAGGCCCTGACCCAGCGCGTGAAGGAACTGGCCGAGCGTTATGAAACCCCGCAGCCGCAGCAGACGAGCCGTGTGAGCGAGCTGGAGCAGGCGGTAAACCGCCATCTGGAAAGGATGGGATTTTCATGGAGGTGAGCCCGGGCTACAAGCAAACCGAGGTCGGGGTAATTCCTGAGGACTGGGAGGTGAGGCAAATCCAAGAGGTATGTGGGTTCATCGTGCCCGGCAGAAACAAACCTCGATTTTTCGATGGGAATATTCCATGGATTACAACTCCCGATCTGAAAGATGGTGGAACTGTGAGCGAGTCACGATCTCTGCTTAGAGTATCTATCGCTGAAGCGAAATCAGTCGGATCGAAAGTTGTTCCAACAGGCTCGGTAGTGATGTCATGCGTTGGAGAGCTTGGGATCGTAGCTCTAGCTGGATGCGACATTGTCATCAACCAACAGCTTCACGCTTTCTTGCCGTCCGCAACGGTCAATGCTGTATTTCTCGCTTACGTCATAAAGACTCGAAAGGCCTATATCGAAAGTGTCGCGACAAAAACAGCCCTCCCTTACTTGAATAAAGACAACTGCAATTCAATTCCGATTCCTATACCGCCTCTCCCCGAACAAGAAGCCATTGCCGAGGCCTTGAGCGATGTGGATGCCCTCATTGAATCCCTTGAGCAACTTATCGCCAAGAAACACCACATCAAACAAGGCGCTATGCAGGAATTGCTCACGGGAAGAAAGCGACTTCTGGGGTTCGGCACGGATAAAGCATTCAAGTTTTCAGAACTAGGCCTAATTCCCAGTGACTGGAATTGCTTCCAACTGCCTGCTCTCACGGCCAAGGGCGCGAGCTCGATTAAAATTGGCCCCTTCGGAAGCGCCTTGAAGAAAGAGTATTTAGTAAAGGAAGGCTACAAGGTCTATGGTCAAGAAAACGTGTTTAATGGGGACATGGAAATAGGGGACAGGTTTATTAATGGTGATCATTTTAGGAGACTTAAGTCATGTGAGATTAAGGCTGGTGATTTCCTGATATCAATGATGGGCACGGTTGGGAAGTGCCTGATTGTGCCGAATGGAGTCACAGAGGGAATCATGGACAGCCATCTCTTGCGTCTCAAACTCGATCCCTTAAAAGTTAGTTCTGAGTTTTTGTTTCAGATGTTCCAAACACGAATAGTGTCTGATCAAGTAAAGAAGCTGTCAGTTGGGGGTATCATGGAAGGGTTGAGTTCGAAAATCATAAAGAGCCTTTATGTGCCCGTTACTTGGATCGAAGAACAGAATGCGATAGCTGAAGCCCTCTCGGTCATGGACGCCGAAATCACCGCCCTCGAAGCCAAGCTCACCAAATCCCGCCAAATCAAGCAAGGCATGATGCACAACCTTTTAACCGGAAGGATACGATTAGTATGAATGGCCTATCGCCATATGATTTTTTTTACATCGGCTGGGATGTCGGGGGGTGGAACTGCGACAAGAATTTAAACAGCCGTGACGCCATTGTTATCCTCGACTCTGCACTGGCCATCATGGGCAAACCGTGGCGAGGCAATCTCCGAACTGCGATCAACAATTCGGCTATAGTAAGCGCGGTAAATAAGTTGACATAATTGACAATTTCTCGCATCCTGTCTCCAACTCATTGACGGAGGGGGACGATGAAAGCACTGACGTTATCGCATCAAGAGTTGACCCGAGAGGCTCTCCTGCAAAAAGCGGAGGAGGTACCTGGCGCATGGGTTGGTATCCGGATCGCTGCTCTTCTGCTGATGTTGGCCGGTTGGACATCCACTCAAATTGCCGACCTGTTTGGATTGAGCCGATGGGGCGCCGTGAAGTTGATCCAGAAAGCCAATCGGGAGGGCCTTGAAGCCATCGAGGATCATTCGCGTTGCGGCAGACCGTCTCAATTTGACGAAAAGGTGTTGAAGGAACTCGATGAAGCACTATCCAAGTCGCCTCAGGATTACGGTCTATCCAGGAATCGCTGGGACGGGGTTGTGGTTGTCGAGTATTTGAAAAGGTTCCATTACATAAAAGTTCAGGTGCGACATGCCCAACACATGATAAAGAAGCTGGGCTATTCTTTGCGCCGCCCGATGTACCGATATGTCCAAGCCACCGAGGAGGGTGTAGCCGAATTTCACAACGAGGTAAAAAAAACTCCTTCTCGCCCGAGAAAGTAACGGTAAGAGGGTGGTGCTTTTTGAAGATGAAACCGGCTTCTCCCTGCACCCGAAGCTCGGGAGGATCTGGGGAAAGAAGGGAACGAAGTCTTACATCTACACCAAGAGTCAGCACCAGAAGCGTCTTAATCTCTTCGGCTGGGTCGATCCTCTCAATGGCTTTCATGGCGCAATGAAATGGGTGCGAGGAAACACCGATGGTTTCCTGAAGGTCCTCACCAAGATCGTATCCCGCTTCAAGGGCGTGGTTATAGACCTTTGGGCGGACAATGCTTCTTGGCACAAAGGCCCCAGGGTGAATCAATTTCTCATTGAGCATGCAAATTTGAACATTCACTATCTGCCACCTTACCATCCCGAGCTCAATTATCAGGAGCGGCTCTGGCGGACGCTACGATATGAAGAAACGACCAACACGTACTATGAGACCATTATGCACCTTGAGGTGGCAGTATTCTCACGATCTCAAAGATGGAAACCACTGAAACTAAAGAAGTTATGTCAACCTACTTAGGCCGCTTACTATAATTGTCCAAGGCAATGAGGGTATTTCTTCGGCCTCTCACAGAAGAGTCTTTCGGGTCAACTCTTGATGCGATAACGTCATTGCCTTCGTTGTCCCCCTCCCGTTTATTAGTTGGGAGACATGATGCAAAGAATTGTCGATTTACTTAAAGCGTGTACAATGGTGGTGTTTCACTGGTGCGATTGAAATGAATCACAAAAGATTCTGATGGTTCTCTGCAATTCAGTGGTGCTTAGATTAAGAAAAATGTTTCCGGTGATGTGAAAATCATGATAGGGTCAAGGGTACATTTCATCAAGCTTCTGGCAACTATAACTGACGTGGCCTGTACAAAATAATCATCAATTTGTCAAATTAAAGTAAGAGCATCCTCAACCCAAATACGCTGGAAACCAGTCGAGTACATCGATATCGAAACTATATTAGCCTTTTTCTCCAATTTGCTCACAGTCTCATTTCAAACCTCCGCAACTGGATGGCAGCAGACAAGAGTCTTAAACGTTTGGAAGTTGAAAATCTGTGAAAATGACTACAGTGGTGACCTCAGATTTCCAAATTTTTTTTAACCAGCTTGCCGCTGTACGTAATGAATCTTTGAAACAGCCCCCAACTCAGGCTCAGCGAAACTTCACACTTCTTGCCAGAACCTAAACTCATTTCTCACAGGGATTTGGTGAGCATATTATTCGGAAATGGAAAGGATTTCAGCGCACCATTTCTCAAGGACGAGGAGAGCTGTCTTTACTTCGTCTCTTTAAAGCCGGTTCAGGGCGAGTGAGCATTGTCTTGGCGGACCTTCCCGTACCTTCTGATTGACAAGACCTCTTTGCCTGATAATATTTGTTGAGGATAGTAGACGATGTCATTCTACAATTTCTTTTAAGCCGGGTTAATTTTGTTAGGGTATATCCTCGCAGGGAACTAGACTTTGCAATAGAACAGAAACGGAGGAGACGAATATGGCTGCGAAAAAATCTCTTAATCTTTGGGTTCTCTTTGGCACTCTCACAATCGTTGCATGGTTCGGGTTTGCCGCTGGAATTGGCACCGCGACCGCTCAGCAGGCTGCGCCGACTGAGACCAAAGGTCTCACCATTGCTCCGCTCTCCGAAGTGGACCTCGCTTCTGAAATCCCCGGGATGCAAGGGCGGCAGCTACGGCTCCGAATGATAACGTTCGCGCCTGGCGGAGTTCTCGGGGTTCATAGTCACAAAGATCGGCCAGGAGCAGCATTCGTTCTTAAGGGGACGGTTATAGAGCACCGCGGTGAAGTCGCGAAGGAGTACAGCGCGGGGCAGAGCTGGGCCGAGAATGGGAATGTTGTTCACTGGGTTGAGAACAAAGGGCCAGGTGAGGCAGTCTTGATCGCAACGGACATTTTCAAACGACCATAGAGACTGATAGTTCAATAATTTACAATATGAGGACAGGAGATCCCGCAGCGGAATCTTCCAGTCCTCGCTTTGCATGATTCAGGCTCCGCGAGAGTTCATACTTCTTGCCAGAATCGTAAGTATTTCGCTCAAAGCGATTCCAAAAACATATGATTCGGAAATGCCAAGGATTTCGGCGCTTCTTTTCTCAAGGCGGAGGAGAGCTTCTAAGACATTTTCCTGTCGCGATTCCTGGCGGTAGTGGGTATTCAAGCCGACATATTTCTTGTCTGTTTTGATTGGCAAAAGATTCCATGGGCCTTCGGGGTGCTCCCTGAGATTTTTCGTGCGGATTCCTACCCAGAAAGGCTCCTCTGGATCTCTTGGTGGTCAAGTTCATGCATTATACAATCAGATCGGTTCGTTCACCCAGGGCCAGACCTCATCTGCGGGCAGGCGCCGGGCAACAGAGGCGATCATTTCCTCGGCCGTCGCGAAATCAAGCTTGGCCGTGTCGATCGTCAGGTGATAGTTTCGGGTGTCAAACCAGTCGAGACCGGTTAAGGCTCGAATATAGCGGGAGCGATACTGGTCCGAGCGCTCGATCATCTGAATGGCCTCAGCTTTGCTTCGTGCATGATAGATGCTCATGACCCGCTCCACCCGGAACTCCTGAGGGGCGTGAACCATAATGTTGAGAAGCCGTGCCCTGCCGCGCAGCAGGTGGAAAGCGCCGCGACCGAGAACCACCCAGGGCCTCTTAACCGTCAGTTCGGTAATGAGGCGGCGCTCGATCTCCTCCAGTTGTTCATAGGAGGCCCAGTTCGGCGGCGGTGGCTTGTAGATGTAGTCCGGGGCTCCCACCTTGAAGACCGAAACCAGTTTCTTCTCAAAGCTCTGTGGACCCCCTTCGAGGCCTTCGATCTCCGCTTCTTCGACCCCCAGTTCCTTGGCGGCCCGCTGCAGGATCTGGCGGTCGAGGAAGGCGTAGCCGAGCCGCCTGGCAACTTGCTGGCCGATGTAGGACCCTCCGCTGCCCAGTTGACGGGCGATCGTGATCACGACTGTCGCTGGCATGGCGTACCTCCGAACGTTTGTGCTCCTCCTTGTCCTTCTTCGATTCAGCAATCCGTTCACGCAATTTATACAATTCGATTATGAGCTGTTATTCGGTCTTGTCTTCATCCTGCATTTCCGACTCCGCGGAAGCTCAATGCATAGGTTCGCCTGCATATGGAGCAAGGTGTATCACATTGGATGACCCAGCAAAGAAGAAGCGAGCGAAAGGGAGAATCTGCAAGCCATTTTGAATCGCAAAGTCAAAAAGAACCCGAGCTTCAATGCAAAATTTAACCTAACCACACACACGCGGTGATACAAGGGAATTCGCATAACGAAAAACCCTTGATATCTTGCCAATGAGTGAATCGGCGGGTTTCTTCCATATGAATCTGGCAATCTTAACCTTTTTGCACTTCCGATTTGTCGCAATTGAGGAGAGATGTGTGGAGTTTCCCTTTTTCCAGACATGAGGCCATTTGAGATCACGTACAGATGCTGAACGCCTGATCTTCAGCGGACAGGCCAGGTTCTGAAAGTGTCCCCCGGACGATCTTGGGAGAGTCATCGAATCCCGACCAGATCATAACCACAGACCCGAAAGGAGTTGGCTTTACAATCTTTCAATTCACATGTCGAACGGTCCGCCTGAGCCGCGCACCGTCACCTTACCGATATACAAGACAGGTGGCGTGACGGCTCAGGCGGAGGGTTAGGCAGCGTCGATCTTCAACTGGGCAGAACTGGCTTTGTGTTACTTCCACTCCCAGCTGTCGTCCCGACAGTTACCCTGTGTATCCACCTCGAACTCGAAGATGGCGGCGACACTGTTCAGGCGCGACCAAGCAGGTGACGCCGACTGATAGTAGACGGCGCCTCGATAACTCGCGGAACCGTCCTTCTTGATTGTGCCGACGCCTTGACCGACCCACGCCGCCATTTCCCCGCCCTTGCCCATCACGACCGCTTGGCCTTCGCCATACAGTGTTCCATCAGCTCGAACGACCGCCCAATATGTCGCAGTGGTGGTGTGACTGACACCCAAGAGCGTTCCGTTTGCCTGAAAGGACGTTTCCATCTTTGGACCACCGCCGGGGTTGGGAAGCACTCTCTGCGATGTCACCTTCCCCGATTCACTTCCGATCTTCTCGCCTAGCATATTCGTCCTCCTTGATATTTGGTATGATGTTAAAGGGGTTGCAGGACTAGAAGCCACCGGATCCCAGCAGAAGACCGGCGGTTCTTTCCTCCCTGATGGAGCAAGTCCACCCGGCAACCCCGCTGTCTTATCCGCGTCTGCCGCAGACTTAGACCGGAAGCTTTGCGCCCCACGCTTTCGCGCGGTTTGCCCTTCAGTGAAGCTCACCTCTGCGTAGGCATCCAGTGGTATGCCCAGCACGAAGTTCTTCAGCTTCAGGCTGGTCACACGATAGGAGATGCCTTCGTCAACGTTGTCTCCAAACGAGTGTTTTTTTATCGAGAAGAGAATTCGTAAACTCCTCCTCTCGAATAAATATGGCCGCAGAAAAGCATAGTTGCGAGGAAAATGTAATTCAGTCGATACAGTAGATTCAGGGTTAGGGTTTCGGTATTTCAAGGCAGAATAGGCTGTATTATACCTACTGAGCACTGACTGGTCGGAGGGATTGCCAAATAGGGATCTGATAAAGGTGTTCCCTGCACGAAGAATACGTTGCCGCCGCCAGGAGGATAAATTGTTTTGTTGAGCGCTGTGCTTTGGGGCTTCCGGGGTATTCCGGAATAATGTCACTTATCCTTTTTCATGTTTTTGGGGACTCCATGCACCTTTCAACTTTTTACCAACCCGGAAGGTGCCTAACGCATCTTTGAAGTATCCATCTGCCCTGAATCAGTGTCGGTCCAGATATCTTGCCAATCTCGAAAGATGAGATAGCCGACGGGGGCAAAGTCGTAGAGGTCAGAGTACCTAGTGCGGGATTCCTCAATTTGAACCATGGCATTACGAAGTTCCTGATTCTGCATCTCCAGTTCAATCTGGTGGACTTCCAGTTCGTGGTATAGCCTTTCTGCATCATCAGTCTCCCTCTGGCCCGCTTCAGTCTGCCTGGCTTTTAGCCGCTCCTCCGCGCTACGGCGTAATTCGGCGGGATCAGTTGATGCACCTTTGTCCTTTTCCAATTCAGCAACCCGTTCACGCAATTCATGCAATTCGATTATGAGTTGCTCCTTGGTTTTGGCTTCATCCTGCATATCCGACTCCTCGGAACATCGATGTACAGGTTCGCATGCATATTTAGCAAAAAGCATAAACTTCCATGAACACGGAATAAAAAATTGAGTTAGGCGGAAAATCTGCAGGCGGTTTGGGATGGCCGAATGAATAGGAACTCGGATTTTACTTTGAGGTTTTCGATTTAACCACATACGCAGGATTAGACAAGCGGCTTTTCATTACGAGGTGGAGAGAATCACGGTACAGCTTGCCAATCTCGGAAGAGTCAGTTTGAGGCGATTCGGTAAACAAATGATTCGGGAATGGCAAAGATTTTGGTGCCTCATTTCTAAGGGTGGAGGAGATAGGTGGAGTTTCAGTTTTTGAGCCAACGTAGAGTCACTGTGGCGTCCTTGAATACGCATTGAGAGTCAAGACCGCCCTAACCTGGTCTTTTCGATGGCAAAAACATCGTTTTAAGCCATGAGGGATGGGAAATTTTGGTGTTGCCCGCAATGACCAGAGCTCCATTAACCGCTACAAACCCAATGGAGAAAAACCCCTGGCTACCCGATTCGGCGTTTTCCGCGGCTTATCCGAGGGCGTTACTCGGCTGTTGTGGGATCGATCACCTGGCGTACCACGGCGACCGAGTTGGCTGGAAATCCTCCCTGCTTTGCGTGTTCACGCACCATATTTTCGTTGGGAGCGATATAGACGCAGTAGATCTTTTCGTCCGTCACGTAGCTATGAAGCCACTGGATTTCGGAGCCCAGCTTTCGCAGGACCCCGCAGGATTTCTGTGAAATGCCCTTCAAGTCGGCTGC
Organism: Syntrophobacteraceae bacterium; assembly: GCA_052143075.1. Taxonomy (GTDB): domain Bacteria; phylum Desulfobacterota; class Syntrophobacteria; order Syntrophobacterales; family Syntrophobacteraceae; genus SbD1. The sequence continues at coordinate 6,646 of JBKQTS010000030.1, read as the reverse complement.
ACTCAATTTGCCGGCACCTGGAATATTTCGTTCGATCACGTACTTTGGCATGTCTCCCTCCTTTTCTGTTAGCAAGCGCTACCTATTCATCTCTCTTGTTTCGCCGAATCGCGTCCGGGGGAACACGTGATTGAACAGGTCTGTACATCTCCGGGGCACGGGGTGGGAGTCTGAGCAACAGCGAGGAGAGAGAGGTCTGGTCTATGGGTGCCTGATGAGAGGAGGCTTTCCCCATCGTCTTGAGTCTTCAACCTAAGCTAACTCTAAGGCCCTTGCGAGGATATATCAAGACAGGGTGCGCATCTTTCTGTGAAACATGCAGATTGGAAGGATTCTCGAGAAATTGGAGAGCTTGCTGTTTTTCAGTTGCTTGCCAGAATGGAAACCCGCGTGCTCGCCGCGAATTGGTTGCATAATGATTTGGAAGTGGAAAGTATTTCGGCGCCTTGTGAGTAAAGGACGAGGAGAGAAAGTTGAAGAAAAAAGCAACTTGGTGGATGAGGGGACCAAGCCGCTTTGATAATCCATGGGGAAGATTTCCACGTATGACGCGACCAGCGCTAAACGCTTTTGTTCCACGGCGAGCAAAGCTCTCGTCTGAAAATTTTGGTGGCCCGCGGTATCTCCTAAACCAATTCAAATCCTCCGTCGGAGACGCTGTCAGGGCGGTTCTACAGGCGCCGATGCAGGAAGCCATTATTGCGCAGCCCGCACAGGACATCTCACATTCTGATTTGAGACCTGCCCTGTGGACCTCGTAGTGGGGTTACCTGGCCAGGAAATTTTTCCAGGGCGCTTCCGATAAGGCCCGCCTTGCCCAACGAGTCCAGGACCTGGAGCGCAATCACCCTCAGAAGCGATGCGTCCAGTTTATGCCGCAAACAAAGCTACTTTTTCGCAGTCTTCATTATATTGCCTGCAACGAATGAGTTTTCGCCTCTTACCAGGCAACGATGCACCAGGGACGATAGAACCTGCGGTGCGAAGTGCGCGAGAAACTGATCGCATTTTTACAGTATGAAATCTCTGGCGTGGATTCCAATGGTCCACGCGGAAATCTCTCAAGAGGACGCGGGCTTGTTTTCGAAAAACTACCGAATTTTTGTCCGCTTGGCAGATAGCGGAAGAGGAACCAGCCGATTTTGATCCCGCAGAAAGACGCGTTTTGGTGACTGTTTCGGCAAGAAGTCCTCCCTGCGCCTCGGGACGAACAACTCCATCAGGGGGAATTGCCTCATGTCCTCGGCAATCCCGGCTTCGAGGAACGAAGCGACCCAACGGTAAACATCGTTCCTGCGGATGGTGTGCCGCAGGCTCCTCATTCTCCTGCGCCTTTCATTCGGGCTCATCATGTATGCCTGGTGAATGGCGTCAGCCACACCTTCAATATCGTAGGGATTTACCAGGAGCGCTCCATGGTGCAGGCTTGCGGCCGCCCCGGCAAATTCACTCAGGATTAGCGCGCCGTCTTCGTGGATTTTGCTCGCGCAATACTCCTTGGCGACTAAGTTCATTCCATCTTTCAGGGGCGTAATCAGGGCGATTTCGCAAGCCTGGTAATAACCCACGAGCTCGGGCCGACTCAATGAGCCGAAGATGTAAGTGATCGGAGTCCACCCGACTTCGGTGTACCTCCCGTTTATCTCACCGATCATGCGTTCAATTTCTTTTTTGATCCTGCCGTATTCCTCGATCACCTCGCGGCTCGGCACTATTACCTGAATGAGAGTGATCCTGCGGCGCAGGTCGGGGTACCTCTCGAGGGCATTCACCAGAGCGTTGAGCCGGTTCGGGATGCCTTTAGTGTAGTCGAGTCTGTCGACTCCGAAGATGAGTTTGCGGTTTGGCAGGTTGGCCTGTATCGTCTTGGCCTGCCCGGCCGTCTCGAGACTTGCCGACAGGCCATCAAACTCTTTGAAGTCGATGCTGATGGGAAAGCTTCCGACTCGCACCTCCCGATCGGGAGTAACCAGCTTGCAGACATGACCCTTTCCCAGAACCCTTACCCCGCGAGTGAGCGCGTGAACACAGCCAATGAAGTTGCGGCGGTCGCGCTCGGTCTGGAATCCAATGAGATCGTACTGCATCAGGGCGTCCAGAATCGCGAACCGCCAGGGCAGGTTGATGAAAACATCCAGCGGAGGAAACGGTATGTGCAGAAAAAATCCAGTATGCCGTTTCCTCCCCATCTTTATCAGCTCAGAACCTGCAAGGATGAGCTGATAGTCGTGTACCCATACGAAGTCTTCCTCAGTGGTGTTATCCAGGATGGCCTGCGCAAATTTCCTGTTTACCCACTCATAGGCCGGCCAGTAGGCGGGATCGAAATTGCAGCGGGTGGGAAAATCGTGAAAAAGCGGCCACAGTATCTGGTTTGAGAAGCCAAAATAGAAATTGTGAACCTCTTCCGAGCTCAGGTGAACTGGACTTAGCGCATAGCCGGTTTCTTCGGCGCCTCTTTGCAGCAGTTCATCCAGGCCGAAAAAATCGGCCAGTTTCTCCGACGAAGCTCCCAGCCAGCCAATCCAGAGACCTCCCCTGTTTCGGAGCACCGGTCCAAGGGCGGTTATCAGTCCACCCGCGCCCGGGCCTATGTTCCATTTCCCGGTCTTTTGACGTTCCAGGACAATAGGCAGACGGTTTGAAACAACGACCAGTCTACGTTCTCCCATAAGATCAGTCCTTCCCCGTCTTGATTGAAAGCCAAGCCTCAAGAAACGCTTTCACCGATTCACAGTCTGGGAGTAAAGCCGGCGGAGCCCATCATGAGTCCGCAATGCCCTTCACCGACTCTTTGGCCTTTTTCGCGCTCCGCACGTTGTTCTTCGAATTTGATAGGCCAGATAGTATTTGTAGATGTTGCTAACGTACTGGACCGTCTCCCGACCGATCTTTTCGGAGACAATGACCTCGTGGTATTCCAGAGGCATTGTGTGGGTAATTTCCACTCAAGAGGAGATCCCCGTAAAATTTGCAGGGAAGTTCAGCTCTTGTTTTTCCTGCAGCTCTGATAACCTCCGGCTCGGATAATCAGTTGAAAAGGGACCATAAGGCCCATCACACCTTGCGAATCTATACCTGAAGGGAGCGGCTTTTTTTCCCGCTTCGAATCGCGAAAAACAACGTGAGGCATTCCCGGAGATGCCGTGTCAGAAGGAAATTATCCCGCACGAATTCCCTGCCCACTGCACCCATCTCACTGATTAGCTCGCGATGGTGGAGAAGATAACGTATCCGGAGTGCAGCTCCCTCCGGGGAACTCACCAGAAACCCGTTGTGGTAGTTAACGACCTGCAGTCGGATGCCCCCTACATCTCCCCCAATTACGGGCTTCCCTTTCCACAGACCTTCGGTGACAGTCAAACCGAACCCCTCACTGGTGGATTTCTGAAGAATGATGTCCGCCAGACGTTGAAGAGCGTTGATAGTCTTGTGGGCGTTCATAGGAAGAAGAAGGACGTGGATGTCGGGATCCCCCGCCACCGCCTCTAACACTTCTTCCAGGACCGCTTTGCCTTCGGGATCGTCAGTAGCCCCTCCGCCGGCCAGAACGAGTTGGACGGGAGTCACCTTTCGGACAAGCCGGTACACCTTTACCACGCCGATTGGATCCTTGAACCGGTCGAACCGGGAAATCTGGACGAGCAGCGGCCGGGTCGGGTCTAAGTCGAATTTGGCCCCTATGCTGGAAATCTCCGCCGGGTCCAGATCCCGGTTCTTTTCGCTTAGCGGGTCGATGCTTGGCGCGACCAGGAACTGGGGATGCGGGAGAGACTGGGCGAACTCGGCCATCGAGAAGACGCTTGCGTCGTACTTTTCCACGAACGTGCGAAGGGTCTTCCAGACGGGGCGGAACGGCCTGCTGATGTCGATATGCGCCCGCCAGATCCACCGGCCCTTGCGGTTAGGGCAAAAATTGAGAAGGCCGGCTGGCTGGGGATCGTGGATGACAACGATATCCGCCTCTTCCAACAGGGGGCGCAGCCTTTCGGCATTCATTTCATTGACGTCCTGGTATATCTTCCAGTCCTTCTCTGACAAGTCGACGCTCTTGCCCTGAAGGCCGTTGTGGATCGCCTTGGTGATATCGAAGAACAGGGGATTGCCGTGGACCACTTCCCAGGACGCATGGACGCCCACATCCCGCATATGGGGAACCATCCATTCAAGGATCTCCGCTACGCCGCCACCTTCCCGCGTCGAATTCACGTGGACGACCCGAAGACCGGCGAGTTTTTTCCCGAGGCGCCGCAGTTGCCCTAAAGTGGAAGAACCTACGATCCCCTCGTATTCGGCCAGAGAAATGCTCATTACGCCACCTCATTGATTGTCAGTGCACGTGCGAGCTCCTTCCGAAGGCTGGCGAGGCTGTAAAAATAAAAGTCGATGGCCCCCAAGGAGCGAATTAATTGCCCGTACTCATCTCCCGCCCCCAGAAGCCAGACTGAAAAATCGTCCTTCCCCAAAGGGGGGCGGCGCAAAGCCACCAGGCAATGGTAATAGATGCTCCCGTCGGTCATCCTCAAGATAGCCGGAGCGAGTTCGCGCGGGTTTCGGATCCGTTCCCCCGTATCGAAAATCACGGTGATGGCTTCCCTGAAGAGGAACTCGTTCCCTGGTCTCACCCAGGGAATCATTGTAACTTCTCCTAGACGGTCGTCGATGATGTCCAACACGGCAGCCCGAAGTTCCTCTATCGTATCGAAGACATACGGATCAATAATCCCCAGCCTCTCCGCCAGCACACGGTCCGTCATGTAGAGTTTCGCCCAGGACGCGAAGTCGTTCCGGTAGTCGGGATCGTCGAACGTCGGACGGAGGGTGGTTTCGCAGAAGTGGTGATACAGCACGTTTTCGCTGCACGCCGCGATCCGGTCCCGGAGTTCTCGCAAGTTCATCGCCGGGGGCAATCCGCTCATCTTCATGAGGAGCGCGCAGTCCATTACTTCGAAAGGCTTCATGCCAACACCTTGCTTCCTTTTTTCTTGTTTAACCGAGGCACGATGGCGGCCAGTTCACGGACCGCCTGTGCCAAGTCAACCGGAGTCTCCACAAACCGCACACCTGGGACGTTCATAGGCTTTCCCACACAAAAAGCGATCCCTCCCTTTCCCAACACCCAGCGGACGGCGACGGCATCGTTCTCGTCGTCCCCGGCATAAAGAAGTTGAGCCTTGGAAGGATCGATACCCAAGAACCGGCACAATCGGCGCACACCGAAGGACTTGTTCACCTGGGGAAGCAATTGCGCCTCAGCAACTGAGGGCCCCCGGAAAACACGGATTCCAGGCGTCTGTTCGAGTTCCTCCAGCAGCGGTTCCAGCATGGCTGCAGCTTCGGGAAGGACGTGACGATGATGGACGGCGACCGACCAGCCCTTGACTTCAATGTCTACCCCCGGGAAGGAGCAAAGCCTGGAGAGCAGAGGCGCGAGGACCTTGCGGGACTTTTGCCGCCTAGTCTTCGCTCCGTTTCCGGGACAGATTTTGTGCCCTCCGGGAAGACGCCACTCAAGCCCACTGGCCCCACCCAGGATGACGCTGGGCAATGGAACTCGCCGTGAAAGATCCTCGATTCCCCTGCTGGAAAGGACGGCCACAACAAGACCGGGTGTTCGCGAGAGCTCCTCGAGGAGCTTACGCCACTCCGGGTGCAAACGTGCAGAGTTCCGCTCGGGGACTATGGGCGAGATCGTTCCGTCGAAGTCGAAGACCCAGAGGCGCCTGTTCCCCGGGACGTCGTTCAAGAGGCAACCTCCCACAACCCGATTCGCTCCAAATCCTCGAAAATGCTCCGTCCCCAGTGGTACACGTCGTTCTTCGCAAGCTGGGTGCGCCTCCGCTCCATGCGCTGGCGCCGTTGCGGTTCCGGCATGGTGCACGCCCACATAATTGCGTCGGTCAGTTCGTCGATGCCGTATGGGTTCCCCGGCATCCCGTCTAGTATCTCCTCGCCCCAGGGGAGAACCCGGAACGCCTCCGGGTTCGGCCAAGGGATGTGCCAGAACTCGATCACCTTCGATGAGGGATACGGGAATGACCCAATCCCTGTTACAGCGAAGATGTTCGAGAAAACTCAGGGGTTCACACACCCTTTAAGGGACATAGAAGTTGAACGAGAAGTTAGAATTAAACTTCTTTCTTTTACGAGATAGTTGGTTTGGACATCAAGTAGGTGAAGACTGTATGTTGCGAGAACACAAACCGTATATTGGAGCTACATGGCAGTCAGATTCTTATTCCATTCATAAGACGTTCTTGTCAACTTTCCTTGCCAAAGTAGAAACCCCGCTTCAGTTCGGAGGTCATAACGTATATGATCTCAATCTGTTAACCCGAGAGACGGGATTCTTCAGAACGCCAGAGGAGAGGAAGGTTCATTTTTGTCATCTGAAAAGAGTACTCGCTTCGCAGGCACAGACCATGGGTCCGTCCTTGGTTCTCCGTTATTGCAAGCTCAGATTTGATTTCTAGACCAACCCTCTTGCCACCTCATAAAAGTGCGGTGTTGGGTTGTCGTCTAGGAGCCTGTCGGGATAACAGCTTTTAAAAATGACTTTGAAAACTGGGGTGATCGTTTTGAGGGACAATCTCTCGCCCCGCCAAGCAGAATTCAATAAGTATTAGCCAACAATAGGCATTCGCGT
>JBKQTS010000029.1:0-7009 GCA_052143075.1 Syntrophobacteraceae bacterium | reverse complement strand
CGGTTGGACCCATTCTCGGCGGCTCATGCAGCCTCGGTCCTAAGGAGTTGTGAATTAAAAGCAAAGGGCAGATAAAATAAAGGTTGCATCCGTCATCCATATCAGGATGGGTGGAGCGAAGCGCAACCCATCACGCCTTTTCGAAGCAGAGACTTGTCATGGACAGGCCAGGGAGAGAGCACGGAGAAAAACTTTGCGAGAGAGAGTATCTAGACGATTAACAGGAATGGCTATTTCTAAGTCCTGGTACCCCTGTTGATCTTGTTGGACTCCCCCTTCCTAAAGATCCGGTGGCTGCGTTCAGAGGCCGCGGCTCAGGAAGATATTCCACAGCGAGGTTGATCGAGGAAAGGCGTGCCGAGAAGAAAGACGAAGATGAAAAAAACAATGACATCTGAGTCGTACGTGCTCGACACCTCCGCGCTGTTGACCCTTTGGAACGATGAAGAGGGGGCCGATTTTGTGGAAGATCTCCTGCGTTCAGGCGCGCACGTCTGCATTTCCTTCATGAGTTGCATGGAGGGAAGATACCGCATATGGAAAAACGCGGGCAAGGCGGAATCGGACGAATTTGCGAAATACCTCGATCTTCTGCCGTTGAAACGAATAAACGTCACCGACACGATCTTCGAAAAGTCCATAGAGATAAAGGCATCGAACAATCTCTCCGTCTGCGACAGTTGGATTGTCGCCACGGCTGTTGCGCAAGAGGCCGTTCTCGTCCATAAAAACCCGGAGTTTGAGCAGGTGAAAACGATCGTCAAACTCGAGGCCCTGCCCTATAAACCTTATCCTTACGGGGATATGCGTATGTTATAATTCCACAGGAAGAGCGGCGTCAGATCCGGAAGCCGGTGGACTTTACCCCTGTTCAGAATCCCCCTCCCGACTCGGTCACCCGTATGTGCATGACCTCCCGAAACGATACATCCAGGTCAAGATATGATTTGAATAACTTGCGAATTTCAATACTTCATTCTTTCGAAGAGGAGAGGTTCGTTGAGGTCTTAGCTATCAAGAGGTCATAATGTTAGAACGTTACCTGTCATAATTTTCTAGCCCATCAGCTATTCTTCACCTAATTCCTGACGTTCATACTCGAACAAACTTTTTTGCCGTCTGCTTATGCCACTGCCAAAAAGCCTTCACGGTTGCCGTCACCCCGGTGAAAACCGGGTTCCAGAAGTAATTGAAAAACCTGGATTGAGGCCTTCGCCGGAATGACGCGATCATGGTTCTCGTCGCTTTTTCGACACGCTCTAAAGGCCCCTGTGGACCCCGGTGGAAGCCTGATTTACCGGAAGAGCTAATGGAGCATCTCGCGGATCGCATCCAATACCGGGTTAAGCCTGGTGCGGTCCTTGGCCTTGCTTGCCGTTGTCAGGTATCTCCGGACGCAATCGTATTGGTCCAACCCTTTCACGGTATATTGCAGGTCCACCTGCTTCCATTTCGGATGCCCATTTTTCGTGAGCCAGCCGATATTCTGCGAAAACACCTGAGCAAAACGACCGATATCGTCACATTGCTCGGTGCGGAAGTCGAATGAGACGAGCAGGGTTTTAACCTCTACGGTCGGAACAGCGTTTTTCTGCCAGCTGTATGTGTCAGCGGGCACCGTGGTGCTGGGATAGAACTCCAAAATACTCTTGTTAGAGATGGGAATGAGCTGCAGATTGTCGGCGTCCGTGACGTTTTCTTGGAAGAGCTTCACCGGAGCCCCATCAACATGAATCATGGCATCAATGGCGCCACTTTTTAGTTGGGCCAGGGCCTCTTCGTTCCCGATGTCCAACATTTCTCTGGGGTTCACCTGCGCCACCTCAAACAGCAGCTTAGATGTCAGAAAAGAGCCGCTTTCTTTATCTCCAATCGCCACCCTTTTGTTGACCAGGTCCTCGAAGCTCGAGATCCCCTTGCGCGCCAAGACATGCACTTCACAGTTGTAGAGTGGGAAAACCAGCTTGAGCTTCTTCGCCACGGCCTTCAACACCGGATTCGTCTGCGTCTTGGCCACAAAGGCAAGCACATCCGCCTGCACGATCCCCATGGGAATGCCCGGGCGCCTATATATGGCATACACATTCTCAATGGATCCTTCCGAAGGAAACACATTGAGCTGAAAATCAAACTGCCGCATCAGTTGCTGCATGTCCAAGCCGACTTGGTAGTCGGTGCACTTCTCTTTCCCGGTAATGAGCCCCAGCTCGGCGGCAATGGAATCGCAGGTGAGAGCGGTGCAGAACAGGCAAACCATCAGCAGTATTACAACGTTCTTCATTGTCGATCCTCCATCAAATACTCCTGGAGATTGTATTGCCGATATTGATTTTCCAAACCTTGTATTACGTTTCTTTATCATAATCAGCCTGGTATCGTAAAGGGTTGTATAAAGCAGGTTCCCCTGCTCGTTTCACGATAATTCTCATTACGACAGAATTATTTCCGGACTTTCTCCCAGTCGATGGGATAGATGAAACCCTTGGAGGCGACCTCCCTGGGCCAAACCAATTCGAGCTTCCCGTCGATCCACTGGACGACGTAGGTAGGTACCCTGTTCTGGTTGAGCATGCCCCAAAAGGATTCGAATTTCACCGGCCCAAACACCGTGTTGATGTTTGTTTCGGCAAGGGCTCGACGCACATCCTCAGCCGAGAAGCTTTTGGCGCGCTTAAGAGCATCCGCGATCACGTAGACGGCCGCATAAGCCTCTGCTCCGTGGTACTCCGTCTCTTTCCCGAACCGCTTCAGGTATTCGTCGAAGTACTCGCGGGCGCCTGGATAGGGCAGCGTTTGATACCACAGTGTGGCCGAGAATACCATGTTCGAGGCTTTGCCTGTGTTTTTCTGGAACTCGGGCAAGGTGAAGCCGGCCCCTCCGCCGATAAAAAGCTTCGGCGCCAGGCCCAGCTCCATGGCTTGATTCATAAGGAGTGCGCCATCCTCGACGTAAGAAACAATGTAAATCAAATCTGGATTGGCTTTTTTGACTTTTGCGAGAAGGGGTTTGAAATCCGCTTCACTTTTCGCATAGCTTTCCGCCAGAACCACTTGGGTGTCCAGGCGCTGGCAGGTCACGTCGAAACTCTTGGCGCTGGCGGCGCCGAAGGGGTTTGCCACAAAAATTATCGCCGCCGTCTTGGGCTGCACCACCTCGAAAAGGAAGGACTCGACGCCTTCGGCATAATCGCTGGCCGGCGGGTTGAGGCGAAATATGTATTCCCATCGCCGTTCGGTAATTTTGTCCGCGGCAGCCGTGTTCACCAGGAAAGGCATTCGGTTCTGTTGAGCGACCTCGGTGGTGTGGAGCGTCTCTTCACTTCCATACCCGCCGCCCAGCATAACCACTTTGTCATCATTGATGAGTTTCTCCGTCACCGACCTGGCAACCGCCGAATTACCGGCGTCATCGGCATAGACAAACTCCAATGGCTTCCCATCGATCCCCCCCGCGGCATTGACCTTCTGGAGAGCCATCTCGAACGAGTTCTTCTCGATCTCGCCGAAGGCGGCCTGGGCGCCGGTCAGCGACAGAATGATACCAACTTTGACGCTATCCTGAGCTGATACGTGCGAGGCAGACAAACAAAAGAGCAAGGTGAAGCATGCTAAAAAACAGATGCACCTATTCATGTGTCGCCCTCCGGGCATGGATTCGAGTCCGAGTGTAGAGCTTGGTTGCCGGTGTTTACAGCTTGTGTCTTCCGGGTCGCGGTCTTCGCAGAAGATTTCACACGGGTAGCGCCCACCAGTCTAAAATGACAAGCTGCGGAAGTCAAGCCATTGGCCGCTTAGGTAGTGTCCTAACTTGGAGGGGGCCGATGCGGTGCCATGTCCACAATGGATTGATGCGCACCGCCCACGTGCGGGGCTTTGCCAGAGGCCTATGTTCTTTGGCGGTGTGGTGTTCCGTTTTCATGTCGGTTTGACACACTGTGGGCCCGGCGCCGGAAGTGCAGGCAACAATCTGGCGGTATGCGGAATTTATTTTTTGAGCTGTTCCCGGGCTTTGTGTTGGAGCCTGGTATCGCCTTGAAATCTGTCTGGGCGCCATATCTTTACCAAGTCCCTGTATGCCTGCTTGAGTTCCGCCGATCCAGCACCCGGCCTGGCACCAAGGATTCTGTAGCACTGTGCGATGTCGGTCATGATGAATTACAGCCCTCGCTTCAATGCAGCATCAGCCGCTCATTCCATGATCCTGGACTTCAGCCTGCTCCAATAAGAGGTCCGGGCAGGTTCTCGGGGGGCAACGACGACCAGCGAGCGGCGGTGCCCGTTTTCCCCACCGCCTTCGAGAAGCGCCGGGGCCGATACCCACCGCACGGCGGAACTTTCAACGCAGACCCGATCTTTCAGGCCGTTGTGCCTTATTCTTGCCATGTCCATTTCTCTTCTGGAGAGCAAATCTTCGATCATGTCCAATGCCAGTGTTTCATTCCGCCCTATTTTTCCGGCCTTCACGAAAAATTTCAATTTACGGAAAGCATCATACTGATTTTCGTAGAGGTCATTGAACACTTTCCAACTCACCATTCCCGATTCGTAACATTTTTCTTTCATGTGTTGCAACTCCATCGAGAAGAGGGGGTAAGCTTGAATCGATACATCCAGGGTTTCCTGACCGAGGCTTTGCCTTTATGGCGAAAGGGCGGTCTCGGCCAAGCCTTTGGGGGGATTTAAGCATAAAGATCGCTTCCGTGTCCACAGATTCCTTCCAGCCACCCAGAAAGTCAATCCAGAGGCCGAGTAGGGTGTGCAATCTCAAGGGCCAGCGGCCGGATGAGGGAATCGTCTGAGCCCGGCTGGGCCTTATGGGGGCATAAAACCGATGGGATCAAGATTATGTAGTGTTTACAGCAGGCTACAACGAATTAAGGATTTACTTGATCTGGCTTTCTAATCACTGTAGAATCACCAAAAATGAAAAATTGTATTGCCGCCATGAGCAGTGCACGAGTACTCCTTTCACAGACCTCGAAAATCTGACTACGGCCATGCAAGATCTTGCAGAGCTTTTGAGAACCGAACGGCTGAGGCGGGGATGGACGCTGCACGACGTGTCGATCCGGGCCCACCTTAGTATCACGGTTCTAAAGGCCTTGGAAGAGGGGAGATTCGAAAGCATAGGGGCCCCGGTTATCGTTGAGAGGCTGCTCAGAAACTACTCGACCGTGCTGGAGATCGATGCGAAATCTCCCGGGCAGGGGGGCGCCAACGACGTTCCGGGCACTGGAACAGATCGCGAGCCGGCGCCGTCCGGCGAAAAAGTCGGGGGCAGGAAATCGGCAGTGATCGCGTTTCTGGCGTGCTGCGGCCTGGCCGTCATCTTCCTGGGTTTATCGCTCTCCGGATGGAAAGGTCTCAAAACAGGAATTCAGACCCAGGGGACGCAGCCCGGGGCTGGTGAAGAGCAGGCGGTTAAACCATCCAGGACCCTTTCCGAGCCTCGGATTGAGGGGGGTGAACAGCCTGAAGTACCTCGGCAGGTTCAATTGCCAGCCGAAAAGCCCGTGGCTGAGAACGAAAGTTCGAGTCCATTGTCGGGAAGCACCCCTGCCGATCCGCACAGCCCAGCCAATCCGGCAGATTCCGTGCAGAACTCCCCCGGACCCGCCGATACCGAGCAAGGGCTCGAGCCTCAGCAGGACCGGGTAGCCTTGCAGGCAAATCCGGAAGTCTCTGCGCAGCCCGTGGCAGAACCCGTCAAGACGAACCACCATCTCGAAATCCAGGCGGACCAGAGAACCTGGGTTCAGGTGGTCGTCGATGAGGGGAATGCCGAAAGCGAGCTTTTGCAGCCCGGCGAAACGCGGGAATGGAAACCGATGGAGAGGGCTCGAGTGGTGATAGGCAACGGCGGGGGAGTGCGAATCAAGTGGGACGGCAAACCGGTTGAGATATCCGCCAAAACGGGGCGCGTAGTACGCCTCACGCTTCCTATGCCCCGATCTGCCGGAAATGAACCTATTTGCCCTGAGTAACCGTCGATGCTCCGGTGCTGGGACTCCGGGTTGTGGAATCCGGATGCAGCCCTGATCTGCACTGCCTCATGCGGCGATACTGCATGGAGGCTGCCATTGGGTGCTCACCGATAACTCAGTGTCCGGCTTACAGGTCCGAGGCCCTGTTTTTGCCTTTGATCGTTTCGATATCGGAAGGAATAGCCATGGCCAAATTGGATGAGTGCTACCAGGTCCTGGGAATCGACCCCGGAGCAACGCCCGAAGATGTGGAGGAGGCTTACAGCGAACTGTCCAGGGTGTGGGGACCGGAGCGGTTCCCGAATGACGATCATATCCGGCGAATAGCCGAAAAGAAAATGGCCGAGATCGACGCGGCGCGCGATGCACTTTTGAGCTTCCTCGGGTCGGCAGAAAAAGCCAGGCCGCCGGGAGAAATCGATCCGGGGGCATCGCCGCTCAACAGGGTCTGTGATAATCCACGGTGCACCGGCGTTCTCGACAGAAACGGAATCTGTGTTGTGTGCGGGAAGCGTTCAGCGCGGGACAGCTTCCGGTACGCGGTATTTTGTTCCGTCTGCGGCACCCGAAACGTGATTGCGAACCAGAGAGATCAAGATCGAGAGGTCTGTGCCGGATGCCGCAGGCCGCTCGGCGCTCCCGTGAGACTCGCGCGTAAATCGTCGCATAAGACAGCCTACTTCGTCCTCCTGGCAGTCATATTGGCCCTGGCCTTGTTTTTTTTCTCATCAAAAAAGCCTCAGGACCCGGCCTCGAAGGAGCATCCTCTCGTCACCCAGGCTTCGCCGCCGTCAAACGGCACAGCCGTCGATAAGGCGCAAGAGGCCCATGCGCTACAGCGGGCCGAACCGGAAGCCAACCGTGTTGAGTCGACACCAGCCGAAATGGCATCGGGTCATCCAACCGCAAGCACTGGTGAGGTGGCCCAGGCAGCGATCCAATCAAAGAATGCCGCCGGTGAAAAGATGGCACCAGTCGAGGAATCGCGTGGGGCGCCTACTGAAGAAAATAAAGACACCCAACCC
>JBKQTS010000028.1:0-41669 GCA_052143075.1 Syntrophobacteraceae bacterium | reverse complement strand
TTGTTCTTAAGTCAACAGCATTGGGCACTGAAGGCAATGCTGTCGATTCAAGGTGATCTAAGGTTTTTGTGGGCGGGCTTTTCAACCGGGGAGCCTGGTTTCAAGCGCCATGGCGATTTTTTTCTTTAGTTCGGTCAAATCAAAGCTCTTTACAACGTAGAAGTCGGCCGAGATCGACTTCATGTCTTCTTTGAAGGTATCGTATGCTGTTGAGAGTATAACAGGCAGGTCATAAAAACGGTTGCGGATGTCCTGGAGGATGTCCAGACCGTTGTAGTCAACCATCTTTATGTCCAGAACGACCAAATCCGGTTTTTCCTCTTCAATTTTTTCAAGAAGCTTATAACCGCTCTCCGCCGTGATGACCTCGTATCCGGCTTCCTTCAGTTCTTCTGAATACAGGAGCCTGATGTGTTCCTCATCATCGACAACAAGGATCTTCGGCATAGCTCAGCCCCCTTCTCCTTTCGTCCAGACCTTTAAAATATATGGTTTGTTTTCCTCGAACATCATGCACTCGTTTTCAATGTATTCTTCAGCCTGTTGTAGTGACATCCTCTCTGTTTTCTTAACGTAGGAAAGGACTTTACCGAGATAAAGCGGGAGCAGCCCATCGAGTAAGTTTTTTCTTTCGGCCGGAGACATCCGGCTATAGGCGGCGGCCGAATCGAAAAGGATGCTGAGCCAGGTCTGGGTCGGGAACGAAAAATGCTGGAGTCCGATTGACCTTATTTCCTGGAGCTTGGGCGCTACAATTGGACCGTAAACCTGTTCCCACAGTCCATAATATTTGTCGAAGCCTTCCACAAACATCTCGTGCAGGCGTTTTGTGTTGATGTCGACCGGGAGCGGAGTTTCAATTTCCTGATGGTCTGTGCCAAACAGCGCCGTGGGTTTGCTCCATTTTACCTGCTCCCAAAAATCCTCATAGACCTGCATCAGGTCGAACATCGTGCCGACCACTTCGTGGAAAAGCATTTCAAGGTGCATGAAACGGTCCATGAGCCTATGCACCTTGGGAACTCCCATGAACGCTTGAACGATTGGGACCCTGGAGGCAAGTGCGATGTTGGCCATCCATATGTCCACCCCGAAACTCTCGACCGATTCGTTCCACAAAGGCGGATTGAGATAGGTGTCAAGCAGTTTTGGGCTAATGCCATATTCCCCCACGTTTGCCTGCCGCACGCGCCGGCCGTAGAGACAGCGAACCAGCGGATAAATTATCGAACAGGTAAGGGTGGCTTCATATTTGTGGCGTACGTAAAGCGGACAAACGAATCCAGCTCCCTTGAGTATTGGCGCCCCCAGATTGCGAACCCAGACAGGCGAAATGTTCTTTACGTCGGCTTCTACGATTATCAGGGCTTTGGGGTCGAGCTGACGGGCTTTTTCGAAAAAATTGCGAATATTTCTTCCTTTGCCGCCGACTCCGGGTTCAGTAGAAATGTAAAGCCTCGGCGCCTTTCCAGGCGCGGCGAAGAAAGCCTCCCGCGTGCCGTCGGAGGAGTGATTATCGCAATTGATGATGGCACACTGCATGTCCGGGAAGTATTCGCTCAGACCTTTGTCCACCTGCGCGGTGGTCCTGGCTATACTTTCCACCTCATTTGCAGTGGGTATGCCCACGAGTATGTCCGCCCTGACAATTTCCCCCGGATTTTCCTCGTAAAATGCCATAGCTTTGCTCCAGCTCTATTTTCGTGGGGATGCGCCGCTTCCCTTCAAGTATTTAAAAACATCAGCATCGGTGCTGAGCACGAAGGAGCTGTTGTTGCTCAAATTACGGTACAATTCCAAAGTCTTATACAGAGAAAAGAATTCAGGGTCTTTGCTGAAAGCATCCGCGTATATCCTGGTTGCTTCCGCGTCGGCTTTGCCTCGTATTTCCTGCGATTTCTTGTAGGCCTCCGAGGTCAGCTTGGCCAATTCCCGGTCCATCTGGCCCAGAATCGCAGCCCGCTCGCCCTCGCCCTCGGATCGATACTGGGCGGCAATACGCTTGCGCTCGGAAATCATCCGGTTGAAAACACTCTGCTGTACGGACTCAATATAATTGATGCGTTTTATGCGAATGTCGAGCAGTTCCATGCCGAATTCAGGAATAAGCCGGGATGCGTCAGCTACCATTTCGCGGGTGATTTTTTCGCGGCCTTTCACGAGGCGATCGGTCTCTTCAGGGGCCTCGAACCCGGATGTGAGCATCTGAGATTCGGGAATGCCCGCCTCATTGAGCTTCTGCTTTGCCTGCTCCCAGCCTTCGCTTCGCACCAGTTCCACAAGATCGTTGTCGGAAACATGATCGCGCACGACGGAGTCTATTATTCCATCAAGGAGGCTATTGGCTTTCGGTAACGTTCCAACCCGCGTCAGGAAAAGCAGCGAGTCCTTAATCCGCCAGCGAGCAGTGGTATCCACCCATATGTACTTCTTGTCCTTGGTTGGAAACTGGTCGGGACGACCGTCCCATTTCATTATTCGTTTTTCGAAAAAATTCGCCGTCTGGATGAACGGGACCTTGAAATGGAGTCCTGCCTCGGTGATCGGCTGCCCAACCGGGCGGCCAAGCTGAGTGATAACCACCTGCTGGGTTTCGCTCACCACGAAACAGGAAGCTCCGATGAGTACCGCAAGAACTACTAGCACCGCTACGGCTATTTTGGCCCTGCGTGGAACCATTATTGTTTCCTTTCTGTATCGCAAACATCGAGCACTTATTGCCCTTTAGGCTGCGCTTGAAAGCTCTGAGCTTTTTCACTCTGCCCCCTGAAGCTGTTCAGGTCCAGCAGCGGCAGGGTGTTTTTCTGCGCCTCGTCAACCACGTACAGATGATCGATTCGCCCCATCATGGCTTCGAATGAGTCGAGGTACATTCTGCGGCGGGTAACGTCGGGAGCTTTCTGATACTCGGTAAGAATATCGAGGAAACGCTTAGCTTCGCCTTCGCTCTTGTTCACCCGCTCAAGTCCATATCCTTCGGCCTGACTCACCGTTTGCCGGGCTTGGCCGACGGCCTTGGGAATTTTATCGTTATAGGCCTGCTGCGCATCGTTTATCATACGCTCCTTTTCCTGCCCGGCTTCGTTTACTTCATTGAATGCCGGTATGACAGGGTTCGGAACATTTGCGTTCTGAAGCTTTACCGCCACGACCTGGAGGCCTGTCTCGTAGAGGTCCATGATTTGCTGGATTTCACCCCTGCACTGATCGGCTATCGAAGCGCGGCCGACGGTGATTACCTCGTCCGAATAGCGGTTTCCGACGATCCTGCGCATCACGGACTCAGAGATATCATCAAGGGTCGCCTCTACTCCGCTGACCTTAAAAAGATAATGAACGGGATCTTTTATCATGTACTGAACCGTCCACTGGACGTTTACAACGTTGAGATCGCCGCTGAGCATGATGGACTCCGCCTCATACCCCTTTTCCGTGAATTGGGAGCGTACGCCCGGCTCCAGCGTACGGTAACCATATTCGCGCTGGAGCACCCGTCCGGTTACCACCTTGCTCACCGAATCGACGCCGAAGGGGATTTT
Source organism: Syntrophobacteraceae bacterium (assembly GCA_052143075.1). Taxonomy (GTDB): domain Bacteria; phylum Desulfobacterota; class Syntrophobacteria; order Syntrophobacterales; family Syntrophobacteraceae; genus SbD1. The sequence goes on along the minus strand of JBKQTS010000028.1, from coordinate 38,130 downwards.
GAAATGAAGCCCAGCCCCGGCCGTGCCTATGTATTGGCCAAACCTTTGAAGGACCGCCGTCTCCTCGGGGTCGACCGTGTAATACGAATTAAGCCCGACGATTATCAGGACCACGAGCGCAACTATCATAAGAATCAGGCGGGGTGAAAATGAAGGCGAAGACCTAAATCGCTCCGCGAACCACCTCAGGACCTGTTCAATATCCTGCGGCGGACCGCCTCTTTCGGGCGCCCGTCTTCCAGGCGGTGTTTCCCAAGCCATAATAGTTCTCCCTGCGAAAGCTCTCAGCTTCCGCTAAAAAGATTTACTCTACAAGTCCTTTTTGTGCAGGACTTCGAAAATGTAGGCGAAGGCAACCAGAAGGCTGGCAATAAGCAAGATCAACCAAAGGCCCGAAGCCGGGAAAAAGACCCGTGACAGCAGGACACCGAAAAGTAATCCAAGGATGATCCTTATGCTCAGGACCAATGGGCGCTATTTCCTTTCACCGCATCAGCGTCGGGTTTTCCTGCATGGCAGTCTTAAGGATGAACTCAGGAAATCTAATGGGATTGCCCGGTAAAGTCAAGAATTTCACAATGGGCGTGCGCATTCTAACCCTTAAAGATCTGTGAGACACACTGCGAAGAATCGCCGGTTTAAGAATCAATCATTTTTAATGCTCTCGAAGTGTGTTATTAGAGAGTCTCAAAATTCGGGGCGTTTTCATTTTTTGTTTTTTGTGATCCCTGCAGGAGGGGGAGAGGGTGCGGTTTTTGCCTTTGGAAGGCCGCTGCGGGAGAGCTGAGGGGCAGGTGCCAAATTACCAGCAGTCTTTGGACTACCTTTACGGGCTTCAGAAGTACGGGATCAAGTTCGGTCTGAACTGTACGGAAAACCTTCTTGCTCGGGTCGGCAATCCGCACCGGAAGCTTCGTTTCATTCATATCGCCGGGACTAACGGCAAGGGATCCACAGCGGCTATTCTTTCCCGCATTCTTTGCAACCACGGCGTCAAGGCAGGCCTTTATACTTCACCACACCTCGTGCGCTTCACAGAACGATTTCGCCTCGATGACCGGGAAGTCTCGGCAGACAGAATACTCCGGGTCTTTGAAAAAATCCGGGCGACCCTGGATGAGAGACAGCCGCCCACTTTTTTTGAAATGGTGACCGCAATGGCGTTCCTATACTTCGCAGAGGAGCAAGCCGATTTTGTCATTGCGGAAACTGGCATGGGAGGTCGCCTCGATGCGACAAACGTCATCAGCCCCGAGGTCAGTGTCATTACCAATGTAGGTTTCGATCACCAGGAGTTCCTCGGATCGACACTCTCCTCGATTGCCCGCGAAAAGGCGGGAATTATCAAGCAAGGCGTCCCTGTGGTAACATGTGCGCTCCAGCCCGTAGCCCAGGGGATATTAAAAACTACATGCATGAATAAAGCCGCACCCTTGTACCGGTTCAAGTCCGATTTCAGCGTGAGGCGAAAATCCAACGGGTCCTTTCAGTACCGAGGCGTCAAAAGGCAATTGCCATCCCTGAGCCTCAATCTGAGAGGGCCGCACCAGGTGGACAACGCAGCGCTGGCCCTGGCGACCCTCGAAATCCTCGAACAAAAACGGCTCATTTCACTCTTGCCGGGGCTCATCGAGCGTGCAATGCTGGAGGTGAGATGGCCGGCGCGGCTGGAGGTCCTCGAAACCAGTCCGACAATTGTGCTGGACGGGGCGCATAACCCGCAGGGCGCCGAAGCACTTCGAGATGCTCTCAAAGAAAGTTTCACCTACAAAAAGCTCCACCTCGTTATGGGCATTATGGCTGACAAAGATATTTTGGGGATCCTCAGGCGTTTACTCCCTATGGCTGAGACCGCTATCTTTACCCGGCCCCGGTACGCCAGGGCTGCAAATCCCGACGATATTCGCAAAATGGCCAGACCCTACATACAGAAATACTACGTAATCTCCGACTCGGCTTCCGCAATTCAGGAAGCAAGACATCTGGCTGGTCCGGACGATCTTATCTGTATTACGGGCTCACTCTATTTTGCCGGAGAGGTAAAACAAATTTTCGGGGAGCTTGCTCTGTGAGAGAATTCTGTATAAAACGCTTGTTCTCAAGAGTTGCTCTGCCTTTTTGTTGTCTCGCTTTCATTGCCGTCCTGGCAAGCCATGCCCGAGCGGCTGGCCCGGAGTTGATTCCAGGCACAATGAAGCTTGCCGAAAACAGCCAGGCTACATGGACAATCCAGGCTGACAAGCTGATGTATGACCAGGAAAAACAGCTTTACGAAGCCGAGGGAAATGTAAAGATAAGTTCCAAGGACAGGATGATTGAAGCCGACTACGCAACCTTTAACAAACAGACCCGGCAGGTCGATCTCAACGGCAAAGTTACCGTTCAATATGGGAGAAACTGGATCAAAGGCGAACACATAATCTGGAACCTGGACTCCGAAAAGGGGTGGGTGGACTCTGGGATTATGTATTTCGCCCAGAATAATTTTTTCATTCAGGGAAAATCGATAAACAAACTCAGCCCTACCGAATTTGAACTCAAGGAGGGGTTCGTAACCAGTTGCAACCCGGCCGACCCTGATTGGAAAGTACAGTTCAAGGAAATGCAGGTGACCGTTGGCGGGGATGCCTGGGCGCACAGCTCTTCCTTTTGGGCTCGCGACTTGCCGGTCGCTTATTGGCCAATTCTTGGCATGCCGGTTGAAACGGATCGCCAGTCGGGGTTTCTGATTCCTTTGGGGGGACAATCCACCCTCATGGGGTGGAACATTGAAATCCCTTATTACTGGGCCATTCGGGGTGATATGGACGCTACCTTTTATGCCCACTATATGGAAAATCGAGGGCTTATGGGAGGGGTCGAATACCGCATAGACAACCCGGAATTTGGCAAGGGCATCTGGGCGTTCAATTTTCTGGACGACCACGCGAACCATTCCTTTTTGCTCGACGAGGGATACCCCTTCCAAACGGTTGACCGGTATTGGTTGCGCGGCAGGCAGGACATTACTTTGCCTTGGAACATAGAGGCCAAAATAGATGTGGATTATGTGAGCGACCGGAATTTTCTCCAGGAATTCTCAAGTGGATCGTCTTCCTTTGTCCATGACTTCTCGGAGTTCGGCCGGTATTTCGGCCGCGGCATTCTGTATGACCAGACGTCTCTGGTTCGCGAATCCACGGCTTATTTTGAAAAAAAGGGCGAATCGGAACTCCTCAGCATGGACTTTCGATACTGGGAGAACCTCGAACCTGCCACATCGGCAGAAACGATTCAGAAGCTGCCGGGCCTGTCTTTTACCGTGATCCCCAATTGGATTGACGGCACGCCCTTCTATTACACCGTTCAGAGTTCCGCCGTAGAATACTGGAGGGCGCAGGGCGATACAGATCAGCGACTGGATGTCTATCCTCGAGTGTACTACCCCATGCACTGGGGTAACTACCTGGACATCGAACCTTCAGTGGGTATACGCGGCGACGCCTATTCTATCCAATGGCAGAAAGGCAATTTTGACGACTTCACCCAGCGCGGCGTTCCAGATGTAATGGTGGAGATGAGTTCACGGCTCAACAGGGAATTCAATGTGGATTTCTACAACTTTACGGCCGTGCAGAATGCCATCCGGCCGGAGATTTCATACGAATATGCGACTCAGTCCACTAACGGCCAGGTCCCCCAACTCGACCAGCTTGACATGGATCAGGCCAGAAACGGCGTTCGCTACGGCTTCTCGACCTTCCTGACCGGAAAGCAGGTGCTTCCCAATGCTGCCGGAGACCCCACGACAACGTACACAGAAATAGCCCGATTTCGCGTTTTTCAGTTCTTCAATGTACAACCGCCTCCGGTTGAGGACCCATTATTTGACACCAACAATGTCATGAGGGAGGGATTTTCCCCCGTGGGGTTCAGACTGGATCTTATGCCGAGACGATACCTCACTCTCTCCTACGATTTGGATGTGGACCTGTCATCGGCTGGACAGGGGAAGGCTCAGGGCCTTTTCTTAAATTATGACAACGGCTCAGGAGATCTTGTCAGGCTGAATTACGAGGAGCTTCCCACCCTGGCGGTAAACGAAATATCGCTTACAACGATTTTTAAAGTATATAAGGAAATCTATTTAAACACCTTCCATGATTACTCCCTGGATACTGGATTGATGTTCACGCAGGGATACGGGATCAGGTACGTCCGTGGCTGCTGGGGAGTGGGCGCCGGATACGAACGGGAGGGCGGCGACAACCGGTTTGTCTTCACACTCGATCTGCTGGGATTTGGCAGTGTGGGCGGAGGCGGGTTTTTCGGCAAACCGATGTTTGGCGAGTCTCTCCCCGGATATCAGCATCCCGAGACCTGGATGTTTTCGAGGTAGAAACGAGCGAGTTCCAGCCTGGTGCTGCATGTTTCCGGTTACTCCCTCTTGAACTTAAATCTATACGTTTTCATTTGACAAGGGGTATGCATATTTGTATTATTTAGGGCTTAAGTCAATTCTCTCAGATTTCGGAGTGCCCGACAATGAAAACGCAAAGCGCAAAGTTCGAACCGCAAAAGCGCAAATGGATAGTAGTTGACGCCGAAAACCAGGTCCTCGGCCGCATGGCAAGTCAGATCGCGGTCCGTATCCGAGGCAAGCACCTGCCCAATTTCACCCCGCATGTGGACCTGGGTGAATTCGTAGTCGTCGTCAATGCTGACAAGGTCAGGCTGACCGGTGACAAATGGAACCAGAAAACGTATTACCGATACAGCGGCTATATGGGTGGAGTCAAAGCGACAACCGCCCGCAAACTCAACCAGGAAAACCCCGAACGGATGATACGCTTGGCGGTCTGGGGGATGTTGCCCAAAAACCGGCTAGGCCGCAAACTCATAAAGAAGCTCAGAGTTTACACCGGCCCGTCCCATCCTCACGAGGCGCAAATGCCCGAGGCTTTTAAACTTTTGGAGAAATACAGCTAGGAGACGCTTTTAAATGCCCGAACAACGCTTTTATGCCACAGGTAAAAGAAAGACCTCAATCGCGCGGGTTTGGCTTCAACCCGGAACGGGTCAGATCGTTATAAACAAAAAGCCGGCCGATAAGTATCTGGACAGGGAAACGAGTAAAATGGTAATTGCTCAGCCGCTGACGCTTACCGGGACGCTCGGCAAACTCGACATTGCCATCAATGTGCTGGGGGGAGGGATTTCCGGTCAGGCCGGGGCCATTCGGCACGGTATTTCCAAAGCGCTCCTCGAACTCAATCCCGAATATAGGGAGGTTCTCAAACGGGCCGGTTTCCTCACCCGCGACTCGCGCGTCAAGGAACGCAAAAAATATGGCCGCAAGAGCGCCAGAGCACGCTTCCAGTATTCGAAGCGCTAATCCCGTTGATGGCGGGGTAAACCCAGCCCCTGTGACGTAAATCTTTCCGCTTTTTTCCAGGGTCGATCTCTTCATCCGGGCAACCGAAACCGATTTTTCGGATTGAATATGGGGCGCTGCACCAGGGTGCATGCGCCCTTCATTTTTATCAGGGGGAACTACTATGGTGAGGGTCGCCATTGCCGGTGCATCCGGCTACACCGGATTTGAGCTGCTGCGAATACTCTGCGGCCATCCATCGGTCCATGTCTCCATGATCACCTCCAGGCAGCAGAAGGGGCAGCGAATTGACGATTTCTACCCGGCCCTCAAGCGCCATTGCGATCTGGTCTTCGAAGACATAGACCCGGAAAAGCTTACCGCATCATCCGATCTGGTATTTACAGCACTGCCGCACCAGGCCTCCATGGACATAATTCCGAGCCTGCTGGATCGAGGGGTGAGAGTTGTGGACCTGAGCGCGGATTACCGGCTGCGGGATCCTGAGGTCTACGGGAAGTGGTATTCGGAGCACAGAACCCCCGAGCTTCTGCAGGAGGCTGTTTACGGCCTTCCCGAGCTATATAGGGAAAAAATCCGGACCGCTCGTCTTGTCGCCAATCCGGGCTGTTACCCGACGAGCGTTATTCTAGCCTCAGCACCGCCTCTTTGGCGCGGGCTGATTGATCCCGAAACGATAATCGCAGACTCCAAATCAGGGGTCACGGGGGCCGGGAGAACCATGGACCTTGGCGTGCATTTCTGCGAGGTAAACGAAGGCTTCAGAGCATACAAAGTGGCCGAGCACCGCCACACGCCCGAAATCGAGCAGGAACTGAGCGTCCTGGCCGGCAGACCGGTGACGGTCAATTTCACCCCGCATCTTGTCCCGATGAGCCGCGGCATCCTGAGCACAGTTTACTCCAATTTGAAGGAAGGAGTGGGGGCCGCTGACGTAGAGGAGGCCTTCCGGAGCTTTTACAGGGATGAGCTTTTCGTCCGCCTTAGTAATCCGGAGCACCTGCCCGTTACGCTTCAGGTCAGAGGCAGTAACTACTGCGACCTCGGCTGGCGGGTCGATGAGCGAACTCGGCGGCTGATCGTCATCTCCGTTATTGATAATCTCACAAGGGGCGCATCCGGACAGGCCATTTGCAATATGAACATCATGTGCGGCTTGCCGGAGGACACCGGGCTCAAAGGGGCGCCCTGGCAGCCATAAAAACCGGAACTGGGGCAAGCAAGGACCGGCAGGCGCCCGGTCTCAACCACTTTTGGCTTTTGGGCCGCTGTTATTCAATGACCGAACAATGAATGAGCATGATCCCAAAATTGAGCGCAACATAAAACTCGTGCTGGAATACGACGGCTCCGGTTATCATGGATGGCAACGCCAGGCGGGTTCACTCTCCATCCAGGAAGTTGTCGAGTCGCGCTTGGGGGTCATGCTTGGAAACAGGGTGGGGATTCGCGCATCCGGCCGAACTGACGCCGGGGTGCATGCAAAGGGGCAGGTTGTTAATTTCCATGCACGGACAAGCCTGACGCCTGACGAGATCCTGAAGGGGCTAAACAGCCTTCTTCCAGACGACATCGTAGTTCTGAGGACAGAGGAGGTGGACCAGTCTTTCCATGCACGCTTCTCAGCCGTGAGCAAGGTTTACGAATATCACATACTGAACCGCCCGGTCCCATCTGCGCTTCTGCGCAATTACGCATGGCACGTCCGTCGGCCTCTTGACGTGGAGCCGATGAATGAGTGCCTGAAAAGGATTTGCGGGCAGCATAACTTTTCTGCCTTCATGGCCGCGGGCTCGCAGGCATCCTCGACCGAGCGAAACATCCTTAGAGCTGAACTCGTGTGGTCGAGGCCCGACCTGCTGAAGTTCACCTACGAGGCCAACGGCTTCCTGCGCCGCATGGTCAGGAACCTGACGGGCACAATAGTTGAGGTCGGAAAGGGAAAGAGGACGGCCATGGACTTCGATCTCATTGTCAGGAGCGGTGAGCGCAGACAGGCCGGGATGACCGCTCCGGGGCATGGTCTATATTTGATTTCAGTCAATTACCAGCAGAACGGCAGATAATCTCACCAGAGGTAATAAAATGAAATTATCACAAAGAATCGGCAGGATTAGACCCTCAGCCACCCTGTCAATCAATGCCAAAGCCAGGGCACTCAAACAAAGCGGCGTCAACATAATCAATTTCGGCATCGGGGAGCCGGATTTCGATACTCCCAAGAACATCCGCAACGCCGCGATGGAGAGCATATGCAACGGCCATACCCGATATACGGCTGTTGGCGGGATAGACGAACTGAAGGACGCTGTCTGCAGTACCATCAAAGCCGACTACGGCCTCTCTTACGGACGGGGAAACGTTCTGATTTCCTGCGGCGGAAAGCATGCGCTCTATAACCTGTTCATGACCCTGCTGGATACGGGAGATGAAGTCATCCTACCATCGCCCTACTGGGTAAGTTATCCGGACATGATCGATCTCGCAAATGCCAAACAGGTCATTGTGCCTTGTACGGAGAAAAACGGTTTCATGCTCCAGGCCTCAGACCTCGAAAGGGCCATCACCCCGAACACGAGGCTCCTGATCCTGAACAGCCCGTCGAATCCAACCGGGAAATATTATGGACCTGATGAACTCAAATCTTTGGCCAAAGTGCTTTTGCGCCATGAAAACGTGCTGATCGCAAGCGATGATATCTATTACCGTATTCTTTTCGGCGGCCGGAAATGGGTTAGCCTTGGGATGGTCGAGGAAAAGCTGCGCGACCGCATTTTTATTATAAACGGCGTCAGCAAAAGCTATTGCATGACCGGGTGGCGAATTGGATACCTCATAGGCGACTCGACGGTTATAAAGGCCGCAACGGATTTCCAGAGCCAGGTTACCAGCAATCCGAGCTCTATATCACAGTGGGCAAGCGTCGAGGCGCTCACGGGTGACCAGGAATCGGCTGTGCAAATGGCGCAAACCTTCGAAAAACGGTGCAAACTTGTGCTGGAGCGCATTGCCGACCTGCCGGAAGTAACTTGTACGGAGCCCGACGGCTCATTTTATGTCTTCCCCGATTTCAGCGGCCATTTTGGGAAAAAGTTCGGAGGACTGACGATAAACGGATCGCTCGATCTTACCGACTTTCTTATGGAAGAGGCCCACGTGGCGGTGGTGCCGGGTAACGCCTTTGGCGAAGACAATTGCATCCGGCTCTCTTATGCGCTGTCGATGGAGGAAATCGAACAGGGATTCGACGCCATTAAAAAGGCTTTGAAAAAACTGGGGCGGTGATGAAACCGCAACTGCATCCAGGGCTGAGGTGCGCAGGGTCGAGACCCCGCTGCGCTCCCGGGGCCATGCCGGCGACGATTTTTTCGAAGCACATAGGTAGATAGAGAGCAGGGAGCATGGAACAGTCACTCCGCTCGCACGGAGAGCAGGAAGCGGGAAGCAGAGAGCAAGAAACGGTTCCCGCTTCTCGTTCCACGCTTGCAGAGTATTTTTTTCTCATTCTGATTTGCCTTGCTTTCTTCGTTCCAGGGCTTTTTGCACTTCCGCCCGTCGACCGGGACGAATCGAGGTTTGCCCAAGCTACAAGCCAAATGATCGAGACCGGCGATTTCGTCCGGATTCGCTTCCAGGACGAACCCCGCAATAAGAAGCCCATCGGCATCTACTGGCTCCAGGCCGCGAGCGCGGCGCTCTTCGAGACGCCCCAATCTCGAAAAATCTGGCCGTATCGTATCCCCTCGCTCCTTGGAGCGATTTTTTCCGTCCTGCTCACTTTTGCCCTTGGAAAGCGGCTGTTCGGTGACAGAACAGGCTTGCTGGGGGCCGTACTTGCCGCCAGCTCGCTTCTACTGGTTATGGAGGCGCATCTTGCGACGACGGACGCCGTGCTGCTCGCAACGGTCATTGCTGCTCAGGGCGCTTTGAGCAGGTTTTATATTCGGGACAATGAAAACGAATCTCAGAAAATCGGAGCCTTTCTAACCTTCTGGACAGCGCAGGCCATTGGGGTTCTTGTGAAGGGGCCGGTTACCCCGATGATCAGTCTGTTTACCATTTGCTGCCTGACAGCGGCGGACAGGGACGCAAAATGGCTGAAGAGTATGAAGCCGCTTCTGGGTCTGGCGATAACGGCCATACTTGTAAGTCCTTGGATGATTGCCATTGCCTTGGCTACAAAGGGTGCTTTCTTTCAGCAGGCCCTGGTGGGGGATATGCTTTCCAAAGTGGCCTCGGGCCAGGAATCGCACGGATTTCCGCCGGGCTTCTACCTCCTTCTCATGCCGCTCACCCTCTGGCCTGCATCAGCGATGGCGGGAGTGTCTATTTTTCGGGCATGGAATTCGCGCTCCGCTCCGGCGGTACGGTTTTGCCTTGCATGGATAATACCTGGATGGATTGTGTTTGAACTGATCCCAACGAAGCTCCCGCATTATGTTTTGCCCCTCTACCCCGCATTATGCCTACTGATCGCCCATACCATATATTCAAGCGAAGAGGGCAACTCCCGCGAACCAGCCTCCTGGCTAGTGAAAACCATGTATGCTTCATGCCAACTGGTAATTCTGCTGCTTGGCCTCGGGGCCCTCGCCCTCCCCTGGTTTCTGGAGCATCGCTTTGAACCGGTCGGCCTGGTCCCGGCAACTGCAGCGGTAGCGGCGACGGTGCTCTCCACCTGGAAGTTTTGCAAGCGCCGCTATGTCCACGCGGCTGTTGTTACAATCGCTGCAACTGCGCTCGTCGTGGGCCCTTCACTTCAATGGATACTACCCAATGTTAATTGGCTGTGGCTTAGCAGGAACGTCGCCAATGCAGCCAAGCAGAGTGGGGGCGAGAATGTCATGCTCTGTTCCTCGGGTTACCATGAACCCAGCCTTGTTTTTCAGCTCGGAACCCGGACCCTTCTCACCTCTCCGGGCGGGGCCGCCGCTTGTCTGCTGAGTAACACCGGGTCAATGGCTTTGATAGATCGCAGCGAAGATGACAACTTCAAGAGGGAAACAAAGAATCTCGGCTTGCACGTAAAACCGGCTGGCGCATTTTACGGCTTTAACTATTCAAAAGGACGGATTATGCTTTTGAGGTTGTACGTCGTGGATGAATCGGGAAATAGATGAATTGGGGTAAAAAAACAGTTTGTGATTGAGTGAGGGGATGGAAAAAGCAATCGCCGTTATAGTGATTTTGTTGATCTGCGCGCTGGGATGGTCCTGCTTTGCACAGCAGACCAGGCCTCTTCCGGTGTATCCTCAAGGCAAACAGTCCGCAGGGGCGCACTCTTCTGACAGGGAAAGGGCTAATGAACTCTATGAACTGGCAAGGCAAGAAAACCGGGCGCTTCAATGGAACAGTTGCCTTGCCACGAAGGCCTCCATTCGCGCCAGGCGAATGGTGAGCGAGCGTTATTTTGACCATGAGGACCCGAAAACGGGTAAAAACCCGGTCTGGAATTCGGTCAACCTATGTATTCCCGCCAAGAGAAAAGGGTCTAAGGTGCCGGCTGGCGAGAACCTGGCAAGAGGGGTTGATACTGCGGCCAATATTCACGAGGCCCTCATGAAAAGCCCCACTCATCGGAAAAACATCCTGGACCGGCGCTTCAACAATATCGGAGTAGGATGTTATGATTCCATATGCGTGGAGATCTTCGCCGGATTTTAGCCCGGCAAATCGCTCTTTTCTATCCAATCCAGCCGTTTCTTGGCACTTTGCATTGACACCACGGCCTACTCCGATACTATGCGTTTTTAGTAACCTTTGAATGAAAAGCGCGTTAAGGGGGCAGGATGATAATCGGTCTCGACGTGGGGGGGACTCACACAGACGCCGTGCTGATCGGAGAGGGCTGTATTTTGCGCCAGGCTAAGGTCGCAACGGACCATTCCAATCTCTTCAATTGTGTGTTGACCGGGTTGGACGAAGTAACCAGAGATGTGCCGCCCGGGGCAATACGCCGCGCAGTCCTGAGCACAACTCTTACCACCAATGCCATTGCTGAAGGAAAGCTCGCAAAGACCGGCGTGGTCGTATCGGCTGGCCCCGGCATAGACCCGGCCAATTTCCGAATCGGCGGCCATTATCACTGCGTATCGGGATCGATCGACCATCGGGGACGAGAGATCCAGCCTTTGCAAGAACGGGAAATCGAGGAGATAGCCGAAAGGTTTCTTGCTGAAGATGTCCGCCAGGTTGCCGTAATATCAAAGTTCTCGGTGCGAAATCCCAAGCATGAACTCAAGATGGCGGAGATCCTGCGTCGTTCGTGCGACCAGGTAATTATGGGTCACCGTGTTTCCGCAAACCTGAATTTCCCCCGGCGAATCGCCACGGCATGGATCAACGCGGCTGTTCACCCTCTTCACAGGCTGTTTTTCGAGGCAGTAAGGGACTCGCTGAAAAAGAAAGGTTTCGAAATCCCCATCTTTGTGCTCAAGGCCGACGGGGGAACGATGAGTTTCGAAGCCTCCATCGACGTGCCGGGACAGACGATCCTCTCCGGCCCGGCGGCAAGCGTTATGGGCGCCCTCCCCTTTGCTTCCGGCGCCGGAGACACTCTGGTCCTGGATATTGGTGGCACTACATCCGACATGGCCGTGCTCGTCGGCCGGGCGCCGCTGTTAGAGCCCCTTGGGGGCGAAATCGGAGGGTATAGGACACTCGTACGCTCTCTAAAAACCAAGTCGATTGCACTCGGCGGCGACAGCGCAGTGCGGGTTTTGGACCGCGAGCTTCTGATCGGCCCTGAACGCCACGGCCCGGCGATGGCCTACGGAGGTCCATCACCAACGCCGACCGACGCTCTTTTTGTCCTTGGAAGAGCCCTCAACGGGGACGTCGATGCATCCCGGCGCGGTTTACACCCTATTGCCCTTCAACTAGGGATTACGCTTGAAGACGCCGCAGGCCTGGTTTTGGACTTATCGTGCAAAAAGATAATTTTCGCCGCCCGTAAGATGATCGAAGATATCAACCGCAAGCCGGTCTATACCGTAAAAGAGCTGCTTTCCGGCTATGAGGTAAGGCCCGTTGAAATCCTGACGCTCGGAGGACCCGCACCTTTTTTTGCTCCCCACATTGAAAAGTTAACCGGAATTCAGACCAGCGCAGTACCGCAGTGGCAGGTGGCCAACGCCCTTGGAGCGGCCATGGCCAAAAATACAAACGAAGTAACTCTTTTCGCAGATACTGAAAGAGGTATGGCCTTGGCCCCGGAAGAATCATTCAGCCGTCAGATCGGCAAGGATTTCGACCGTGAAACCGCTATCTCACTTGCGTTTGAGCTGCTTCGGGAAAAGTGCGTCAAAGCCGGCGCGTCGGAATCCGAACTCGACCTCGAGGTAGTCGAGGACATTCAATTTAATATGGTCAGGGGTTTTTCTACCGCAGGGCTGAACATCCGCGTGAAGGTCCAGACCAGGCCGGGGCTGATCCCGGAGCATAAGGAGCTGGCGCAGTCAATGTTCAAATACTGCTTTCTCCCATGGGCTATTTAAGGCTAAGAAAATGCTCTCATCAACTACCAGAACCGGCCTCGTATTCTTCCCCGCTTTCGATTGGGCGATTCACTCCACGCATCCCGAGCGTGAGGAGCGCCTCCTTTACACACAAGACCAGGTATTCGAGGAGGGTATTCTCGACATTGAGGGGATCGTCGAATTCAAGCCTGATATTGCTGGCATAGAAGACATTCAACGCGTCCACTTCTGCGTTCCGGATGAGCTGAGCGTAATCACGGAATCGCATCTGATAAGCGCAGGCGGAGCGAAGAAAATCGGCATAGAGGTGCTCGAAAAAAATATTGCGCGCGGTTTCGCTCTGGTTCGCCCGCCCGGCCATCATGCGATGAGGGTGGTCCACGGGGCTCGAGGCTTCTGTAACATCAATATCGAAGCCATGATGATCGAGTACCTGCGCCAGACCTACGGCGTTGATCGCGTGGCGATAGTGGATACCGACTGCCACCATGGTGACGGCACTCAGGACATTTACTGGCACGATCCCGACACGCTCTTCATATCGGTGCATCAGGACGGACGCACCCTTTACCCGGGCTCTGGATTTCCATCAGAATTTGGCGGTCCAAATGCCGCAGGAACAACAATCAATTTGCCGCTGCCTCCCCGCACCTCCGAAGAAGGGTTTCTCTATGTGCTCGAAAACGCAATCCTGCCCATGCTGGAAGAATTCAAACCTGATCTGATCGTAAATTCCGCCGGCCAGGACAACCACTTCTCCGACCCGATCACTAACATGCATTTCTCCGCGCATGGCTACGCTGAGCTAACGAGCCGGCTCAAACCTCACATTGCCGTTCTAGAGGGCGGATATTCGATAGAAAGCGCCCTGCCATACGTGAACGCCGGGATCATCCTGGCACTGGCCGGTCTCGACTACAGCGGAGTTCGTGAACCGGGTTACGACCCGGAAAGACTGCGGCAGGGACCGGAGATCACTCGGCACATCGAAAAAGTCGTAGAGGAATCGCTCGAAGTCTGGAAGCTGGGCACTGGCATTCGGGAAGACAACCGCAACAAAGGCAAGCTGTTCGAGCGCGACCGCCGGATATTCTACGATACGGACCACATAGTCGAAATCCAGAGGGAAGCGATCCGAGCCTGCCCCGATTGCAGCGGCCTTCTCACCATAGACTCAAGAACCGACAGCGGCCGAAGAATCTTTGCCGTTCATATCCCGCGCAAGGCTTGCGAAGAATGCAGGCAATCCGGTTATAAAGCATATGACTCGACCGATATAAGAAGATATAATCAGATTTTCCTCCAGGATAGGACATCTGACCAATATTTTTCGAGAAAATAGTCGAAAATTCAGCATGAGACCTTTCTTCATAAAGAATTTCACTTTGGAACAACTTCAGGAGTGGGTTCACACTCTCGGTGAGAAGCCCTTCCGCACTCGCCAGATGTTCAGGCATCTTTATGCGCGAAATATCTCATCATGGAGCCAATGCAGTGACCTGAGCCGCGCCTTTCGCGCACAGCTTGAATTCAGCTCGACTTTGGACGCCCTTGCCATTTCACGGATTGATGAGGCGCCTGACGGAACCCGTAAGTACCTGTTTCGCCTCCATGACGGCAATTTCATCGAATCAGTAATTATACCCGACCCGCCGAGGTGTACGCTGTGTGTTTCCAGCCAGGTCGGGTGCGCATTCGGGTGCAAGTTTTGCCTGACCGGAAGCATTGGTTTAAAACGTAATCTCGAGACCGCTGAGATAGTTGACCAGGTATGCCAGGGGCTTCGAGACCCCGAGCTTGGGCCGCGAATAAACAGCCTGGTATTTATGGGAATGGGAGAGCCGCTGGCAAACTATGATGAAGTCGTGCGGGCCATCCGCATTATAACGGACCCGAATGGACTGATGTTCTCACACCGGCGGGTGACCCTTTCGACCGTCGGGCTTATCCCCCAGATGCTGCGCCTGGGGATGGAAACGCCGGTAAACCTGGCGATAAGCATTCATGCGGCTGATGATAAGCTCAGAGATGAACTCATGCCGGTAAACAGGACATACCCGCTTTCCGAGCTTATGCGAGCGTGCCGCGAGTATCCGCTTCCGCCTAGAAAGCGGATCACCTTCGAATACATTCTGATCGAAGGAGTAAATGACAGTCCACGGCAGGCAAGGGAGCTTGTCAGGCTCCTTGAGGGCGTTCGGGCAAAGGTAAACCTTATTGCTTTTAATTCGCATCCGGGGTCTATCTTTCGTACTCCACCTCTCGAAAGAATCCTGGTGTTTCAGGATGTCTTGCGAAAAGCGAATCTAGCTGCGATAATCCGTAAAAGCCGTGGAAATGAAATAAGCGCGGCTTGCGGCCAACTTGCTGGACAGTGGTCGGTGGCCAGTGCTCAGTCGTCAGAGAAAAGCCCTTTTCTGGCCACTGGCGACTGACGACTGGTGGAGATTGACGTTGGGACCTGATTTTAGTAAACAAAACGGCTTGATCCCCGTGATCGTCCAGAGCTTTGAGAACGGGATGGTGCTCATGTTGGCATATATGAACGAACTCGCCTGGAAAAAGACTATCGAAACAGGAAAAGCTCACTATTGGAGCAGGTCCAGGCAGAAGCTCTGGTTGAAAGGCGAAGAATCGGGAAACATCCAGCTCGTTCGCGAAATTTTGATCGACTGCGACTCAGATACCATTCTGCTCAAGGTTGATCAGATAGGGGGGGCAGCTTGCCATACCGGTTTTGAAAGTTGCTTTCACCGATCTTTCATGGACGGCCGTTTTGAGGTGCGGGGAATTCGAGTATTTGATCCACGGGAGGTTTACAAGAAGTGAAACAGCTCATGCTAGGCATTCCAAAGGGAAGTCTCCAGGAATCCACCCTCAAGCTTTTTCAGCAATCCGGCTGGAAAATATCGCTTTCCGACAGAAACTATTTCCCTGAAATTAACGATCCGTTCATCCGTTGCTCGATCTGCCGCGCCCAGGAAATGTCGCGCTACGTTGAGAACGGTACTTTCGACGTGGGGCTTACCGGTCGCGACTGGATCATGGAAAATGACTCGAAAATCCATGTCGTGGCTGACCTGGTCTACTCGAAAGTGAGCCAGCGGCCCGCAAGGTGGGTCCTGGCAGTGCCGATGGACTCCGCCATCCTGAACGAAAAGGACCTGGAGGGCAAAAAAATCGCCACCGAACTGGTAAACTTTACCCGGCGCTACTTCAACTCGAAGGGCATCGGGGTAGAGGTGGAGTTTTCCTGGGGCGCAACGGAGGCAAAAGTTATTTCCGGCCTTTGCGACGCTATTGTTGAAGTCACCGAAACAGGCTCGACAATGCGGGCAAACGGCCTCAGGATCGTTGACGAATTGATGCAGTCCAATACGCAGCTCATCGCTAATCCCGATGCATGGCAGGATCCCTGGAAACGCGACAAGATAGAACACATCTCTCTGCTGCTACAGGGTGCGCTGCGCGCCGAAGGTCTGGTGGCGCTCAAAATGAATGTGCCAAAGGGAAAAATCGAGGGCATCATAGAGATTCTGCCAAGCTTGAATGCCCCGACAATCGCCCATCTCTACCAGTCTGAGTGGCTTTCAGTCGAGACCGTTGTCTCAAAGAGCCAGGTCCGCGAACTCATTCCTGATTTGATCAAAAGGGGCGCCGAAGGGATTATTGAGTTTACCCTGAACAAGGTTATCTAAAGATGAGACGACTTGCGCTTTTGTGTGTCGCTTTTTTTGTGGTGATTTCAGGTTGTGCCACCACCTCCCAACAAACCACGCCTTCGGTCGCACAACTTCAGGATATGGGCGAGAAATGCCTGGCGGCCGCAGAGACCGCAAGCGCACTGAAATATCTCACTGAAGCAGCGGAGAAAAAGCCCAACGACGCTGCCATAGAGTATGACCTCGCACTTGCGTACGACCAGCGCGGACTGGAGGACAAAGCGCTTTTGCATCTCCAGAACGCACTGAAGATTAAACCCGCTTACCCCGAAGCACTGAACACGGAAGGGTATATCTACGCCAAAGGCGGGCAGGTCGAACTCGCCCGGGGAGCATTCCAGAAGGCGCTGGACGATCCCTTTTACAAGACCCCCCAGTTTGCCGCCTACAACCTTGGGAGGCTTTACGAAAAAAATGGCGATATCGAGAGGGCTCTGCTCTACTATCAGCAGGCCGTAAAGTTCGATGAGCATTATGGTCTGGCCTGGCTTCGGAGTGGTCAGGTTCTGGAACAGTTGCGCAGAAGCGATGAGGCTCGGCATGCATACGGAAATGCGGTGCGCGCATCACCCGATTTGGTCGAAGCCAATCTGCGCTTCGGCATTTTGAGCTACTTGTCTGGAGACTTGGAAGCGGCCTTTCGCCCGCTTAGCCGGGTTGGGGACATTGCCCCCAATACCGATATGGCCGATGAAGCCCGAAAGTACCTCGAAAAGGTCAACGCCGCCGCCCAGACAAAGACCCGTTCCCATGCCTCATCCTACAACCCTCCCGGCGAAATCGAAATCATCCCGAACGAAGGCCTCCGACGCGAGCAAATAAATGAGGAACTCCCGTCGAGGGCAGGACAAAAACCTGCCCCAACCGCACAGTCGGCGCCTTCCACGGTGCAGGATGACATGGTGAAATCAGAGCCTGCCCCGGTGCTGCAGGATATTCCAGGAGAGACTCAGAGGCCTGTGGTCGAAAAAGCCGCGGTCCCCGATGAAAGAGGCGCTCCGGTTCAGGGAGGCGCCTCTGAAAGTCGTGAATCCCAATCCTATAGATACATGGTCCAGGTTGGCTCATTTGCGGACAGAGAGAAGGCCGAAGAGATAAAAACCCGCCTCGAGCGAAAAGGCTACAGAGTCCTCATCAAAACTCTCAAACACCGGACGCTCGGAAAGGTTTTCGTTGTCCAGCTTCAACCGGTCAACAGCGCTTCCAGCGCCACCACATTGATGACTCAATTAAGTGGCGAAATCGAGGGCGAGCCGGTAATTATTAAAGTGCCGTCGCGATAGCCGGCAGCGGGCAGCAAAAAGCGAGAAGAGGGAATATGTTCTTGCCCCTGGTCCCCGTTCTTCGCTTCTTGCTACAGGAGATAGACTTGACCTGCAGAAGACTCGAGCAAATGACCTCGTTCATTGTCATGGATGTTTTGGAACGCGCCCAGGAAATGGAGCGAGCCGGAGAATCCGTGATTCATCTGGAGGTTGGCGAGCCTGATTTCAATACTCCTGAGGCCGTAAAGAACTCGGCAATAGAAGCCCTTTCCAGGGGCGATACCCACTATACGCATAGCCTCGGGACCCCCGGACTGCGCGAGGCTATCTGCAACTATTATGGGCAGACTTACGGGGTTCGGAACATCGACCCCAATCGGGTGATAGTTACATCCGGCACATCCCCTGCCTTCCTGGTAGGAATGAGCGCCTTTCTGGAATGCGGGGAAGAGGTAATTCTGTCCAATCCTCATTACCCCTGCCATCCGAATTTCGTGCGTTTCCTCGAAGCGATCCCCAGGATGATCCCGGTCTATGAGGAAGACGGTTTTCAGTACAGGCCGGAAGCCATAAAAGCTGCGATTACTCCGCGAACTAAGGCGATCCTTATAAATTCGCCTGCAAACCCGACCGGAAACTTGCTTGAGGCAGACCGAATGGCCGAAATCGCTGATGTGGGCAAGCTGATACTCAGCGATGAAATTTATCACGGTCTCGTATATGAGGGCCGTGCGCGCTCAGTGCTCGAATTTACCGAAAACTGCATCGTCTTCAACGGCTTTTCCAAGCTTTTCGCCATGACGGGATGGCGGCTCGGGTACCTGATAGCGCCAGAGTACATGATCCGTCCGATACAGAAAATAGTGCAGAATTTCTTTATCTCTGCAAATTCCGTCGCGCAAGCCGCAGGTTACACGGCGCTCACGGACCCCAGTGTCGCAGAAGATGTCGCGAAAATGCGCGAAACATACAATAGTCGCAGGCAATATATGATTGCCCGGCTGCGGGAGATCGGGTTCGGGATAACGGTTGAGCCAACCGGGGCCTTCTACGTTTTTGCCAATGCGCACCGGTTTACTGATGATTCTTATTCCTTCGCCTTCGAAGTGCTCGAAAACGCAAAGGTCGGCATAACGCCTGGAGTGGATTTCGGATCGAATGCCGAAGGCTACATCCGCTTCAGCTATGCCAATTCCCTTGAAAACATAAGGGAGGGACTTGACCGAATCGAGCGCTACCTCAAGTGAATGGAAGCTGCAAGCGGGAAGAAGGAATGAAGAAACAAGAAACAGGGAGCGGAAAGCGGGCGGTAATAAGCGGGAATTCCTTCCCCCCGCCCCCTGCCCCGTGCTTCCCGGATGCTTTGGTCATAGTGTCGGCCGAATTCATCACATCCGCCGTGCGACCCGAGCAATACCCAGGGGATGAACTGCCCGAGGTGGCGTTCACCGGTCGGTCAAACGTAGGCAAATCTGCGCTTATAAACTGCCTGATCCAGCGAAAAAAACTGGTCCGTACAAGCCGCACCCCGGGCCGCACTCAACTCATAAACTTTTTCAAAATGAATGATTGCTTCCGGTTCGTTGACCTGCCGGGATATGGATATGCAAAGGTGTCCCAAAGCCTGCGCGCAAGCTGGGGGCCGATGATCGAGACCTACCTCGATTCACGCCAAAACCTCCGGGGGATTGTCCAGATAATGGATTTGCGCCATCCGCCGAGCCCCGATGATATAAGCCTTTGGTCCTGGCTCAAAGAAAAAAAAATCCCGGCAATCCCCATCCTGACCAAGGCCGATAAACTATCCCGGACAAAATGGAACCCCCTCGCCCAAACCGCTGGGCGGATTCTCGGGATATCACCCGTTGATTTCATCATCTTTTCAGCACAAACCCAGCAGGGCAGGAACGAATTGCTCTGCAGAGTGAAGGAACTCATCCTGCAGCCGCAGTAACTCATGTCGCCGTGGGACTGATTTATCGCACTTGGTCTATTCTGTAAGGATTCAGTCGAGGTAGGAATTGAAATCGCCGCTAACCCTCGGGTATTCTCCCTGTCCCAATGATACCTTTATCTTTTGCGCCATGGCGGAAAAGTGGATTGAGTTTCCCTTTGCACTGGATGTCCTGCTCGCCGACGTCGAGATGCTTAACCGGCTGGCAGCGAATGGCGCTCTCGATATTTCAAAGATTTCCGTAAATGCGGTGCTGAGCATCCTGGATAAGTACTGGTTGCTGAGGTCCGGAGGGGCCATGGGGAGAGGATGCGGACCACTCGTGGTGGCGCGGCGTGCCGCCAGATTCGAGGACCTTCGCAACGCAACGATTGCAACCCCTGGTGACCTCACTACCGCCAGCCTTTTGCTCCGGCTGGAAGGAACTCACCGGGGGCAGCGGGTTCCCATGCGGTTCGACCGGATAATGCCTGCTGTGGCGGCCGGGGAAGCGGACGCTGGGGTCATTATTCACGAAGGCAGATGGACCTATCAGGCATACGGTCTTCACATGGCGCTCGACCTTGGCCGGTGGTGGGAGAGTCAAACCGGGCTCCCGCTCCCCTTGGGGGCGATTGCCATCCGGCGAGACCTCGGCGGCGAAGTAGCCGGTGTGGTCGAAGAAAAAATAAGGGAAAGCCTCCTCTATGCCATGAAGCACCCGGATAGTCCATGGTCCTACATAAGGCGTCACGCACGGGAGATGGCGCCCGAGGTGATACGCCTGCATATCGATGCGTTTGTAAATGAATTTACCTTGAATGCCGGGCTTGAAGGCGAAAGAGCGCTAAAAAGCCTTCTTGAAGCTGCCTGCGCCCTGGAAAACAGGCCTTTCCCGCAACAGAGTCTATTCTGGGGTTGATATAGAACGGGCCAACTTGACTTGTGACCCGTTTAAGGACTATATTTGGTCATATCTTGAAGGAGGTGGATCATGAAACTGTCCAGCCAAATCAAACCGATCAGCTATCTCAAGGCCCATGCCGCAGAGATCGTGCGCAACCTGGGGGAACAGGGAGAACCCTTGGTCATCACCCAGAACGGCGAAGCCAAAGTGGTCATGCAGGACATCGAAAGTTACGAGCAAACACAGGAGACCATGGCGCTGCTGAAAATTCTGGCGCTCGGCGCCCGCCAGGTCGAAGAAGGCAAGGTTCAACCCGCTGCCGATGTCATTAAAGGGCTTCGTGAGCGGAGGAACGCCCGCTGATGTCATTCCAGGTATTCCTGACCGACGCCGCGGCCCGCGACCTGGAGGATTTGTACGATTACATCGAGCTGCACGATGTGCCGGGCAAAGCGAACCACGTCCTCGAACAAATCGAAAAGGCCTTCACCTGCCTGTCTGAAAATCCGCAGCGCGGAGCCTACCCGAAGGAATTACTGGCCATAGGCCTTCGGGAGTACCGCGAGGTTTTCTTCAAACCCTATCGCATCATTTACCGGGTCATGGCCGAGAACGTCTACGTTGTTGTGAGCGCCGACGCGCGTCGGGATATGCAGGCCCTGCTGCAGAGACGCCTGCTGCGCGCATAGCACCTGCCTAACTTTTTGGACTTCCGCAACGATTAAGGCAGTATGACCTTGTTCAAGTCAGAAGATCGGCTAAACAGATCAAAACCAAGCGGTTTTTTGATGCAGCCGCCCCGCAGCCTTGATATGTTGCCGCCTTGACAGAGTGGAAAATACACCGAACAGATTTCAAAGAACCGGAATTGGACGAAAATTATGACCGCAGTCAACGAACTGAATTATTTTCTTTTCCCGCATATGACACTTTCTGCGCATGATTTCAGGAACCTGTGGATTTTTCTGCCTCGTCTGCGCACGTTGGAAATCACCCGGCAGGCTTCCATTCCCGAATGGGCGCAGGAAAGGTTTTCCGGATGGCCTGCTCTGCACAGCGAAGAGCTCTCGACCCGAATCGACTCCTGCATCGAGGGATACCGAACTTTCGCCCGGGTTCATGGCGGCCCGGGGGGAATACTAGGTTTTCTCAGCCGGGCGCTCGACGAAACCGAAGAACCCCGATACCGCATCCAGCAGGAACTCCGTGGGAGTTGTCCGCCCAACATGGATCCCGCACAAAAGGAGATCCTCCAGGCGGCGCTTTTTCTCGAAATAGCCCGGGAACTTGATGAAAAGGAACTGGAGATCGTATCCAGCTACGCCCACCTGAATGCCATCGAACAGGAATTTCGCGATATACTGGGTATCGAAGATGAGGGATCGGACCGGGCTGAAACCAATCTCATCCCGGCGCTCGCCCCGGACACAAACGGTCTGCTCTATATGCTCCCGAAGCGAATCGAGAGCTGGTTTCGAATGCTTTCGTCCCAGCCGCTTGAGAGTATGCCGGTCTTTGTGAGTTGCTTTCCCGAGGTAATCGATGAGGCCCTCGAGATGATCCGGACCGGGTACGAGCGAAATGGAAAGGAATATTCGGCCGCCACTTACTTGTTGGGATCGATTCCCAGGCTGGACGGTCTGGGGAGCAAACAGTTCCGGACCCTCATCGAGGCGCCTGGAATGCCGGATCTTCTATCCTCCTGCCACCATGGCCTTGAAGATTTCATCAGAAGCACTGCGGGGGGCGAAAACCCGGCTGAACTGCAAGGCAGCAGCCGGTTGCTGCAAAGCGCTTTCGAAAGATTTTGCCGAAAATGCGAGGTGCCGGAAGGAGATCGAGTTAGTCTGAATGTTACTTGGGCGGAAAATGTCTCTCTTGGCGATGTTGCCGGCTTTCTTGGAGCGTCACCCGGCTTTGAAGCTGGAGCCTGGGCGCCGGTGTTTCTAAGTATCGCAGCAGGGTGATGGACGCCGTTTTCCATACTTTCCGGGCCGGTCCTCCTGCACCGCTTTTGCTGACGCCAGCAATGCCTTGCCCTGTCCGGAGCGGGAAACCCGGGTCTGCCTGATTTGCTCTTTTCTCTTCAGGTCCCCATATTTTCCGAACCGTCCGCTCCTGGCCATCTCAACTCCGAAAAATCTATCAAAGCAAGTTAAACGGTAGCTAAGCACCTTAAGTTGAATTATACACCTTTTGAAATCTCGCTACTACTTTCGTTTGGATTTCGGGACCGGTTCACGGTTTCAAAAGGAGCATTGATCTTGGACGTTGGACCTCTGGGATACATTTTTACCTGGACTTTCCTCTGGGATCTGCTCAACATCATAACTATCAATCTGATCCTCTCCGGAGATAACGCAATTCTGATCGCCATGGCGATCAGATGGCTCCCGCCGGGCCTTAGGAAAAAAGGTTTCATTTTTGGCGCAGGTGCGGCAGTAGCTCTGCGAATCGTTCTTACCTTAATTATCGCAGAGATTCTCGCGATTCCATGTATCAAGCTGGCAGGCGGTATCGTGCTGCTCTGGGTGGCAGTCAAGCTCTTCGTGCAGGGGTCTCCGGGCGGTGAAGAAAAAGAGGCGGCAACTCTTCTCCAGGCGATAAGGATCATGCTGATCGCCGATCTGACCATGTCGCTCGACAACGTGATCGCCGTTGCCGGCGTGTCTAATGGGGATATCCTGCTGCTGGTCCTCGGGCTGGGTACGTCCATTCCTTTCGTGATCTTTACCAGCGGTCTGCTTTCAATGCTAATGGACCGCTACCCTTTTATAATCTACATCGGGGCCGCAATACTTGGCAGGTTGGGTGCAGAGATGATGGTGACCGACCCGGTCCTGACCCGCTATATCAATCTGCCCGCTTTTGCGCGCTATGGATTCGAGGCGCTTTGCGCGGGTGGAGTGATTCTCGTCGGCAGGATCTCTCTGAAGCGCCTGATCGGGGCTGATGCCAACGCAGAAAGCATAATGCAATCCAGAGGAAAAATCGAGGAATGACATGGCAGTTCTAACCATTTCCAGAGATCTGGGCAGCGGAGGCCGTGAAGTCGGACTGATGCTTTCGAGCAGTCTGGGATACAGGTTCGTAGACCGTGAGAGCATCCTTGCCCGGTTAAAGGCAGCAGGCCACAAATGGGAGAAGTGGACGGAAGGCCTGGATGAACATACACCAAGGGTTTGGGAAAAATACGACTGGTCTTACCGCAGCTTTGTGGCTATGACCCAGAGCACAATCATGAACGAAGCCGCCTCCAACAATGTGATCAGCATGGGGCGAGGAGGCAATTATTTGCTGAAAGGGGTTCCATTTGCACTGTGCGTCCGCATTGTAGCGCTCTTTGAAGAAAGGGTCGCAAGGGTTTCCGAGCGGGAGGGTACCGACGAGGAATCGGCCCGCTGGCTTATCGAAAGAACAGATCGCGAAAGGGCCGGTTTTCTGCTCACCGTTTATGGCCGGGACGGCAAAGACCCGGCCGATTATGATTTTGTTTTCGATTCCACAGCCACACCCATTGACCGGATCGCCGCCGGCATCACAGGACTTCTTTCAGAAAAAGACCGCCTCATAGATGAAAAATCCTTGAGTGTGCTTAAAATGAGGGCGCTGGCCGCGGATATTAAAGCACGCCTTTTCACCACGCTGCCGTTTTTCATGCCGACCCTGGAGGTCGAGTTCGATGGCGAGGCCATTCGCGTGCGCGCGGTCGTGCGGCTGCCCAGAGAGCGTACGTTGGTGATGAATGAAGCCGGGAAAATTGCGGGTGAAGCGCCTTTAAGGTTCGAGTTGAGATACAGGCAGTAGCTAAAGGCACATTACCCTAATGTGGTTGTTTTAAAGCCCTTGGTTTTTTTCGAACCATGAGCAGCCAGAGCCCCACAGGCAGAAGATATTGCCCCGAGATGCTGATGCCTGCCGCCAGCCTCTCCGCCGGTTCATTGTGAAAGGCTGTCACCAGCACATTGCAGACCCTGAAGAGAATGTGCATGATAAAAATGGCTGCAAGCCCCGCAGCAAGCAGTTGAAACTTCCACTTTGCCGGCTGCCTCCGGGTAGCAAGAACGAGACCTGTGAATGTCACAACATTGAATGTTTGATAGTAGATTGCGTGTTGGTAAGGTATCAAGAGCCGGTAGTCGAACAGTGAGAAAAGACCGGTCACTGCCAGATCTGTGAGCTTCACGTATTCCTTGTTCAGGGGGAGCCATAGAAGAAACGGAATACTGCTGAAGGCAAGAAATCCGATGAGGAAAGAGAAAAGGTCGTGCTCTCGCGTGAATGGCTCAGCCCATGCCCTAAGCCATGCGAGACAGACGGCTAGAACGAAAAGAACCATCAGGACCTGCCCAACGTAGACATGGACGAGTTCAAATGATCCCCGGTTTTGCACTCCAATGGCGAATACCGCCGCAATGCGTAAGATGTTCCCCGCCTGAAGCACCGCAACCCCGAGGGGGAATCCTATAAACTTCCGCCGCAAAGTAGTGGGGTAAGAAACGACAAAAGAAAAGAACAGGATACCCATATAGAGGGTCGAGCATTCGGTAATAACGCTGACCGGAAAGCCGTTTTGGCTGAGATCGCGTCCAGCAAGGACCGGGTGCATCCCAACCAAATTGAGGCAATAGGCAGCCATCCGGGCGGTGTTCTCATTGAGCGGGTCGAAAGCGGACTCGGGCAGCCAGATTGCCAGAGCATACAGCATAATGGAGCAAGCGAGAAACTTGAGGACGAAACCAGCAGAAAACTTCAGGTCTGACCAGGGCCCAAGGTCGGCAGTCTCTGCCTTAACCGCCCGTTTACGCCTCATGGTGGATGTTTTTCTACTCACGTTCCTTCCCTGCCCGGGCAACACCACGTAACGGTTCATGTAAGTATAGTGAGCGTCAACCGTGATGAAAATCCTTGAGAGGGTATTTTGACCGGTGGCAGATCGGAGTCAAGAGCTATTTTGGAAACACTGACGGGAGAAATCGCTCGAATTTTTGCTCCTTTTGTCTTGTTATGCCCTGTAATTTCCGTTGGTTTCCTATTCCTAAGACTCATTTCGGTTTCACTCGGGGAGGGCAATTGCCTCTTAAATTTAACTTTTTCGTCGCGGCTTCGTAACGATTCGCCACTAAGCTCCCTTGGAGCCGCGGCTCACTTTAGTGAGGGCCGCTTACCCGGCTTATGTTCGAAGATCGCACTTGGCGCAACGGACGGAGCCAATCCCTCCACACGCCGCCCGGGTGAAATCACTCCGGCGAAAAACTTTTTGCGGTACTTTGCTGACCTGATGCATGGGACCAGAAAGCCCGGAATTTGAACGGACAAGTCTGTTCATTCCTGGCTTTTTTGAGTTTCAGGCGCCCCCCTGTACGTTTGGTTCCTGGGGTCGTTTTCTGACTGGGCAATAGTCCAACAGTTGCATAAGGTGGCAAATGGAACGTCTTATCGAAATTCCCGGCAGGATGCTTAGACCACTTATTCCTTCTCAGGTCCCTTTCCGCGTTTTCTTTTTGAAACCTGAGGAGGATAAAAAGTGAAAGACACCCTCAAAGGGTTCTTCGTGAGCCTCGTTATGTTTTTCGGCCTGGCGATGTTATTCACTGCATCGCCTTGCCGTGCGCTCTCGCCCCGTATTATCGACAATAACGATACCGTCGTCCTGCGTGGAAATGTGCATCCGCTTGCCCGCCCTGAATTCGACAGGGGAGCGACGGACCAGTCCCTGCAGATGGAGCGGATGATACTCTCTTTGCGTTTGAGTGACGGCAAGCGAGCCGAACTGGACAGCCTCCTCACCGGACTCCATGATCCTGCTTCCCCCAATTTCCAGCAATGGCTCAGTCCGGAGGATTTCGGCTCGCGGTTTGGACCGTCTCCCGAGGATATCGATGCGATAACCGGTTGGCTTGTTTCCAGCGGCTTTGTCGTTGATGAGGTCGCCAAAGGACTCCTGTGGATAAATTTCTCAGGTTCGGTGGCCGATGTCGAGCGCGCTTTCCATACGCAGATTGACAATTATTATGTTAACGGCCGGCTTCGTCATGCAAACGTTAACGATCCCTCTATTCCGCGAGGGTTGTCGGACCTGGTGGCAGGCGTCGTCTCTCTCCATAACTTCCCGCTCAAGATGATGCTTAACGGGGCGCGCCCGGTTCAGCCTGATTTCACCTCCGGTTCCTCACATTACCTTTCGCCCGGAGACTTTGCGATAATCTACGACCTCATTCCGCTCTACAACGCCGGAATCAACGGCAACGGCCAAAAAATCGCCATAGTGGGCCGAACCAACCCGACCTTTCTCAGCACCGACTGGGCGACGTTCCGTAGTGCGATGGGGCTGCCTTATAATCCTCCCACGATTATAGTGAATGGCCCCGATCCCGGTGATATAGACAGCCATGGGGACCCCAACGAAGACCTTGAAGCCGACCTTGACGTTGAATGGTCGGGCGCTGTGGCAAAAAATGCTTCTATTGTATTCGTTACATCGAAGTCAACCGAATCCACGGATGGCGTGGACCTCTCCGCCCAGTATATCGTGGACAACAACCTGGCGCCGGTGATGAGCACAAGCTTCGGCGCCTGCGAGGCGGATCTGGGAACGAGTGAAAATAATTTCTACAATTATCTATGGCTGCAAGCCGTCCTCCAAGGCATCACATCCTTTGTCTCATCAGGCGATTCCGGCGCTGCAGGCTGCGGTACGACACTCGGGGTCAACGGACTCGCGTCAACCCCCTACAACGTGGCTGTAGGGGGTACCCAGTTCAATGAGGGATCAGGCGACTATTGGAACACGGCCAACAGTTCAACAGACGTATCCGTCCTCAGCTACATACCTGAAGTGGCCTGGAACGATAGCGGCGGGGGCGCTTCGACAATATACCCTAAGCCGTCATGGCAGGTTGCGCCGGGGGTCCCTTCCGGGAATTATCGTTGGGTTCCCGATGTTGCCCTTAGCGCATCCACCTACGATGGTTATCTGGTCGAGGAAAATGGGGTCTTGTACGCCGGTGTGGGCGGCACGTCGGCATCATCTCCATCATTCGCAGGACTTATGGCGCTTGTCGTGCAGAAGAGAGGCCAGAGCCAGGGGAACGCCAATGTGCAGTTTTACCAGATCGGCAATGAGCAGTTCACCTCCGGAAGCTCAGGGGTCTTTCACAACTCAGGGGTCTTTCACAACTCAGGGGTCTTTCACGACATAACTTCAGGCAATAACAGTTCTGGGGACGTGTCAGGATACTCTTGCACAGGAGGCTATTGCGCCGTCACGGGCCTCGGTTCGGTAGATGCCAATGCGCTCGTAAACGCGGAAGTGCTTTTCCCCGGCGCCCCGACCGGGGTGACGGCGGTGGCCGGCAATAGGCAGGCCACTGTGAGCTTTACACCTCCGGCATCAAGTGGCGGCACTTCCATCATTTCATACACTGTGACCGCTTACCTCGTCAACAATGGTACTTTTACTGCCGTGACCTCAGTTGTGGGCGCCTCAAGCCCTGTCACCGTGACAGGGCTTACTAACGGTGACTCCTACATTTTTACGGTCGCTGCCACCAACACCGAAGGGATCGGCCCGGCATCGGCGGCTTCAAGCAACGTCACACCTTCATCGACGAGCGCTGGAGCCCCGGTGCCGGCCCTCGGTCCGTGGGGCTTTATGGCTGTGGTAATCACGCTGGGAGGCTATTTGGCACATAGGCGCCGTCATTGATGAAGTACCGGGAAAAGTATGTGAAGCAGTCTGTGTATCAAAGTGCATCGGTGCTTCACCTGCTGACCCATTCACCGGCCCGCCGATTCCCAATTCAGGCAGTTGGGGGGGCGTTCGCCCCGAAGCCCGACCAGAAGGTTTTCTGCGGCCATTAGGGCCATTTTTGTGCGGGTTTCGATGGTGGCGCTCCCTATGTGGGGAAGCAAAACCGCATTCTTCAGGTCTGCAAGACCCGGGCTTAATTCCGGCTCGTTTTCATAGACGTCCAGCCCTGCGCTGCGAATGCGTCCGTGCCGCAGAGCCTCAACAAGCACCTTTTCATCAACCACCGGGCCCCGGGACGTATTGATAAGGCAGGCGGATGGTTTCATAATCTCCAGTTCCCGGCTTCCTATCAGGCGTCTGGTCGAAGAACCCATCGGAACGTGCAGGGAAACGAAATCGGCTTCCCGAAGGAGTTCATCAAGCGGCATGTAGGAGACACCCAGGTGCTTTTCTTGCAAAGGATCGAGGCGGGTCCTGCTGTGATAGACGATCTTCATGTCGAATCCGCGCGCCCTCCTTGCCACTGCCTGCCCGATCCGGCCGAAGCCCACGATTCCAAGGGTCTTGCCGCTCACCTTCGAGCCCAGGAAGTGCAAGGGCGCCCAGAACTTGAATCCTCCCTCCCGGGTCATCCTGTCCCCTTCCACAATTCTTCGGGCACTAGCCAAAATCAGGGCAAATGTGAGGTCGGCGGTTTCGTCCGTCAGGACACCCGGAGTGTTTGTCACAGGAATTCTTCTCGCGCTTGCAGCCCCAATATCGATATGATCGTAGCCCACCCCGTTATTGGCAATCACCTTGAGGCCCGGCGCACGCTCCAAGACCTCTTTATCGATGCGGTCGGTAATCGTGCATAAAAGCCCTTCCTTGTTTTCAACACCTTCGAGCATCCTGGCGCGATTGACTGGCTGGTCTTCATCGTGTATTTCCACTGCATGCTCCAGGGTAATTCGGGCCAAAACTTCCTCCGGTACCCGAGCGGTGATAAAGACCTTCATTTTATTGTCCTCCCCCTGGAAGTTGAACGGCACGCCAAACTGTCCGATTGATCCGGCTCAAAGCGATCAAGTATAGCTCATAACCGGC
The DNA here is from genome assembly GCA_052143075.1 of Syntrophobacteraceae bacterium. Lineage (GTDB taxonomy): Bacteria > Desulfobacterota > Syntrophobacteria > Syntrophobacterales > Syntrophobacteraceae > SbD1. The sequence goes on along the minus strand of JBKQTS010000028.1, from coordinate 8,612 downwards.
TCTGCATGGTAGTGTATCGCCTGCCCGCCGCTCAGGACGGGCACACGCGGCAAATGGAGAGGCATACGCAAAGACTGATCATAGAAAGGTCAGGCATAGGCGCGAAGAATGAAAATTCATGAAAGGCATACGGCAGTGCATCCATCTTTCATTTGGCTTAAACCGCTTTTTGGAAGTATAGTCTGCCTTTCCTATTTTGGCGCCCTTTGCGTGATCGTCAACCTGCCGGCAATGTCCAATGATCGGAATATTGAAAATCGCCCTGAAGCTGCTTGTAAATGACCGCGGTAAATTTGCCGCGCTGATCGTGGGAATAACTTTTGCCATTTTCCTGATCGTGCAGCTCACATCCATATTCTCCGGCATCCTGGCCAAGGCGTCGGCTACTATCATCAATATCGGGGCCAGGATCTGGGTCATGGACCCCTCGCTTCAAAACCCGCTTAACACCATTCCGATGCCGGACTATGTGCTGGACTTGGTCAAAAGCATAAATGGCGTAAAATACGCGGTGGATATCTATTCCGGAGTAGGGCTTGTCAAAATGAGAGACGGGAACTGGCAGCCGGCGACCGTTTTGGGACTCGACGATGCCACCCTCGTAGGCAGACCCAACCTGATTGAAGGCAACATCAATGATATTTACGGAGCTGACGCCTTTATTGTAGTGAAGGACACGGATTATTCCAAACTGGGAAGCCCCACCATAGGGACAACCTTCGAGATAAATGACCACCGGGGGGTCATAGTGGGCATCGCAGATGTGCCTGTAAGCGGTCTTTTCGGCATCCCCACTCTTTACACCACTTACAACCGGGCCGTGCAGTATTTACCAAACGCCAGGTTCACCATTGGCTACATCCTTGTGGAACCCAAGAGTGATGCGGACATACCTGAGATATTGAATGCAGTTGCAAAGATCGGGTATCTGGGGTTGACCGAGCAAAAATTCGAGGACAAAATCACCAACTTTTATATTTACCAGACCGGCGTTGGGACCAACATACTTGTGATGACTTTCATAGGCTTTCTAGTCGGCCTGTCTATTTCCGGTCAGACTTTCTACACTTTCGTTCTTGAAAACCTCGAAAAGTTCGGAGCGCTCAAAGCCATCGGGGCCAGTAATTCCGAGCTGGTTTACATGATCCTCTTCCAGGCGTCATTCACATCAATTATAGGCTACGGCCTTGGCGTGGGTATAAGTGCGCTTCTCATTGCCGTTGGGAAAAAATTCGTCCCGGACTATACAGCCACTATAGGTTATTGGAACCTCGGGCTGGCGTTCGTCATGGTGGTTGCAATTGCCGCCTTCTCGAGCCTTCTGGCGGTCAGAAAAGTCATGAAGGTCCAACCCTTCGATATCTTCAGAGGTTGACATGGCCGAGGTGGCAGTGAAAGCAACCGAACTGGAAAAATCGTTCGGAGAGGGCGAGGCCAAGACCTGGGCCGTCCGGGGCATTAGTTTCGAAGCTTATTTCGGTGAGATGCTCTACTTCGTCGGTCCGTCGGGCAGCGGCAAAACGACCCTTTTGAGCATGATTTCGGGCATACTCAAACCCGATTCCGGCGGCGTCGTAGTGGAGGGTAAGGATATCTGGGGTCTTAGCACAAACGAAATCGCCGATTTCAGACTCAATAAGGTCGGCTTCGTTTTTCAGGACTACCACCTCTTCCCGAAGCTCAGCACCATGGAAAATGTAGCGATCCCTCTGATTTTCAAAAAGCTGGACTGGGAATGGTCGCTGAGGACCGCCGTGAAATTTCTCGACGTGGTAGGGCTGGCGGACAAGGCCTCGCTTCTCCCGAACAAGTTGAGTGGAGGCGAACAGCAACGCGTGGCCATAGCCCGGGCCATTGTCGGTAGTCCGGATCTCCTGATTTTCGATGAACCGACCGCTTCGCTGGATGGGACCACCGGCAAGAAGATCATCGAGTTCGTGAAAAATAACTTCCTTAATGACACCAGGTCAATTTTGATCGTCACGCACGACAGCAGAATATACGAATTTGCCGATCGTATTATCGCTTTGGAAGACGGGAGGATCGTGAAAATCATGAGCGGAGGCGAGATTGAGGACTAAGCTACTTATCGTGCTGGCTGTCGCCGGCATTGTGGCGGGCATTGTCAACGCTTATTTCTCTGCGTCATCCAAACCGGCTCTGCCGCCTGCGTTTTCCCCGGCCGAAAACCCTTACGCAAAAGGTATTTACGCCGAGGGCATCATCGAAAGCTATCAGCCCAACGGGGAGAATATCAACATATTTCCCGAAGTACCGGGAACTGTCACGAATATCCTGGTTGATGAGGGCGCTATAGTGTCCAAGGGGACGCCGCTTCTTGTGATTGACAATTCAATCCAGAAGGCCACAGTAGCGCAGCAAAAGGCTGCTTCTGAAGCTGCGCTGGCTTTGCTCAACGAACTCAAGGCGCAGCCGAGGAAAGAAGTCCTCGCAGTCTCAAAAGCGCAGGTGGTAGCTGCGGCCGCGAGCCTCAAAACCGCGAAGGACGATCTGGCCATAGTGCAAAAGGCCTTCGAGCTCGACCCTCAATCGGTAAGCAAGCAACAGTTGACCGACGCGATCAATGCGGAAAAGGTGGCCGAAGGCAATTTGGGAATCGCACAGAAAAATTATGAACTGACCAAGGCAGGCGCCTGGATCTATGACATCCAAAACCAGCAGCATCTATACGAATCGCTGGTTAAAACTTATGAGTCCGGCAAGGCGCTGTTGGCCAAATACGTTATCCGGGCGCCGGTTGACGGGGCCATTCTCTCGATCAACGCCGCCAAAGGCAGCTTTGTATCCACGACGGGCATCTACGAGACCTATTCTCAGGTCTATGCCCCTGTTATCATTATGGGTTGGGCCGAGCCCACCTATCAGGTCCGATGTTTTGTCGATGAAATTCTCGTCCCGAGGCTTCCTCCGTTCTCGCAGATGAACGCCCGGATGTATCTGAGGGGAACCGACATCAGCATACCACTGGAATTCGTGCGGGTGGCGCCTTATGTCATTCCCAAAGTTGAATTGTCGAATCAAAGGACCGAACGGGTGGACGTAAGGGACCTCTCAGTCCTGTTTCGGTTCGAGCCGCCAACGGGTGTGCATGTCTACCCGGGGATACTTGTGGATGTCTACCTGCAGGTGCAAAACGGTGAGAAGCCCAATAGCAAGCCTTCGAAATGAAGAATACGATGAATATAAGTAGATCGCTGATTCACCGGCTCACAAATTCATTATGCCTGATTGCTCTGGCCCTCTTCATGACGGGATGCGCGGTTGGACCTGACTTTGTACGCCCCAAACCACCTAAAGCGACACAGTACACCCACGAACAGACGCCGGAGCAAACGGCGGCGGCAGACAATCAGGCACAGCACTTCCAGATTGGGGCAAAAATCGCTGAAGACTGGTGGCGCCTGTTTAAGTCCCCCGAACTCGATGCGGTGGTCAGGAAGGCGATCGATGAAAATCCGAGCCTTCAGGCGGCGCTCTCGAGTTTGCGGCAAAGTCAGGATAACCTGCGGGCGGGCTATGGCGTGTTTTTCCCCCAGATCAACGCCGACTTCGGCGCGACACGGGAGAAGTTTACAGAGGCGGAGTTTGGCGGCCCGCCGCAGAGCACCATTTTCAACCTCTTTACACCCAACGGTACGGTTACTTACGTTTTGGACATATTCGGCGGGGAGCGCCGCGCGGTGGAAAACCTCGCCGCACAGGTGGACTATGAGAAGCAGACTGCCCGGGCCGCGTATCTTACTATTGTCGGCAATGTGGTAAATGCCTGCATCGCCGGGGCTGCCTACCGGGCCGAGATCGAAGCCACCGAAGAGCTTATACGCTTCCAGGAAGAACAGGTGAGAATCACTGAAAACCAGGCGAAAGCTGGAACGGTCCCGTATTCTAATGTTCTGGCGATCCGGGCGCAACTCGCAGCCACCGAGGCGACCCTGCCGCCGCTCAGAAAAAGCCTCTCCCAGGCGCAGCATCTGCTGACGGCCCTGGTTGGAAAAATTCCGGATCAGTGGGCGCCGCCAACGCTCGATTTGGCCGGAATCGCCCTTCCCGTAGAGGTCCCGGTGACTTTGCCTTCCGAACTGGTGCGCCGCCGGCCGGACATTCTGGCCACAGAAGCGCAACTGCACAGCGCCAGCGCCAACATCGGGGTGGCGACCGCTGCCATGTTCCCCAGCATCACCTTGAGCGGAAACTACGGGTCGGCTAGCCCTTCCATCACTCAACTCAGCTCTGTCTGGTCGCTGGGCGCCGATCTGGCCACGCCTATATTTCACGGCGGGACCCTGTGGTTTCAAAGGCGCGCCGCCATCCAGGCTTATAAGGCGTCACTTTCAGCTTACCAACAGGCCGTGGTGACCGGCTTCCAGCAGGTTGCCGATTCCCTTCGAGGATTGGAGTTCGATGCCAAGACCCTGCAGGCTCAATCCGAAGCGCTCACAGTCGCCGCGCGGACGCTAAAACTTGTGGAGATAAACTACAGAGCGGGGCTGGTCAATTATCTGCAGGTCCTTTCCGCCGACAGCCAGTATCAGCAGGCAAGGCTGGGCTTTGTTCAGGCGCAGGCGCTCCGCCTGCAGGACACCTCGGCCCTGTTTGTCGCCCTGGGCGGTGGCTCGTGGTTGCAAGGCGGGTGAATGAGCCATTGACAGGCTACGTTTCACCCCATTTTTTCCCATTCACCTATTCAACTATTCACCCTCTCACCTATTCACCCGCTCTTTTGCGCTTAAGCTCGGCGAGGAGGGAGTCTACCTGCTCGTCCCTTTCCATCTTGTTCAGCTTCTCTTCCGGATCGTCTTCCGCCATTTTGGCCCTGGCACGGCTTAGCGCCGTGGCAAACTCGACTTTTTGCTCGAGATGATGGAGGGTTTCGCTCTGCATAAGGTCTTCTGCGGCCAGCCTTGCCTCGCTTGCCTTGTCGAGCGCCTGCGAGCGCCGGCTCCGGGCGGCCAGCAGCTCGCCTTTCGAGCGTGCTTCCTCCAGCTTCTGCTCCAGGCGGAAGAGCAGGGACTTGAGGCCCTCCACATCGCCTTTTTGTTCGATCACCTGTTTTTCGGTTTCTCCGGCGAGCACCTGGAAGCTCACGTAGCGCTCCAGGGCGGTCCGCGCCAGCGCCTCCTCCTGTCTGTCGAGGGAAAGCTCGGCTTTGTGCATCCAGTCAGCCATTTTGTCCTGGTGCTCTTTACACTTCTGTTCGAGCATGTGCTGGTCGGCTACGGAAACGGCCACCTGGCCTTTCAACTCGCGCAGCTCCGCTTCGGCGTCCAGGATTATCTGCTTGACCATTTTTTCGGGGTCTTCGGCTTTATCGATCAAATCGTTCAGATTCGAGCGAATCAACATCGAGACTCTTTCGAGCAGCGTCATTGAGCCCTCCTTTCGGTATCTTGACAATCAGACGGCCGGCCGGATGAAAACCGGCCGGATGGTTTCAACTTTCCTCTAAGGCCGGCGGGCTCTTGGATTTAGGAGCTTTGTCTCCGATGAGACGGATCTTCGAGAACAGCTCGGAGACAGACATTCCTGACAGCGCTTCAAAAAGCGCCGGCGCCTGGGCGGCCATTTTGGCTATGTCTCCGGTGAGCTTGTTGACTCCGGCCGAATCCCCGTCTCCCGTCGACACTATGGTGATCTTGTCCACGTTGGCTAGCGGGGTGGCAAGAGCACGGACGATTTCCGGCAAGCCGGTCAGCAGCTTGTCGAGCACAGCGGCCTGATTGTATTCCTGGAACGCTTCAGCCTTGACGTTCATGGCCTTTGCTTCCGCTTCACCCTTTTTCAGAATGATTTCGGCTTCGGCAGTACCCTCGAGCCGGACACCTTCCGCCCTGCCGTTGGCTTCGGCGATCAAACGCTGCTTTTCGGCGTTGGCCAGGGTTTCGATCCTCTGCCGCTCTACTTCGGCCTGCTTCAGGACGGTTGCGATCAGCTCTTTTTCAACGCGCACGATTTCGGCTTCCTCGACCTTGATCTGGTGCTCCCTCTCAACCTGCTGGACCTTCACCTGCTCGGCGACAACCTGCTGCTGCATCACGTTGGCCTGAATATCGTAGGCCTTGTCGGCCTGAGCCTGCTGGCGCTTCACAGATTCCTGGTAGGTTGCCCTTTTGACTTCGAGGTCGCGCTGGGCCTCGGCTTGTTTGCCCTGCGACAGCGTTTCGGCCAGCACCCGCTCCTGGTCTGCCTGCGCTCTGGCGACGGCCGCCTCACGCTGCGCCAGCGCCTGCCTTATGGCCGTATCCCGCGCCGCTTCAGCCGCCGCCACGTCTGCGTCCCGCTTTATGCGCGCAACATCGGGCCGGCCCATGTTCGTTATGTATTCGTTATTGTCGCGAACCTCCTTGATCGTAAAGGAAATGACCTCCAGGCCCATCTTGCTCAGATCGCTGGCGCAGGTGCTGCGCACACGGTCGCCCACCATTTCGGGCTCTTTTACAATCTCTTCGACCGCGAGTTGACCGATAATGCCGCGCAGGTGCCCTTCCATGACAAGACGAATCAGGCTTTCGCGCTCATCGTCGGTTTTGGTCAAAAACTGCTCCGCCGCAGTCCTGATGGATTCGGGATCGGATCTAACCTTGATCTGCGCAACAGCCTCGACCTTGACTGCAACCCCCTGCCTCGTGTACAGGTCCTGCTGCGGAGCCACGTCAAAGGACATCAGCTCGAGCGACAGATCGCGGCACTCCTCGAGCAGCGGGAAAACCACGGTGCCTCCGCCCTGCACCACCCGCGTCCCGCGAAATCCGTACACGACGAGCGCCTGATGTGGACCGGCCTTGCGGTAGAGCCTGACCAAAAGGCTCACGATGAGCACGGTGGTGGCCACGATGAGCCCTGCCACCACCAAAACGTACACGGGAATTCCAAACATAGCCCCCTCCTTGCACAATTGGCTGCCGGCTGATTTACCGGCTCTCGATCTCAGCCCAGCGGCGAACGAAAGCGATACCCTTCTCGAAGCGAATGACCACCACCTCTTCGCCCCGGTCGATCTCCTCTCCGTCTTCACTCCGGGCCCCGGAGACCTTGCGCGCGCCCCCATGAGAGTAAACGATCTCCCCGATTCGTCCTTTGCGAATCGGGCTGTTTACGGTCGCAAGCATTCCGGTCATCCGATAGTCGGACTCCTTCATGGTGAGATCGCGCCCCATAAGCACCTTTGCCAGAAACCAGAAGGCGATCGATCCTCCGATAAGGCCCGAAAAGCATGCAATCCCCAGGACAATTAAAAAGCCCAGGCCGTATAGACTGGTCACCAGGTAGCCGGCGCCGCCGAACCACGCCAGAAAAACCATAATGGTCGGAAGGTTGAATCGAGACGCCTGCGAGTCTGAACCGCCGTGGTGCGAAAAATCGTGGCCGCCGCCGCAGTGGACGAGATGGTGGAGCCCTCCGGGCAGGTGGAGATGAAAAGCGCCGCAGAGAAACGAGAGCACGCTTAGAACGCAACCGACGATGAAACAAATCAGGTAAAAATCCGCAAAAGTCATAAAGACTCCGCAAGGTCTGCAACAAAACTAAGAGATAACCGGTCAAAGGACGAGTTAACTTCACAATATCCGATAATTGCAGAGAATGCAGCATGAATTTCACACCAGGTCATGCGCCCCGCGAGGTTTCCATTCAGCAAGGAGGGATTTTCCGTTCAAGCAAGAAAAGAGCTTGCCCCTGAGCCCGATGAAGAGAGATACTTCTCCCTTTCCCAAAAAAATGGGGGAGCGTCGGAGGTGTATGCCATAGCGGTCACACGCGCGCTGCCTGACTGACGCGGAGAGATGGTCCCAATCTGCCCGGGGCTGCCCGGGCTACGCCATCACTATTGCCGATGGCGACGTGGGCGCTTAGAGTGCAAATTTCACCGTCTAAATTGACCATCTAAGGCCCAAAATAGCCTCTTTTTTTAATCTTTTCGCTCTTAACTCATGCACTGGCTCAAAATCTGATTGAACATATGATTTACAGATAGAAAGGGACTGGATGGCACGCCGCATAACGCCCTATAGGAGAGATACATTAACTTCTCAAGCGACTCGGCATGAGTCACTACATGGGAGAGCGGAAGATCCTGAAACTGCCAAACCGTTCCCTTTGAAAGATGTATCACTTGCATGTTCGATTGGCAACCCGTATGATTTTGCCGTCTACCGGGTTGTTCAAGGATTCTTTCCGGGCGGAATCCGCTCAAAAAAATGAGGTTCGACATCGCAGATAGTCAAGTTGATGAATTATTCAGGTTAAAAGAGGAGGGTTAAGTTGAGAGTCTTTCAAATTGAGGATAACTGGTCTATGGAAAACGTTCGCATAGGCACCCGCCGTGACCCGCAAGCCGGCCCGGGGCAAGTGCGGCTCAAAATGAAAGCTTCCGCCCTTAATTACCGAGACCTCCTTGTGCCTGTGCGCGGCTATGGATCGAGGATGAAAACTCTGCCGCTAGTTAGTGTCCATCCGGAAACCCCGGATGAGACACTAGTACCATGTAACATTGCTTTTTTCGTATAATGAAGTATAATCATGGCAAATTCCAAAGAGGGAGGGATTTGCCATGAAACCGCGATACCGTGTGACGTTAACAGAGCAAGAACGTCAGG
>JBKQTS010000027.1:0-3491 GCA_052143075.1 Syntrophobacteraceae bacterium | reverse complement strand
CGAAGGGGGTCGGCAAAACGTCAGGAACAGTTGTCAACTGAGGATTCTATGGCTGTCCATAACTGGTCAATTCTGTGCATGTTCATTCTCACCGACAGTGCGACGAATTCCGTTAGCTATATCAACGCTCTAGAGTCATTGGGAGCGCTTGACTTTCCAGTGCTTTTGCCTCCTGGAGCCTCGATTGGAACAATGTGGCAAAGAGACTCTGGCGGCGAGGAAACAGTCGCAATTCGTCTGATGCTCCTTAAGCCAAGAGGTGGCGTACAGATTTTGATACCAGCCACTTCTTTCATAATGTCTCAGACGAGACACCGATTCAATATTGGTCTTCTGAACGTCGCCCTTGAGGAACCCGGTCGCTATCAATTCATCGTGGAGCAAGAGGTCTCAGGTGGATGGCAGCAAGTCTCAACTCTGCCGCTTGATGCTATACTTCTCCCACCCATTACCCCTCAAACCCAAATAGAATCTGCTTAAGGTCAGAGCGCGATGACACTTTCATGGAATAAGTGCACAGGGAATCAGTGGTGCCCACTCAACACGGTTAACCTTGACCATCCTCTCTTCGATGGCATGGAGGGCGTTTACATCATTTGGCACGGGGGGCAGAATGCAGCCACTGTAAGAGTTGGTCAAGGCATCATTAGAGACCGTTTGCGTGAGCATCGAAAGGACAAGGATGTTCAGGCTTACTCTGAGCAAGGTCTGTATGTCACATGGGCTGCGGTTGCGGCAGGTGACCGAGATGGAGTAGAGGCTTATCTCGCATTCCGACTGAAGCCCCTCGTAGGTGAGCGTGTCCCTCAGCACGCACCTATTGAAGTTAACATGCCGTGGTAGACACTGTACAGGCGAAGCGACTGCGGGAAAGAATGGTCTACCATCTCCTTCCGTGATGCCTCTCACCCACCGTTCTGCCCTCATACTTCGCGCCGCGGTCGATCAGACTCCGCCCCGTTTGTGATTTCCCGCTCTTTAAATCCCAGAAGACGCTCCAAAACGTGATCACCTGGCGCGGAGGAAATAATTTTACTGGGTTTCCGGGTAGATACGAGCTAACGAGCGATACTATTTTATTTTCCCCGATAATAAGGCCTAGAACGAGAATTCGCTTTTTTCCCCTGAAATCCATCGCAATACGTTCACTTTCGTGTTTGACAACTGGTTCATTTTTTCGATATATATTGTATCGACAGGGGCTAAATTTTCCTTCCGAAGCATTCCTAAAATAATTAACCCGATGTAAGATGGGCTAATTTGAAGTAAGAAAGGATGCCCCTGAGATCTGCTTTTTAACCTCAGGAATACCGCATACCTCTTCAATCCTTCAAATTCAAACATCGGGCCAAAGAAGAAATAGGGAGTAATATGAATCAATAAAAAGGCCCTCCGTTTGTGCCGCAAACGGAAGGCCAGTTTAAAAGGTGAGGGGCCGTAGTTCAGCGGAAAGAACAGCGGGATGCTACCCCGTTGGTCGAGAGTTCGATCCTCTCCGGCCCCTCCAAAACCACTATTTAAATTACACCAGTAACCAGCAAAGTCAATTTGTTTCCTGAAACTGAATCAGGTTCTTTCGACATAATGCTGCCTCTCAACGCATGCAGGGCTATGCCTCCTCGCTCACGCCCTTTGAAATCGCGCTCTTATCGCGGGCTGCTCATCAGGCGGAATACTCCGTAAATTCTGTCCCTTCTTTCTGAGAATCGGAAGCAGAATTCTTTTTAGAGGGAAAACGATGTATGGTAGCTTGCAAGCAGGGGTTTCGACCGAGCAAACCCGGAGTAAAAACTTGGAAACTATTGATTTCATATCACAAGCATGGATGGTAATATTCGGCTGCGCCGCGATCTGGCTGCTTGGCCGGCGCGAAGACCGGAGAAGACGGGGCTATGTCGCCGGGCTGATCAGTCAATCGGCCTGGCTTTTCTCAGGCCTCCATCATCACCAGTGGGGGCTGATCCTGATAAGCTGCTGGTACACGTATTCCTGGACTCAAGGCGTGTGGAATTTCTGGATAATGCCCAAAATGAGGTAAAGGAAAACCCTGCTACCGAGTGGCACGCGCCCGCTGTCTCTGGCGGGATCGCCCATAAACGGCCAGAGTGTCATAAATCAAGATTTATAACATGGGGCAGGGATGATTCCAGTGAAGAAAGAATGACAGAAACCCCGCCCAAGGCGGTGCCTTGGGCGGTCTGGTCACTCTTCCTCGCTATCGCCCTCGTTTAGGATGTCGGGCAGTTCCTCGTCGCCTCGCCCGTCGATAAGGTCACTTAACCGATTGAATTCATGCCGCAACGTATCGGCGGCTGTGCGCTGTCCTAGACGGGCTTGCTGGATTCCTTCAATAAGACGTTCCTGTTCATCGCGGGACTCAGGGAAAGCGATTTCCAAGGCTTCAAAATCGTGGGCTTGTGTACGGCGGCGGTTGCTGTGGCCGGTAGTAATAGCGCGAAAAGCCCGTTGGTAATAGCGGCTGCGTAAGAGGCACTGGAGGAAGGGGGCAGAAAGACGCCGATCAATAACTTCGTAAATCGGAAACTCTTTAGAAACAAGGGCCTCGTCGAATTGCTCTGGAACGATAGCGATACATCCCTTCCAGAGATCAATAGAGGAAAACACCACGTCACCGCCACAGGCAGCAAACCATGAACCGGGACTGTCGGCAAAGTAAGCTCCAAGCCATTGGGGCGGGTTTCTTCCTTTGCCTGCCTCGCGGGCACGTATTTCTCCGGTCTGTGAAATGGTCATGACTTGAAAGAGGTGGTCCGGATTGGAATCAGGATGCGCTTCCACTTCACGGCGGCGCATGACTGTGGAAATGGCTGCTCTTACCCAACCGTTTGGAACCGGCCTGGTTGCCTCGCGTTTGAACAAATGATATTTAGGGTCAAGGCGATGGCTGGTGTGAGCACTCCACAACTGGTCAAAGCTGATGCCCATGCAGTCTGGGAAAGTGCATCCCTGATAGGCTGTTGGATTAGCCTTAAAAGTATTCCACTCATGCAAGATCGTACCCCGTTGGTCAGCATTCATCGCGCCGTTGTTGCCACTCCGATAGAGGTCATTCTGCTGCGAAGCTGCCCCTACTGTCGTGTAGCCCACATGGTTGGCTTCTCCCAAAAAGACGGCATAGGAAAGATTTGCGGCTGTTATGGCAGTACCTATAGCATTACCGGGATCGATCCCGAGTTCAAGCAAGCGATCATATTCACGGTCAAAATGTCGTTTCTCGGCGCGGGTGAATTTTTTGAAGAATAGGATCGATGTTTTGTTCTGAGCACCTGACTTTCTAAAAGCGTAATCGGGCAGGGAAGTGATCGCGAGGATGCGCCCTGATCGGCTTAGAAGCATGCGCGTCTGCGGACAATTAGACAGTGCACCTTGGTTGTTAACCTGGATTATGCGTGAGCATGCGTGAAAATTATACTGCGTTCACTCCAACCATATGATATTGTGTCGCAAATTCGTCAAAGGGAGGGCAAGCT
>JBKQTS010000026.1:0-29040 GCA_052143075.1 Syntrophobacteraceae bacterium | reverse complement strand
CCGTGAATCATTGTTCCAGTCCTCGAGGAGGTAAAACCATCAACTGGAGAGCCGGATGCGGGAGATCCGCCAGTCCGGTTCGGAGGGAGGGGCGACGCAATCCAATGCGTTGTCCCTACCCCTATAGCGGCTTTAGCGTTAAAATCAACCAGTTGGGAAAAAGCCTGGATTCAGGCGCATGCCCCCGGCCCCGATCCGGGGTCCGCTTATAAAACGGAACCATTTGCCATTTTCAAGCGTTTCTCCCACTAAAGAACCCTGATTGTCCGGAGATCGATTGCATGAAGCAGAGTACCACCATCGCAGGAGCCAGTCCTTTTACCGTCTGGTTGGCCGCAGCCGTTGCATTCGCGATCGCGGCTTTTCCGAGGGTCCTTGCCGCCGGCGGGTCGCTCTGGTTCGATGAGATCTGGTCACTGCAAATGTTGAAGCGCGCCACGCATTTCTGGGACGTCTTCACCATCCACCACGACAACAACCACATTCTCATGAGCCTGTATCTATACATGTTGGGCGCACGGGAATGGGCTTTGACTTACCGGCTGTTTTCCATCTTTAGCGGCGCCGCTTCCGTGGTTCTTATGGGCATTATCAACTTTCGCCATGGCCTGCGAGCGGCAATCATCACCATGATGCTCGGGGCATTTTCCTACCCGTTGATCCTCTATTCATCGGAAGCCAGGGGATTCGCACCGGCGGTGCTCTGTGCTCTCCTCACCTATTACTTTCTGGAAAGGTCCTTCGAGAAGGACTCGCTTGGAACGATCGCGCTTTTTTGGGTCTCGTCGGTAATGGGGATTCTGGCGCAACTCCTGTTTGTCTATGTCTATCTGTCTCTAACGATCTGGTCGATTGTCCGCCTCCTCAGGTCGAAAAGGGGCATACGGACTGTGCTGATCTCATTTGCCAGATACCATCTGGTTCCCCTGATATTTATCGCCTTGCTTTACTGGTTTCACGTGCGCCGCCTTATCCATGGGGGCAGCGACCCTCTGGGCGCAGAGCTTCTGGGTGAGACGCTTTCTTTGCTCTCCGGCGCTCCACCGCTCCTCGGTGAACCAGGCCGGGTCATCGGGATTTCTGTTTCACTGCTGGGGCTCTTTGCCGGCCTCTTTTATCTTTACCGCGACAAAAGCGATGAGTGGATTTTCTTTGCATGCCAGTTGATCGTGGCGCCCGCTCTTTTCGTGATCGCCGCAGCAATGGTCTCGGAATCTCATTTAATGCAACCCAGACACTTTCTTCTCTACTTTCCATTTTACTACATCATGGCCGGACGCACGATTTCCCGGATTTTTGACGGCGGTAGACTGTCCAGAACGCTGGTCATAGCTCTCATGCTCTTCTTCCTGAGCGGCAACATAGAGAGGACCGTGGCCCAGATCGAGATAGGCCGAGGCGATTACAAAGGCGCAGTTCAGTATATGGCCGAGGAGACGCAGGGACCGTACATCCTGGTGGGCAGCGATCATGACTACCGCAACAAAATGCTCCTGCTCTTCTTTTCGAAAGACCTCCCGGCAGGGAAACGGCTCATCTATTTCGAACAGGACTCATGGCCCGCCGCGGGCCCCGAGTGGTTTGTCGTTCACAGCCAGCAAAGCGATTTCAGACCCATTAAGAGAATCTATTTCAGAAATGGTTCGACCTATCGGCTGGCCCGCCATTTCCCCTACTACGGTCTTTCCGGCTGGCATTGGGCCATCTACCGAAGGAACTGAAGCGGAGTGCACAGCGAAGCCTTCGGCCTCGATCAAAAGACGAAAAGCAATTCACCGCAGGCAAAGAAAAAAGCGTCACCATAGCAATTCATGTCGCGTTGGGACGTCCGAAACGATGAAAAGGAGCGCCATTCATCCCCCCCTTTTGTAAAGGGGGCAGGGGGGATTTTTAAAGAACTTTTCGAAGCAGCTTTTCACGCCCCTCTCGGGGCACCCTGAAACCATGAAAAGTGTCATTCCCTTCGCGTCTCTCCTTGACCTGTCGATGCTCAGTCTTCGCGTGGGAACTTTTCGTAAGCAGTGTCCTCAGGACTTTGAAACAGCCTGTTCTTATCGGTGTTTATCGACCCCGTTGCGCCCCTCCATCCGTGTCTGATAAAGCCTTTATTCCCGGGAACGCAGAAGCCTCAGGGGAACTTTGAAAAGGCGGTTCTTATCAGTGTTTATCCGCGTCCATCCGTGTCTAATAAAGCTTTTGTCAGCAGGAACGTAGCGAATTGAGGGGCTCAGGAATTAATTCCTCAATTCCTCAATCCCTCAATTCCTCAATCCCTATTCTTAGTAAAAAAAAAGGGCCCCTTCGAAAAGGGACCCTGTAAAGGTTAATTTAAACTAAACTGCAGGCTATCCGCAATCCGTATTTGACTAGGGGGTCTGCGGAGTGGTCGGGGTTACACCTGCAGGATAGACCTTATCGCTGCTCTTCATATAGCGCATTTCTGCGTTGACCGGCGTGCCGTTGTTTTCGCCGGTGGACGTTTCGCCGTAGGCTGCCCAGAAGTCTTTTCTGTCCGTAGCGTTGACACCGGCCGGCGTAGCCAACGCATTATACATATTGGTGATCATGGCCGTAACGGCAGGACCGGTAGTAGCATTGGTCAGATCCGGGTTGGAAGGATTTACGATCATATACTCTTTCGCATAGAAGTTATCGTATTCCCCGTTTCGCAGTGCCCTTCTGCTGGGCACTATGCCGCCATAGCTCAGGGCCGTAACGTTGGGATACGAGTTCGCCTTGCCGGCGACAATCGCAGACAGAGGGAGCATGGACAAAGCCTGGTCGGCGTCCGCGAAACCGACGGCGCCACTATAGGAGTTAACGCAGTTCATTTCGGCGCCGGTGCCGTCGTTGAACTTAACGTAATTATCCGAACTATTGGGCCACGGAGGACCTACGTCGCCGTCATCGATATTGGGAATAAGCCCCGAAATGGCAAAGCCGTTGTTTCTCATGACGCCATAGTCCAGGGTGGCGAGAGTGCCGGAACCAGCCACGCGGTAACAGGCGATAATTGGAGCGCTGGTAGTGCCATAAGCGGAGTCAGTGGATGAGGCGGAATATCCCGCGCCGAGATCGCTCCAGTAAAATGCCTGGCGCGAGAAAATCAGGACCGCCTGCAGCTTCGAAATATTGGTGATCGTGGCAGGCGTGCAGGTGGAATTGGCGTCGGGGCAGTTTGCGGGACTCGTGCATGCATTACCGTTATTGGACCCGCCCACACACACACCGGCGGTGCATGCGTCATACTTGGTGGGGCACTGACTGGCGGCCGAGCATTGCTGTCCGGCGTTAACTCCGGAGGAGCAGGTCGAATACTTTACGTCGGTGCTCGCATAGAAGCCGAAAGGATCTACGATTGGGTTGTATACTTCGAAACCGGCCGGAATGGTGACCGGATCGCTGGAGAACACTTTTGCATTTCCACCGGATACCGCTTGCGGCAAAGTGGCCGGAAGGAGGTCCTGGGTGAAGCTGGTAGGATTTACGTCGGAAAGTCCAACGTCCACCATCTCGCAATTAAAATCTCCAGCAGTGGTATTGTACATTACGCGGTAAGAGTAATTGCATGTGTCTGTACACGATCCTCCGGTCCACGTATTGGTGCCTCCGGGACAGCAACTGGGGGAGGTGGCACTCGGATAGGTCCCGGAATAGGGCCAACCTGTCTGGCCTGGTTTACAAAAGTTGTACGGATTGGGGTTGGTCGTGCCGCTGCCGGCGCCCGTTATGCCGTTTCCCAGCTTATCCTCTGTTTTTGCGAGGCCCGACAACGAAAGAACTCCGTCGTAGGAAGCCTTCGAGGTTACGCGTAAGGTTACCGTGTCCTGACCGGTGCAGGCGACGGTACAGCCTGTTCCAGTGGTAATTCCGTAATTGCCGCTGGTTACGTTCTTGGTGGATGACGAGCAACTGTATTGATTCTCAAGGAATGTCGGGGCTGACTGATTAAAGAGCTGGAACTGCGCCGAGGCGCCGTAGAAATTTAAATTGTAGGCTTGTCCCGTACACGACGCTGCCGCCTGCCCGGCAAGGGCAAGAGCACCCACTAACACTGCTCCGGCGATCAATGATTTTCGCATAACTCAAATCTCCTGTTTTCTGATTTTTTCAGTCATTAAAGAAAGGCGGGCCCTCCCTCTCCTGCCGTGGAGAGGGCAGAAAAGGCCCGCTTCAGTCTATGCAAAGAACTTCCTTCTGCCAATGCCGACCAAACCAAGCAGGCCCGAACCCATGAGCAGAATGCTCGGGGGAATCGGAGCGGCGCTGGGTGTCTCCTGGTTGATTACCGTGCTGCCATCCAAGGTGGTAATGGTAAAGTCGGTTACCGGGTTCGACACGCTGTTTAATACCTGTGCAACGGTACCGCTGGTACCGCTCTTAGTCGCCAGGTAAAGAAACTGTGTTAATCTGGTTGCGTTGTTGGCTTCGGGACCGGTGACCGATGTCGTAAACTCGTTGGCCCAATGGCCGGTGCCGCCAACGTCAACTTGCGTGTAATAGGACAGGCTGTCACCTGTGCCGACCTTAAAGCTGGCGGTAGTTGATGCTACGGCGGTTCCAATCCCATCGTGGCCGAATACGTTTGAAATAGCAGTTTCCAACGAGCCTACGCCCGCCCCAGAAATCCCCACCGGTGCGGCGGTGCCGGAAACATACGCCCTGGTAGGGCCGGTATTGTAAGAGATATATGCCGTGTTGACATCGGCCCAACCGTTGCTTGAAGTGTCATTGAATTCGCTGAGGGTGAGATTGTCGATAGTGACATTGTTCAGCCCCTGCAGGGAGCTTATGGATCCGAAATCGGTGGCAATTTCCACACCGGTGCTTGTATCGTAACTGATGCGGATAAGGTCGCCGGCGCTAAAAGCTGCCATCGCCTGGCCTGCAGCTCCGAATACCAGTACGCCGGCCGCCAAAACTAAGAGTAACTTCTTCATCTTTTTCCTCCTGAGAAAAAATTCATCCATTCTCCTGAGGCAACCCAGCCACCCGGAACTTCCGGGCCCGTCGGCTTTCCGTCACCCGGTCGCCCGGGTTTTGGCTTTGTCTAAGGTTAGGCCGTTTTCGGCCCCTTCGTTTTCAGTAATTCTCATTCATCAACTGGATTCCGGCCCCCGGACTGCACACTTCCGGGGCAGCCTTCGCCGGAATGTCGCTCTCTGTAACTATCACCTCCCTCCGTATCTGAGCCGCAGGGCCAAAAAAAAGCCCTAGCCATACCCTCGCGGGCCCATGACTAGGGCTTTCTGGTTCTCCAAAAAGAAATGGTGGCAGCAAAGTACCCTGGTTATTCTATTTTTTTAAAACCTCTTAGAACTTCTCGATTCTTTCGATGCTCTCCCGGATAAAGTTCAGTTTTATGCAGCCCTTTAACTCTGATGAACAAGATGTGGCGCAGGTTAGCAGCCGATTGTTACGTAACCATGACGTGAAAATTAAGATTGGGTTAATTGAAGATTTCACCGCGGAGACGCAGAGGAAACTAATTGACCAGCCAGAAAAAACTGAAAAATTAGTTTACTTCTCTGCGCCCCTCTGCGTCTCTACTACGGTGCAAATTCGGTCTTCACGTCTCACCCCAATGATGTCGGCTCAAGAAGAAAATGGTGGACCGGGTTAAAAATTGAATATGTCTTTTTTCCTGATCGCAGCCAGCCCGAGAAGTCCCGAGCCGAAAAGCAGCACGCTTGGCGGAATTGGAATGCCGGTTCCGGTTTGGTTGGCGGTGGTGGTGATATTGCCGTTGGCATCGACTGAGGTAATGAGCATTTCGGAAGCGTAGACGCTATGACTGCTTGTAGGGTCTGTCCAGGCGAAGATATCCTGGGACACGTTCCCATTGCCCACAAGCGCTGCCTCACCATTGGCCTTTGAGTAAAACGAGCCGAAATTACCGGTTCCCGGATTGGTTCCCTTACCGTTCCAGTCATGATCCATGGTGTAGTAGTAGGAGTCCGAATTGGCCTTCTCGTACCAGGCGGCATTCGTCGCGGAGGTGGCCTCGTTGGCGTAAGCCCAGTAGGCGTTCAAAATCTGGTTCATGGCGCTCTGTCCATTGCTGCCGTCACTTGATTCCTCGACGCCCTCCGGACCGCTCGTCCATAACACGGTCCCGGCGGCATTCGTTGCGAAATAGGCGACATCGAGGCTGCCGACGTTGCCGCCGGTAAAATACCCGCTCGACCACAGGTTAAACGAGTTGGACGCTAAAGCGCCTCCGCTCAAAATAGAGCTTACACTGCCAAGGTCGGTCGCGGCTTCATAAGTACCGCCGGACGCGCTGGTCTGATAGACAACCCGGATAAGGTCGCCGGCAGCAAATTCGGCCTTCGCCTTGCCTGCAACACCCAACACCAGCAGGCAGGCCGCCAGAACCAGGTGTAACTTCTTCATTTGCTTTCCTCTGAAAAAAACTTTAGCCGGATTTCGGAACGCGCCGGAGTGAGGCGCCTCGGCAATCAGGCCCCTTCCTAACTGAGCGGCAGGCCCAAAAAAAAGCCCCGGCCATGCCCTCGAGGGCTCATGACCAAGGCTTTCTGGTTCCCCATAAAGAAATGGCGGCAGCAAAGTACCCCGGCTCTTTTATTTTTTCAAAATCTCTTCAAACTTCTCGATTCTTCCAATGCTTCCCTGGGTAAAGTTCAGCTTTATGTAGCCCGTGAACTCACTTGATATAAGGCCGTTTATTACCGACCAGAGCCTTGACAGCTTGTCCGGCTTTTTCTTTTCGCCCTCTTTTTGCTCAAGGCAAACCCGCATTTGAAAACCTTCAATTTGAAGAACGTATGGGTTGATTTTTGATCGGTGGACAGGAACGGGGCAAAGATTACCAGCCAATTGTTACGTAACCATGACGTACAAATTAAGATTAGGTTAATTCGGGAGCAAAAAAACAGGGAGCGGGAAGCATGTAGCGGGAAGCAGGGAGCGAGAAGCAGGTAGCAAAAGCTTCTTGCTTCCCCTTTTACGCTTTTCTCTGCGCTCTATCCTTGTCAGGATTATGTCCTGCCTCCGGGGTGCAAATTCCGGCTTCGCGTTTTCCAGGGCAAGAACGCGTCTTCGCGTGAAAGAATTTCTGCCCTCCGTCCACCGGGTTGCCCGACACCTGAATGCAACATGACTGAAATATTTTTGTAATGAGGACGCAATAGTATAGGCGGCCCTTGAGGAGTTTTGAGTTTTGAGTTTTGAGTTAACAACCAACGATCAACAACTAACTACTAACTACTAACAACTAACAACTAACAACTAAACGGTCTTTTCCGTTTTTTCAAAGGAGATCCTATGAAAGCAGTATCGGGACTGGTTTTTGCGGGATTGATCGCAGTCTCCCTTTTGATCGGGTGCACCGACGAGCAGCCCAAAATAGGCGTCGTCGATATGGGCAGGGTTATAAGCGAGTCCCAGGAAGGCAAAAAAGCCAATGCCGAACTTGACGCCCTGGTAAAGGGAAAAAGGGCGGAGGCAGGCGAGAAGGCCGAGGCAATAGATAAGCTGAGGAAGAGCCTTGATAAAGAACCTGCCGCCACGAAAAAAAGCAAGGAAGATGATCTTGCCCGGATGAGCGCCGAATATCAGAAAATGGTTGCCGGATACGAGACGGAAGTTCAGAAAAAGGCCTCAGAGCTGAGGACCGGTTTGTTAAAGGAAATCAAAAACATAGTGGACACGGTCGGGACCGGGGAAAAATACGTCCTGATACTCACAACTGAAAACGCCCCCTACTTTCAGAAGACGATCGACATCAGCGACAAGGTCATCATGAAATATAACGAACTGCAGGGTTCCAAATAGATAAAATCCACCGCAGAGGCGCAGAGGCGCAGAGAAAGGCAAATACAGCAGGATCAAAAAGCAGGGAGCATATGCTTCTCGCTTCCCGCCTCTCGTTTTACCTATCTCAAGGTTGGCGGATCAAATGGGAAATCTCAACGCTTCGCGGGACGTCCCGGTACTCAAGTATTCAATTAGAAGAATTGTCATGGGCTTAAAGGAATGAAAAGCGCCGGGTTTTTTCAGTGGTTTTTCTCTGCGTTCTCTGCGTCTCTGCGGTTATTCGTAAAGTCATTCTTTCTCTGCGCCCTCTCCATGTCCGCCCTCTGCCCCCTCTCTGCGGTTAATCGGGATGCCTTTGCCGCCGACTGGTCATTCAACCCATCGGCAACCTTGACCCAAACCTATGACAGCAATTTTCGTTATATCGCGACACCACTCCCCGGCACCACCAAGAGCGATTTTATAACCAGCTTTACTCCGGTGGTTTCGGTGACGGGACAGAGCGAACAAACCACGTTTCAGTTCGACACCACTACGAGCGGTCTGGCGTACCTCCAGAACCCAACGTATGACACTGTAAGCACAAACACAACCGCCAGCCTGACCGAGGCCTGGTCGCCATTACTTTCAATCAGCGCAAATTTTGGGCTTGTACATGACTATACCCTCGAAAATTCGCTCCAGGAGTCGGGAATTATCACGCCATACACGGAGCACTACTTGTTCAATTTTGGGTTGGGCGCTCAGTATGCCCTGAGTGAATCATTGAATCTGACTGCATCCGGCCAATTCGGAAAAAATATTTACCCATCGTCCCCATCGTCGGCAACATTGCCTGAGAGCGAGACTTACCAGGGCACGATTACACCGGTTTGGGCAGTTAGCGCACGGGACAATATCGGATTTAGCAGCAATTTATCCGATACCGCATACAGCAACGCCACGACCGAAAAAACCGTCACCGAATCGCTCTTCTACCAGAGGCTTATGACAGACGCTGTAAGCCTCAAGTTGACCGGCGGCTATTATTTTGCGATGCTGGATTTTGTCGTCCCGACCGAGAAGTTGTTTATATTTCCATTGACGCCCCACGTACGGATCGTCAACCTGCCGGAGACGGCGACCGAAGGCGGCTTTGTCTTTGGGGTGGACCTCAAAAAGGATTGGTCGGAGAAATTTTCCACGGCTCTTTCAGCAGGCAGACAAGAGTACAATGATGTGGAGGCGCGCAGTTTCGCTTCGACGTCCATTTCCGGTACGGCAAC
The DNA here is from genome assembly GCA_052143075.1 of Syntrophobacteraceae bacterium. Lineage (GTDB taxonomy): Bacteria > Desulfobacterota > Syntrophobacteria > Syntrophobacterales > Syntrophobacteraceae > SbD1. Next base: position 19,996 of record JBKQTS010000026.1, on the reverse strand, counting down.
ATATAAATTGTCTGAGCTGACGACCTTCAACTTCAACGCCAGGTATAATACGAATGCCCAGATCACCCAGGGAAACCTGACAATCGATTATTACACAGTCTCAGCTTCAATCGAGAGAAACCTTACCGAAAACCTCCTGGTCAGACTATCCGGGGAATATGATTATGAAACCCAATCGAGTTCGATTCTAAATTTGGATAGATACCGCACCTGGATCGACCTTACGTACAAATGGCCCAGGTTTTTATCGAGTCATTAGCCCGTCATATTTGCCTTCGGCGAGGCAACGACCCGCCTTCTGTTTTCACATCCTGCGTGGTACGGAAATTGCTCACCTAGTTCGGCAATGTTGGATTTTACAGTAATTGCCGATGCCAAAAGAGCCGATTGACGGTTAAATATCCGTTTGCCGAAAGGAGTCCGCGATGGAGAAAATGGAGAGGAGGAGCTTTGTAAGGGTTCCGTTCAAATCCGAAACTATTCTGAAATCTCAGGATGTCCGGATCGAGGGAACAATTAAAAATCTGAGCATTGGCGGCGCTTTCATCAATACGACGGAAAAGGTCGAGCTAGACACGGATGTCGAAATCGAAATTATCCTGGATGATCCCCCACCCGCTGTGAGCGTCATTCTAAGCGCCAAGGTGGTGAGGCTCGCGCCCGAAGGCATTGCAATTAAATTTACGGGAATGTCCCTGGATGTCTACGAGCGGCTCCGGGACGTTATCGCAGATATTCAGGGAGATAAAAGGAAGGTGGTGGCAGAGTTCCTTAAGTATATGCATTTGGAAGCATATCTCGAGCTTTGATATATATAGCAAGCAGTCATTTGCGGCAGACAGGGCTGAGAAGCTCGACGGGAACTCAAGAGGCTCCCAGCGCCCGGCTAATAGCTGCCGCCATATTGAAGATCCTGTAGGGCTTCATGATGTATTCACGAATTCCCGCCTCTTTGGCCTTTTTTTCATCGATGAGATCGCTGAATCCCGTGTAAAGGATGATCGGCACACGTTAAAGGTTGCTCCATGTTCCGGCTTGCTGTGGACGGTGATCGCTCCCCCGCATCCTTTGACGATGCCATAAACCACGGCAAGACCCAGCCCCGGTCCTTCACCTATTCCCTTTGTAGTGAAGTAGGGATCGAAGATTCGCTCTATGACCCGATTTCGGTTACGGGCCCGGCCAAATCATGCAATATAGTTGTCCTGTATCGGTTGGAGAGTCCTGCGGCGAAGATGGGACCATGGCTTTGACAATGCGATAGTATTTGAGATACTTGGTATGTTGCCAGGTGCGTAAATCCTAAGGCACTGAGTGTTCAAACATAGGCCTGATCATTTCCGCAGACAATCTTATCGCAGTATGGGGAAAAAATGGGAGAAAGCAAAGCGACCTCGCCCGGAGCTGTTCTGCTGACCGTCTGCGCGGCTCAGTTCATGGTGCCTTTGATGCTTACAGCGGTTGGAGTGGCGCTCCCCTCGATCGGCAGGGAGTTTAACGCATCGGCCCAGCAACTCGGTTTTGTCGAACAGCTCTATATTTTGGCGCCCGCCATATCGATGCTGACTTTCGGGCGCCTGGGCGACGTGGTGGGCCGAGTCAAAATATTCCTTATCGGCCTTGTCCTGTTCACGGTATTGACTGCATCGCTGGGATTCGTAGAGAGTATCGACATGCTTCTAACTCAGCGATTTTTCCAGGGAATTGGCGGTTCCATGCTTCTGTCGGGCAGTATGGCTCTGGTTGCCTCTTCTTTTCCAGTGGAAATTCGCGGCAGGAAGATTGGTATAGTTTCGGCTTTCACTTACTCGGGCCTTTCATCCGGTCCCGTCCTTGGTGGATTTATAACCAGCCATCTGGGTTGGAGATACGTTTTCTGGCTTGTCGTACCCTTTGGCGTAGCCGCATGTCTGCTGTGCATATTCCGCCTGAGGGATGCTTCGAGGTTCGCCCGGCGCGAGACAATGGACTGGCAAGGCAGCCTCATATTTGCGCTGGGCGTTGCGCTGATCATGCTTGGCGCCTCGCATTTGGGCCAATGGAAAACAGGCCCGGTCATGATACTCAGCGGCGTCGCATCGGTCATCATATTCGTTTATCGGGAGACCCGCACTCCAACTCCGCTTTTGGACGTTTCCATATTCGCCCGGAACAGATTCTTTACACTGAGTTGCCTGGCCGCTATGGGCAGCTATGCCGCGACCTTTGGCCTGACCTTCTTCATGAGCCTCTACCTGCAGTATGCCTTGGGCATGTCTCCTCGCGGCGCTGGCTTCCTGCTGCTGATCCAGCCGCTTTCCCAGATGCTGGCCTCGCCGCTTGCGGGGAGCATAACGGACAGAACCACCCCTGCCAGGGTGGCGAATTTCGGGATCGCCGCTGTATGCGCCGGATTGATTTCGATCGCTGTAACAGTTGGAACAGGGGCTCCGGTGACGCTTATCGCCGTTGAACTGGCGCTGATCGGGACAGGCTTCGGTGTGTTCATAACCCCGAATACGGTTGCCATTCTGGGGAGCGTAGCGCCACGGCAGTACGGCATGGCTTCCGGTATGATCGGGACCGTGCGCACCCTGGGGATGGTGGTCAGCATGACAACGATCACGCTGGTTTTCTCCCTTTTAATGGGAGGGCAGCCTGTAACAAAAGCGAATGTACCTGAGTTCGTTTCCAGCATGCAGACGGGACTGATCGCTTTTGCTGCGTTTTCGTGCTCGGGTTTGATGGTATCCATCGCAAGAAGGCAGGATTCAAACCGCTCCAGCCTGAAAATATAGATTCGGCTCGAACATGAATCGGAGAAGAGAAGTCCCCCGGATTTCAGTCCTCCCGGTTATACATCCGGCGCATCCCGGCTCAGATTTTAAATATCTCGTGGATAATGTCGACGATCCTTTGCGCTGCTTTACCGTCTCCATACGGGTTGCGGGACGAGGTCATCTGTTTGTAAGCGGCAGCATCTGAAATAAGGCGGCTTATAGATGAGCATATTTCCCGGACTTTCGTTCCGATTACCTTGACGATTCCCGCCTGTACGCCCTCCGGCCTTTCGGTGACATCACGCATGACGAGGACAGGTTTGCCGAGTGAGGGTGCTTCCTCCTGGATGCCCCCCGAATCGGTGACGATCATATAGGAGCGGTTCATCAGATACACAAAAGGGAGGTAATCGACCGGGTCGATCAAAAATATGTTCGCGCCTTCCATGTTTCCCAGAGTCTTGCGGACCGGGCGGCAAACGTTGGGATTGAGGTGAACCGGATAAAGGATCTGGACCTCAGGGTGGATAGCGGCAACCTCTGCAAGCGAGCGGCAGATGTTTTCGAATCCCTCTCCGAAATTTTCCCGCCGGTGTCCCGTGACCAGGATCAGTTTCTTTTCGGGATTCAAATAGGAGAACTGCTCAGCAAAACGATCCCGGATCCCGGGGTCCTCCTCTATTATGGCGAGAGCGGCGAAAAGAGCGTCGACGACCGTATTGCCTGTAACGTATATGGTTTTCGGGTCAACTGCCTCTTCGATGAGGTTTTGGCGCGCTCGGGGAGTAGGCGCAAAATGCAGGTCAGCGATGGCCCCGGCGACCCGCCGGTTCATCTCTTCGGGATAAGGGGCAAACTTGTTTCTAGTCCGCAGACCGGCCTCCACGTGGCCGACTTGAGTGCGGAAGTAAAAGGAAGCAAGCGCGGCGGCCATAGTGGTTGTCGTGTCACCGTGAACAAGGACCAGGTCGGGCCGGGTTTCCTCGAGCACGCTTCGCAAACCCGTCAATACGGCGCAGGTTATCTGGAGGGGGTCCTGGCCGGATTCCATGATGTCGAGATCATAATCCGGCGATATTTTGAAAGTCGAAAGGACCTGGTCAAGCATTTCCCTGTGCTGCGCCGTAACACAGACAATGCTGGTGAGATCATTCCGGCGCCTCTCCAGTTCCTTTATGACCGGCGCCATCTTTATGGCTTCCGGGCGGGTTCCGAATATGCTGAGAATTTTAGGCATGATCCATTCGATCTTGTTTTTATGTAAAAATCACCGCCGGACACTTTCTGCTGCGGTCCAACCCATGCGGATAAAGAGTCCGATAATAAAATTAAAGATAGCAACCTTTTGTATGAAGATAATCGAATCAGAGAATTTGAATAAAGTCAATTACCAAGGGCAACTTGCCACAACAGGTCCTCATTTTTATAGTTATATGGTACTTTCGCATCATACACAGGAGGTCGAAATGGCCGAGCGGAAAGAGAAAAGCGGTTGTTTGGAAAACGGCGCAATATATCCCCACGGGTCGGAATATTGCCTGGATGTATATTGTTTCAAATGCGACGATGGAGAATGGGAAACACATCCTTCGATAGGTTCTTCGATAGACCTGTCGGAAATTTTGTAGAGTTTGTAGAGTTTGAAACGTTGCCTGCAAAAAAGTGAGGTCCTGATTTGAGCCGCAGCACAAGCCGAGGTGATCCCCTCCTCTACACCATTTCCCATTTCAAAGAAATTGCACGAAAGAACCTTTTTGCCGAGAACGGTAAGATTGCGCACGACACAGGCCGGTGTGCGGTCTGCAATCCTGGTATTGCCGGCCTGGACCCCTTTTCGGTCTATCTGGACGTGATTGTCGAGTCGGTCCTTGTGAGGCGGCCGAGACTGGACGAAGCATTGGTTTCCGAAATCAATGGGGATCGTGCAATGACCGGGCTCGAGACCAACCTCACCGTCATGCGCCTGCTCGAGGGAAGTCCGGATGCTCTCGATTCCTGGGCCGCATGGGTTCGCGAGGCGCTGGCTGCCGGGTTGGGGCTTCTTTCTATTCACAGCCCCAGCAGTCTCGATTTTGATTTAGACGAGCAGGTCTCCATGGGACATGGCCCGCTGATCGAGTCCAGGATTCGATATATCATTGATCATCAGAAGAAAATGGCGGGATAGTGTACCCAAAAGAGCAGGTGAATGGAAAAAACATGGGGTCAAACGCAGCCTGTCTATGGCCCATTCACCCATGTACCCGCTCTTAATTCACCCTTCTAAGTTCCGGTCAATCCCCTTCGGCCCCAGATAAGCGATACAATGAAAGCTGTCAGGAATAGAAAAAACAGCACCTGCGCCAACCATGTCGCCGTTCCGGCAATTCCGGCAAACCCGAAAATCGCGGCGATGATTCCCAGGATCAAAAAAGCAATAGACCAAACCCAGCCCACCATTTTCTTTCACCTCTTTCGCCTGCAAGATCGGGCAAGAAATAGTTTGAAGACTTAATTAAGAGATTTCTGGAACTTGTCAAGTCGATCAGGCCTTGATTGCCTCGTAGGTTCTGAGAGGTGGTATGTTGGCCAGTTCGTATTTTGAGTGCACGATTGGGAAGTACTGCTGCAGGTGGACCTTTAGGTGATTGTTAGTCTGAAAACAGGTCTGGTAAACGAGGAATTTTCCGCCTTTTTTCAGCGCTCGATGAGTGTTGTATAAAATCTTGTGCTTTAATTCCGAGTCAAGGAAGGAAAACGGGATCCCCGAAATTATGTAATCGGCTTCCGATTCTTTGCACGTCCTCAGAGTCTCGAGCACGTTTTCACAGCTATCATGCACCAGAACCACCCTGGGGTCGGTGATGTTTCTCTTGAGAAGGGAATTGAAATTCCGGTTTCTCTCGATGAGAATCAGCCGGGAATCTTCTCCCATTTGGCGCAGCAGGTATTTTGAAAATACTCCTGTACCAGGGCCATATTCCACGATCAGGCTGTTTTGACTGAAATCTATCTTATTGCAGACCTTTTTTACGCCGACCGAGGAAGTGGGCGTAATCGAGGCGACATTTCTATCCTTGATAAAATTCATTATGTAAACGAGCGTATCCATCTGAGAACTCCTTAACACTTATTTTAACTGGCAAAGCACTGAAAAGGGGAACCCTGGCAGGTCGAAAAAGGAAGTTTTTTCATTTTTCTCCTTTAATCCGCGACTTTAATCCTCTCCCCCCGAATGAGCAAAAGTCATTTAGGCCTGTTTCTTACCGGATCGTGGCCTTTTCCTCTGATATTTAGCCCTGTATGCCATCATTCGAATATTATCTTCGCAATATGGCCTCCGGCGGACCTTATAGCAGCAATCGAGTGATTATGAAACCAAATTAATGCACCGACCTGCATTTTGATTTGAGGCGGCGATTCGCCGCGCTCGACCCTGATCTTCAAGGATGATATAAGTCCGTGAAGTGAAATTTGCACTATTCATCTTCTTTAAGAGGCCGATATGGGACAAGACAGTCTCATCCGCACGCGCTGGAAGATCCTGAACGAGCGCTCACCGGCAACGGTTGCGGATGTTATAGACATCATCCTGCAAAACCGCAACCTCGATCTCCGCTCTATTACTGGAGAACTCAAGGACCTCTCCGAGCACCTGTGCATCCGCGGCATGACCGAGGGCGCCCATTTGCTGGCAAATCACATGGCAAATCGAAATAAAATAGTAGTGGTCGCCGATTACGATTGCGACGGAATTACATCTGCGGCGCAAATGGCTCTTTTTTTCCAGGAGACCGGTTATGAGAATTTCAAGGTTGTAATTCCATCTCGAGCCGAAGGATACGGCATACCTGAACGCGCTATATCCGAAAACCAGGATGCAAAAGTTTTTGTGGCGCTCGATTGCGGAACGCTCGATCGCAAACCCGTGAGGCTGGCGTGTTCCATGGGCGCCGAGTGCATAGTGATCGATCATCATGAAGTGCCGGCAGGCGTGCCCGGGTCGGATCAGGGGCCGGCCCCGGCTTCTGTGCTCATAAATCCCAAGCAGCCCGGATGCGGCTCGTCCTTCAAGGAATTTTGCGCATCGGGGCTGACCTTTCTTTTTCTGGCAGCCCTGAGGCGCGCCTTGCGGAGCGCAAAGACCGGCCTCTCCCTTCCTGCGCTCGGTGGAAAATACCTTGCCCTCGCGGCGACTGGAACTGTCGCCGACCTCGTCCCACTGGTCTCGGCAAACCGGATTCTTGCCCGAAGCGGCCTGCGCAATCTCAACGCAAATGGCTGCGACTCGCTTTCATCCCTGGCGGCTGCCGCCGGCCTGGCCGGCAAGACCTTAACGGCGGGCCACATCGGCTTCTATTTGGGCCCGCGTATAAATGCCGCAGGGCGTGTCTCCGAGGGGCAAATCGCATACGATCTTCTCACCTCGGACCAGCCGTCCCGGTTGGTCAGGCTGGCGCGGGAGCTGGACAACCTGAATGCGCAAAGACAGGCGCAAGAGGAAAAAATATTAAGTGAGATCCGCGCCCGTCTGGCACAAAGTCCTCCCACCGGCAGGACACTCGTTCTGGGAAGCGCCCGGTGGCAGCCGGGGGTGGTGGGCATTGCCGCTTCCAGGGTCATGCAGGACCTCTATTATGCTCCTGTGGTGATACTTTCGATAGACGAAGCCAACGGGATTGCGAGGGGCTCAGCCAGGAGCATTCCAGGTTTCGACGTACACCACGCGCTTTCGATGTGCGCCGAACTGCTTATTAAATGGGGAGGTCACAAAGCGGCGGCCGGACTGACAATCGCTGCAGACCGGATAGATGAGTTCGCAGACCGCTTCGAGCAGATTGCCGGGCAGCATCAGCCGGGAATTTTCATTCCTTACGGGAAAGTTGATCTGGAATTACCTCTGGCCCTTATCGGGTCCGAACTGGTCCACGCGCTGGAGGAACTCGAGCCCCACGGGATGGGTAACCCGGCCCCGGTTTTTGCCCTGCGCGACGCCCGGTTCAAGTCTGTAAGGATTTTCGGAAAAGAACAAAACCATCTGAAAATCGAGTTTCAAAAGGGGTTGGAAGGAATCTTGTGGCGGGGCGCGCACCGCTTCCCCGCAATCTCGGAGTGCAGGAAGAGCAACCCCGGATATGGTCCGGGGCAGGGTGCGGATGTGGTTTTCCACTTAGGCTGGAATAGCTTCTATAAAAAGACGATGATCGAGGTCATGGACCTTGGAAGGCTCTTTTAAAAGAAAATCCGACTTAGAGCCTTTTCAGGCAGCGCTGCTTTCCCGAAGCCGCAAAACCTGCAACTGTCTTTGGTTCATTTTGTCGTGAATTTTCTCCTGGAGCCTGACAGCGCTTTCTCCATTAGCCTTTCTTATTATCCCGGCCGACCTGAGGATGCTTGTCGGGTCTCCGGTGTCGGCGATCTGCTGAGCGAAGCGGCTTGCGTTCTTGAAATCCTCGATCACCTGGTAATCCCCGAGAGGAATGAAGGATTCAAGCAGCACGTAGGCGATTTCAAGCTGTTGCCGCAAATCGCCCTCGGGATCGTCCGCAAGTTCACGAAGAATAGCCTCCCCGATTTGCTCCTTTGGACAGGGAAGTTCGGAATCGACCCCTATCGGTCCCCTTATATCTTCGAGCACCCGCAAATAGTCGCAAATAATACTGGATCTTTGCTCCCGGGTTGAATCCGGGCAGGCCCCGTATTCTTCTCCGTCCTCGGCCCGGGCTCCCTTGACAAAGGCGTCCGGACAGTTGAAGAAGCCTGTGGTTTGGAGATGGCGGCTGGTGGTTTCCATCGCAAAACTCCTGGTTGGAGAAAAACCGCGCCGGATGACTGTAAAAGATATGGGATTGCGCCAGATGCGAGAGACCGACGATGACGAAACCAAGTATACTCAAAGGTATGTAGGAATTAAATGGGGTCAGGACCCTATTCACAGGTAGATATCACAGTATTTAGAGGGGCGAAATGATACATAATCCTGCAGACCCGCATTAGCAGTCAGTCTTAAAAAGAACGCGGAGAGAACGCGAAACGAGAAAAGGAGAGTCAGGAAAGGAGGAGGATGAAACCTGACTCTCCCAAGGAGGAAAGAGGAGTAGTCTTTCCACCGCTAATTATAACGTACCGGTCAATAGTGTGGCGCAAAAGATCTCACCTTAGGCGCGGAGAGGAACTGATATAAGTCCTGTAAGCCTTATAGGACCTAAATTTGCCGGCGTCTTTGCAGTAAAATCTCAAGGCTTCCCTGTCCCTTTGACCCGCTCGACAATTCCTGTGGCGCTCAGGTTTTCAATCAGGGGCGCCAGCACGACCCGGCCTCCCCATCCTTCCACGAGCTCATGGCCCACCACGGCCTCACGGGTGTAATCGGCTCCTTTCACCAGGACGTCAGGCCTCAAAGTTTTTATCAGGGACAAAGGACTATCTTCTTCGAAGATGACCACCATATCCACGCAACCAAGCGCAGCGAGCAGCGCGGCCCTGTCCTGCTGGGGCAATATGGGGCGATGCATGCCTTTGATGCGCCTTACCGAACCGTCCGAGTTCAGGCCGACGACGAGCCGCTGTCCTTCGCCGGCAGCGACATGGAGCAGCCGTATATGACCGGCATGAAGAATATCGAAACATCCATTGGTAAAAACAATGCTTTTTCCATCGGCCCTCCATGCATCGACCGTTAGTCCGGCTGAAGCAGGATCGCAGATTTTCCTCTGCGTCCCGTTGTGTCCCTGCCTGAGAGCGAGCGCCAGTTCCTCGGCCCGGACGGGATTTGTCCCTACCTTGCCCACCACGATCCCTGCGGCGATATTGGCTAATTGTGCAGCATGGGGCCAGTTCATCCCTGCCGCTATTCCGGCTGCCACAGTGGCGATTACGGTATCCCCCGCCCCGGAAACATCGAAGACGTCGCGGGCCCGGGTTGGAATGAGAAGGGGTGGCTCGTTGCGGGTAAAGAGCGCCATGCCTTTATGGCCTCGAGTCACCAGAAGCCGGTCGATTTCCAGATTCTTGATCACTTTTAGGCCTGCATCCATAAAAATTTCTTCGGAAATAAGCTGTTTGCCGGCAATCAGTTCAAGCTCCGCGGTGTTGGGGGTGATGCAGGTTGCCCCGTTGTATCTGGTCCAGTCTCTGCCTTTGGGATCTACAAGGGTTGGCAGGAGCCTGTCTCGAGCGCTCCCGATGATGGTTGAGCAGGAAGCGCCGTCCAAGGTCCCCTTGCCATAGTCCGAGATGATAACCACACCCGCTTCGGCAATGAGTTCCAGGGCGCGGTCCAGCAGCATTTTTGCCTCCGCAGTACAGATAGTGCCGGTTTCTTCCTCGTCCAGCCTCAAGAGTTGCTGTCCCTGAGACATGACCCGCGTCTTGACAGTAGTGGGGCGTGGCGGGGCCAGGGTAAGGAGATGATCTTCAATCCCGTTTTCCGTCAAAAGCCTCGAAAGGCGTTCGCCGCCGCCATCAGATCCTTTAGTCCCCAGAAGGCGCACCCGGCAGCCCAGGGCGGCCAGGTTGGCCGCCACGTTGGCGGCTCCGCCGAGACGGCAGGTCCGGCTTTCGACTTTCACCACCGGAACGGGAGCCTCGGGAGATATTCTGCTGACCCGTCCCCACAGGTACCGGTCGAGCATTACATCGCCTATTACGAGTGCGTTGACTTTTTTGAAATCGGAAAGATCGAAAGGCTCCATTGATGCTCCGTCACAGGATCGGGGACTTAACAAAATTCGGAGGTTGAAGAGGGCGGCCGTCCGCCAGGGGCTTCGACATTCCGCGAGGCGCGCAGCCCCGCCGCTTTTGGGCAAGCCCCCTTTAGCATCCCTGTTGGGAATATCATAGCAAGGCCACGGCGTAAAACAGGGCTAACGTCCCTCCGGCAACAACGGATGAGACGCTCGCTTCCTCAAGGTTCGAGGTTGTTTCTCCATGAATACGAGTGTCAGATTGTCCGTGGCAGCCTTGAACGAGAAGGGTATATATCCAAGCCTGTTATAAAGCCGAAGGTTACGCTCACTTAGATGCCCGGTGAACAACTCGTACCGCTCGGCTTCATGGAAACATTTCTCGATTTCTTCCATCAGACAAGCGCCAATGCCACGATTCTGAAAGTCCGGATGGACCATGAGCCTTCCTATGTGACATGTCTCCCTCTCCATGAAGCCTCTGACTGAACCCACGATCATTCCATCAATAGAGACCTTCAAGAAGAGTCGGGTCTCAAAATCGGCTTGTATCTGGTCAAGAGTCTGCGTCAACGGCGGGATGGAGTAGTCATCGTAAATCTCGGCCTCGCTCACATACGCAAGCTTATGAAGGTCCAGGATTTCCCTTGCATTCTCAAAAGAAGCGCGCTCGACCATCATTTCAAAATACCTCATTGCCGGGTCTGGCCGTCATTTTTCCAGGCAGTTTTAATGGCCGCATAACATGTGATCATTCTTGTCGTTATAAGTCTTCCTTCCCTGTCTCAGCTTGTTCTGGCCGATTAAGGACCTGTTGAAGAAGTGTTTCCGATTATACCACACCAATTATCCAGGTCAAAAATGACGGTTTGGCCACAACGCGGCAAAGAAAAACGCCGGATATTTTTGATCGCGGTCACCGGCCACGTGACGTTTAGGTGACGAATACTTAAACTGCTTGTGAGAGGAAGACTATACTGGTAATGTTATCTATCCGCTCACTTTCCGTTACTTTCTTATAGATGCGGTCGTGGAGCGATTATGATCGAGACTCAAGCACCCTTCTGCGGGATTCTGTTGCAGGGAGGCGGTGTTTCCCCCCGGGAACTGGCGGACTGCATCGCTCTTAGAGTGAGAGAGAAAAAGGAAAGCTACAGGCGCTACAACTTTGAGCGTTTGCAGGAGGAGGCGTTTGCAACCTTTTTCGATCTGGCCCAGGAATTCACCACGATCGACAGCCTTTACCAGATTTGCGCGACCGTCCCCAAAGAGTTCTTCAACCTCTACAGCAGAATCTATATCATCGAACCAAAGCGCTCGCAACTGGAGTTGGTCTGCACCAGCAGGCGGGGCCTCATCCCGCCCGAGGAGCGTGGGAAACATCGGGCGGTAGTGGTCGAAAACCCCGTGGAGGCGGAAGAGTCCTGGTTTTTTCCCATTCGTGGCAACCAGGCGTTTGTGGATATGCTGCCTTTTTTCGGCCAGAGCTCTATGCTCGGCCTTTTTGAGGTGTTTCCGAAAGAAAGGGTTGATGAGCGCAAACAGTTTTTCCTGGAAAAATTCACAAACCGGATCGGATACAACCTCCACCAGAAGCTACTGGTCCAGCAGAATATCGATCATATAAAATTCATAAATCAGCTTGTATCCGATATTGAACACAACGTCATCACACCGAATCTGTACTACAAGCTGTTCCTGATCCGCCTCAGGAAAATGATCGAAAACTACAAAAATATCGAAGATTTGACCAGCCAAATGGTCGAGAACTCCTCAGTGTGCGAGGCCGTGGCGCAGACTCTGCAAAATGCAGCCGAAACCCTCCAGGAAACCAACCGGGGACTCCAGGCCGAGTATTCCGCCCTCACCAAACATTACGAGCACACCAGTCTGTTTCTGGAGACCCTTTTCCGTAGGGACCACTTCAAGAAGGGGACATACGTCCTCAGGAAGCAGTCGTGTAATTTCCGCACCGAGATAATTAAGCCTCTTATCGACCGGTATTTGGGCCAGTTCGAAAGAAAAGGGATAACGGTTGACGACCGGATCGAAAACGTTCCTGACGAACAGGTGACGCTCTTTGTCGACAAGGGACTGATATCGCAGGTGTTTGATAACTTTTTCTCGAATGCGCTCAAATACACCGGGGAAGCAAAGGACCACTCGGGGCAAGCCATAAGGCTTTTCTCTTTAAACCAGCAGATTATACAGGGCGCTTTCGGAGAAGATAAACCAGGCGTGCGGTTTAATTTCTTCACGACGGGCAAACCGCTGACCCGCGAAGAATGCAGTCATGTCTTTGAGGAAGGTTACCGCGCGGCTTTGAGTGGTGCTGAAAGTGGGAGAGGGCATGGTCTTCATTTTGTAAAAAACGTCGTCGAGATTCACGGCGGAATGGTGGGTTGCGAGCCGCAAGCGAGCGGGAATTTACTCTATCTTATCCTGCCGTTCAAGAAATAGGGACGTGGTGAGGCGGTGACAAAACCAGCACCGCGTCAGTTTCTAATGCGGGGGGCCTGCCTCTATTGACCTTTTCACTCGGTCAGGTTACTTTTTTGCCCCGAACGCAGACCATTTGATCTGCGCCGTCCGGAGTGGCGAGCGATTGAGCGCGGGTGGCTGTAATCCTTACGGAGCGCAATAAGAAGTAGCTTAATTTCGTTTCGGTTGTTATAATCTGCTAGCTCGCCGTTTCGGGAAACAAAATTTGATTTACAATATCGCCGATCAACCCGATATTATTTTTAAGGGATAGTATCATGAGAAAAGCGCGGGCCGAGGAGGAATATTGATGGCTAGTAGAAAACGTGACGACCGAGGTGGCGAGCTCAGGTGTTCTTTTTGCGGAAAAAGTCAGGATGAAGTCAAAAAACTGATTGCCGGTCCTACGGTTTATATCTGCGATGAATGCGTGGAACTATGCAATGACATCATTGCCGAGGAATACGAAAGAGAAGGTGCGGCACGGGCCACGCAGATTCCAAAGCCCGCTGGGATCAAGAATGTTTTGGACCAGTACGTAATCGGCCAGGACAGGGCGAAAAAGGTCCTCTCTGTGGCCGTTCACAACCATTACAAACGCATCGAGCTAAAAGTCGACAAAAACGACGTCGAGCTCCAGAAGAGCAACATTCTGATGATCGGACCTACCGGTTCGGGCAAGACTCTTCTTGCGCAGACCCTTGCCCGCATTCTGAACGTGCCTTTTACTATAGCAGATGCGACTACGCTCACCGAGGCGGGCTATGTTGGCGAAGACGTGGAAAATATACTGGTGAGCCTGATCCAGGCGGCCGACTACGATATCGAGAAGGCGTCCAGGGGAATAGTCTACATAGATGAAATAGACAAGATTGCAAAAAAATCCGACAGTCCCTCAATTACGCGTGACGTTTCGGGGGAGGGCGTGCAGCAGGCGCTTTTGAAAATCCTTGAAGGCACCGTGGCAAACGTGCCCCCCAAGGGCGGCCGGAAACATCCGCAGCAGGAGTTCATAAAGATCGATACCACGAACATCCTCTTTATCTGCGGCGGGGCTTTCAACTACCTGGAAAACATCATTCGCGCCCGAATCGGGGTGAAGGGTATGGGATTTGGCGCCGAAATCCGGAGCAAGGAAGAAAAGAGCGTCGGTGAGGTGCTGCGGCACGTGCAGCCCGAAGACCTGCTCAGGTTCGGGATGATTCCTGAGTTCATCGGCCGCCTGCCGGTTATAGCTACCCTCAGCGAGCTTACCGAAGACGAGCTGGTGTGTATTCTCACCGAGCCCAAAAACGCCCTGGTCAAGCAGTACAAGAAACTGTTCGAGCTGGAAAACGTGCGGTTGCGCTTCAACGACGGGGTCTTGAGGTCAATCTCCAAGGAGGCCATAAGGCGCAAGTCCGGGGCCCGTGGTCTTAGGTCCATCATGGAAAACATCATGCTGGACATCATGTACGATCTGCCGTCCCACCCCGAGATCCAGGAGTGCATCATAAACGAGGAGGTGCTCTCCAAGAACGCCCAGCCTTTGCTCGTCTACCGGGGCCAGGACCAGGAATCAGCCTGATCCTTTTAGATGGGACTGGCTTGCCCGAAGTAAAAGGGGCTCATTGGCTGCCCGGATACAAGAGTTTTCCGATTGCCCTCTCGCGTCGGGACAGCTTAAACACTGGATGAGGCATCAGCAAATGGCGGCTCATTCGGAAAATTCGAACACAGCAGGAAGTGACAGGTAAAATGTTCAAACTAACTCGCACAAAAGACGGTCAGCAGAACAATATTTTCATGATGCCTCTTCTGCCGCTCAGGGATATCGTAGTATTTCCCTCGATGGTGGTCCCCCTTTTCGTGGGGCGTGACAAGTCTGTGAACGCCCTTGAGAAGGCCATGGGGTCCGACAAGAAAATTTTTCTCGCAGCACAGACAAAGGCCAAAACTGACACGCCCGGCGAAGGCGACATCTACCGCATAGGCACGGTCGCAAACATTCTGCAAATACTTCGCCTGCCTGACGGCACTGTCAAGGTGCTGGTCGAAGGCGATTACCGGGCCAGAATAATCAGTTTTGTTCCTCATCCCGATCATTTCGTGGCTCAACTCGAAGCACTCGAGGAAACGGAGGAAGAATCCGTCGAGATCGAAGCTCTCATGCGGGGGGTGAGGTCCTCCTTCGAGATTTATTCAAAGCACAACAAGAAGATCACCCAGGAAATCCTGGACACGGTTGCCGGGGTTGATAATGTTTCCCGGCTTGCCGATACGGTTTCATCCTACATGCCTTTCAAGCTGGATACCAAGCAGAAGCTGCTCGAGACCCTGAACGTTGTGCAGCGGATGGAGAAGCTCTTCGGGCACATCAGGTCGGAAATCGAGATCATCGAGACGGAGGAGCGCATCAAGGGCCGGGTCAAAAAGCAGATGGAAAAGACCCAGCGCGAGTACTACCTCAACGAGCAGATGCGCGCCATACAAAAGGAGATGGGTGAAAAGGACGATTTCAAGTCCGAACTCGAAGACCTTGAAAAACGTATAAAGAAAAAGAGGCTTTCCCAGGAAGCGGCTGCCAAGGTCCGCGCCGAGTTCAAGAAACTCAAGCTGATGTCGCCGATGAGCGCCGAGGCGACGGTGGTGCGCAACTACATCGACTGGATACTTTCGCTTCCCTGGTATGAAAAGACCAGGGACAAGATCGATATAGACGAAGCCGCCCGGATACTCGACGAAGACCATTACGGCCTGGAGAAACCGAAGGAGCGCATCATCGAGTACCTTGCAGTCCAGGCGCTCGTCAAGAAGATCAAAGGCCCCATCCTTTGCTTTGTCGGGCCTCCGGGTGTCGGCAAAACTTCGCTCGCTCGCTCGATTGCAAGGTCTATGAACCGCAACTTCATCCGGCTCTCGCTTGGCGGTGTGCGCGATGAGGCTGAAATCCGAGGCCACAGGCGAACCTACATCGGCGCGCTGCCGGGTAAGATCATCCAGTGCCTCAAGAAGATCAAGAGCAATAATCCGGTATTCTGCCTCGATGAAGTTGACAAGATGAGCATGGATTTCCGGGGCGATCCTTCAGCGGCGCTGCTCGAAGTGCTCGACCCCGAGCAGAATTTTGCCTTCAACGACCATTATCTCGACTTGGATTATGATCTCTCGGAGGTTTTTTTCATCACGACGGCCAATACCTTGCACTCCATTCCCCCGCCGCTTCGCGACAGAATGGAGGTTATCCAGCTTGCAGGCTACACTGAATTCGAAAAGCTCAACATAGCCAGGAACTTCCTGCTCAAGAAGCAGTCAAAGGCAAACGGCATAAGTGAGGACAATATCGCCTTCAGCGATGAAATTTTGTTCTACATAATCCGCCATTATACCAAGGAAGCCGGAGTGCGCAACCTCGAGCGCGAGATTGGCGCGGTGTGCCGCAAGGTGGCCAAGGAAGTTGTGCGCAAAGGTCCTGAAACCAGGGTGGAGCTTACCGAAGACCATATCCAGGAATTTCTCGGGATTCCGAAATTCCACTACGGACGCGCGGAGGAAAAAGACGAGATAGGCCTTGCGATGGGGCTTGCCTGGACCGAATTCGGAGGCGACATTCTCGGGATCGAAACCGCGATCATGCCCGGCAAGGGCAAGGTGACGATTACCGGAAAACTTGGTGAAGTCATGCAGGAGTCGGCGCAGGCGGCCCTGAGTTATGTCAGGTCGCGCGCAAAACAGCTCGGACTCGACCCCGATTTCCACCAGAACCTGGATATCCACGTTCATGTCCCCGAAGGGGCCATCCCAAAAGATGGCCCGTCCGCCGGCATTACGATGGCTACCTCGATTGTGTCCGCTCTCAGTAGAATCCCAGTGAGAAGCGACGTCGCCATGACGGGCGAGATCACTCTGAGGGGCCGTGTCCTGCCCATCGGCGGGCTTAAGGAAAAAATTCTTGCCGCGCACCGGGCTCTCATCAAGACCGTGCTGATTCCGGAGGAAAACGCCAAGGACCTCAAGGAGATTCCCGCAAAGATTCTCCAGGAGATAAATATCGAGCTGCTGAGGCACATGGACGACGTGCTGAAGCATGCGCTGGCGCCCGAGGAAGCGCGGGAGTTGTTCAAAGAGCCCGAAGCAGCCGCTCCGGTCATCCTGCCAAAGGAACCGGCTGCAGACGAAATTCGCACGCATTGACCCAAGCCTGTCTCTACACTCCGCTTTATGAGAAATAGCCGGGGGAGCCTGACGACTCCTCCCGGCTCTCAACTTTGGCCGTTCGGCAGATTGCGACCTCTCAGTCGGCAAATGTACAACCCCCAAAAGCAATGACGGACCCTATGAATCTCGTTTCCGCCTTCAAGGTCGAAGAGGACCTTCAAGAGGACTTGGAGGGAAGAGAAGGAAGATCGAAAGGCTGATGTTGAACGCTTAATTGAGAGGCACTCCAGTATAAATGGACAAACTGGCTGACGACCGATCAGGGGAAAGGGGTGCCAGAAATAGTCCGGCACCCCTTTCGACTGTCATGTATTCTACATGTGTTCCACTGTGCGTCCGGACAGTTACTGTTAACCGGAGAAATTCCAGTCTGTGCAAGATTTGCCTATGGTGTTACGGGGTCCCCCAGGGTCAATGACAGGTTAGTTTTGCCTTCCTTAAACGCCCACACAACCACCATGTCACTGTCGCTAAAGGTCAAGCTGCCCTTCAGGGTTTTGCCGTCTGCAGTCTTAACGGTGAGTGTGCTCTTTGAGACAGTCCATGTGCCGCTTGCCAGATCCCCGACATCCGCAGTTTCAGTCCCGTCTGCGAAAAAGCTGATCGTAGTCGGCGGTGTATTTCCACCCGTAAAGCCGGAGTTAGCGGTCACCGACCATTTGGAAACGAGGGGTGTCGAAGAAAGTGTCAGCAGGTCAATGCAGCCAGTGCCAAAAAAGGTGGGTTTGGTACCGGTAAGATTGCCGAAAGCCCCGTTGGCATATGCCCCGTTGTTGCACCAAACGGCCACGGAGTTTGCCGCTGTACTTGTATTGTAGGCGCCAAAAAGGAAGTTCGTGTTATCTGACAGGTTGACGCCGGAATTTCCCTCTGTCGCAATCGCATTTTGAAAACTATTTATTGTATTTCCCGCGATGGTCGCCTGAGAAACCTCATCGACCTGGATTCCATTGCCCCTGCCGGGAACGCTGGCTGTGATCTCGTTCCCCGCGATCCCGGCGGTGGAAGTGTTGGTCACTATGATTCCCGTTGGATCGGTAATAATGTTGGGCTGATAAGACGTGTCGTTCTCGAAGACATAACCTATCGCGGCGCTGGCGCTCCTCTTCACGACAATCCCGCTGTTCGTATTCCCAGAGATTGTATTGTTGATAATAGTGGCGCTGCCCGTACTCAGTAGAATGCCGCTCGAGCCCCCTCCGATACCGGCAAAACCGTTTATAGTGATGGCGCGCCCCGTTATAAAGATGGCTGGATCGGCTGCAGTGGGGGCGGCAATTGTAGGCGCAGGATGTCCTGACCAATTTTGGATTGTAAGGTGGTCTATAAACACCGACACGTTTTCGGCGCAGCCATAATGGATGACGGATAAGAAAAATGATCTGCCCCTTGCAAACGTGGGTTAATCTGGAAACGGAAACAAACCCAAACCAGCGCCACAACCAAGGAGGCAGATCATGGGAAAGTTTATCACGTATGTCGGGCTTGATGTTCATAAAAAAACCATTGCCGTTGCGTTCGCCGACGAGGACGGCAGCGAAGTGAGGTCGTACGGCTTCATTGATTCCAATCTGTGCTCGCTCGACAAAATTGTAAGAAAACTGGTGTCTCGCGGCGGCGAGCCTCGCTTTGTCTATGAGGCCGGTCCCTGTGGATATGGGATTTATCGCCATCTGAAACAACAAGATATCAAGTGTATGGTCGCCGCACCTTCCTTGATACCAAAGAAGAGCGGAGACAGAATCAAAAATGACCGACGCGATGCCAATAAGCTGGCCCGACTTTACAGGTCTGGCGAGTTGACTGCGGTCCACGTCCCAAACAGCGAAGATGAAGCCATGCGAGATCTCACCCGCGCCAGGGAGGATTCCAAGACGGCTGAGCGTAAAGCACGTCAGCAGCTCAATGCTTTCTTGCTGCGCCATGGATTAATATACAGCGGCAAGAGCAATTGGAGCCTTGCACACTGGCGCTGGATTTCCGACATAAAGATGGAACATGAAGCCCAGCAATTCACATTGCAGGAATATGTGGATACGGCACGCTCCTGCAGCGAGAGAGTCGAGCGGATAACTGAAAAGATTCGCCTCCTTGCCGGCCAGTGGCGTTTTAGTCCAGTGGTCGAAGCTATCCAGGCCCTCAGGGGTGTCTCCCTGGTTGTAGCAGCGACGGTAGTTGCGGAAATTGGCGACCTGAGTCGATTTGACAATCCCCGCAAACTCATGGCTTATCTTGGATTGATCCCCTCCGAGCACTCCACTGGAGAGCACACAAAAAGGGGAGGAATCACCAAAACCGGCAACGGCCATGCGAGGCGAATGCTTATAGAGGCAGCATGGTCCTATCGAATACCTGCCCGGGTCAGCCGCAGGTTGCGGGATCGGCAGCAAAACCTTCCAGAGAAGGTATGGAAGATCGCCTGGAAGGCCCAGGTGCGACTGTGTGCCCGGTACCAACGACTGATTGCCAGGGGTAAGGTTAGCAAGGTGGCAATCACAGCCATTGCCAGAGAATTGGCGGCGTTCATGTGGGCCATTTTCCGCACAGTGGAGGTTGCCACATAGACAAATTTTCAAAGAACGGTTTGTAAAGTTTCCTGAAATGGAGGGGTGCGGCCCCGGTTGGAGAACCCTCGACCCACCCTTAGGGATAGGCCACGGCCAAACTCCAGAACGTAGCGCGAGGCAGCTCCACGACGAATCAAGACAGGCCGGTACCCAACCCGCGAATATCAGAATGAACTACCGTCGTTAATAGCGGCCCCGCTCCTCCAGGACAGGAAAACAAGAATAAAATTTGCCGGCCGCATCGAGCCGCCTCCGACGAGTCACGGTTGGACCCATTCTCGGCGGCTCATGCAGCCTCGGTCCTAAGGAGTTGTGAATTAAAAGCAAA
>JBKQTS010000025.1:0-38480 GCA_052143075.1 Syntrophobacteraceae bacterium | reverse complement strand
TCCATACGAAAGCTTGCCTCCCTGTAAACTTTGAGCGGTTCACAGGGGGGAGGCTTTCGTATATTCCCGGAAATGTCAAACTCTGGGAGTCCGCCGGCAGAGCCGGAGGATTACCCTGTTATTTAGGAGAAAAGTCATTCGGGTGACCTCATAAGCCATTGAAGCCTGTCGGGCGGAGTTAGTTTTCTGTTTTTGAGGAAAACAATGCTGATCCGTCGATTCCTGGGGTCATCGGGCGAGGTAGTGAAAAGAGGCACTTTATCTGCAAAACCTACAACTCTGCAAATCCGGTCCGGTTCGATGCCGCTCTGTTCAAGTTCGCGCCTGGCCGTTGAGGCCCTGGCGACGGATAGTTCCCAGTTTGATATCTGTTCGCTCCGCGTCGGTGAAGAATCGGTATGCCCTTCTACCGCAATTTCGTTAGGAAAATTCTTAAGAATGGACGCAACCGTTTTGACCATTTGCTTGCCCAGGTCCGTGAGTTCAGCGCTTCCAGCGGGAAAGATGGGGTTTTGCTGTGAATCCACGATCTGAATCCGGATACCCTCCTCGGTAATAGCTATATAAAACTGATCCTTCCCTACCGCCACATTCTGGTCAATCCCGGTCATCAGCTTATTGGCAAGATCGTCATTGGTAATACCGCTCTGGTGCTCACCCGTGTCGACCACATCTTCGCCCCCGAAATTCTGCCCGGCGGGCCTTACTCCACCCTCTTGCATGAATGATTTTCCGCTTTTTTCAAAGAGGCTGAAATGTTTGAAATACATAGCCAGAACGGCCCTTTTTTCCTGAGAGGTCATGTTGAGGAGCCACATCAGCAGAAAGAAGGCCATCATGGCGGTAACGAAATCCGCGTAAGCCACTTTCCAGCTTCCGCCGTGCTGTTCGGCGTGACCCTTTTTCACTCTTTTTATGATGATCTTTTTGGGCTTGTCTTCTTCCATGCCTATTTTTTCTTGGCCTTCTTCACCACGTCCTCGAGTTCGAGGAAAGACGGCCTCAGATCGCCCGGAACAACCCTTCTCGCGAACTCGATGGCCACCTGCGGAGAAGGAGTATTTATGAACGCAAGCAAAGCCGCTTTGATAACCGTTAGAAATTCCCGGTCCTCATTTGCGATATGCTCGAGGTTGCGCGACATCGGTCCAACGAAACCATAGCACAGCAGAACGCCGAGGAATGTGCCCACCAGGGCCGCGCCTATACTGTGGCCGAGAACTTCGGGGGGTTCGCTGATTTTTTTCATCGTGAGTACGACACCCAGCACGGCGGCCACAATACCAAGCCCGGGGAGTGAATCGGCAACACTGGCGACGCTCTTGGCCGGTATGAGGGCTTCTTCGTAATGCGCATCGATTTCGTAGTCCAGAAGAGAACCCATTTCGTGGGCTTCTATATCCGTTATGGTCAGAGTGCGCAAGGTGTCCGCCAGAAACTCCAGAGCGTGATGATTGTCGAGAAACCTGGGGTACTTCTTAAAAATCGGGCTTTTTCCCGGTTCGTCCAGATCGCTTTCTATCGAAACGAGCCCTTCTTTTCTGATCTTGTAAAATATCTCGCTCAGCAGGACGAGCGCTTCCATGTAGTCGCTGCTGGAGTAGATCTTGCTCTTGAACATACGCAGGAAACCCGCCTGAACGGCTTTTATCACCTTCATGGGCGAAGCAATGACAAAACCGCCGATGGCGGCGCCGAAAATAATAAGTAGTTCCGCCGGCTGAATCAGGAGACTGAGATTCCCCTGCTCCATCAGGTACCCGCCGATGACTGAACCCAGAACTACCGCCATGCCAATGAATAGGAACATTTAAGCTGTACGGCTCCTTTTTTTCCGCAGAATTTCGCGCTGCTTTTGGAAAACATATTTTTCGATCTGGTCGCGGATGTCATCGTCGATCTCGGTAAACTCGATACAGAGTCCAAACTTCTCCCGTGCGGCATCGCAATTGACCACTTTCCCATATACGTAAAGAATCGTAAAGGAGGCGGTCGGAAGCATCAGTCTTATTTCGACAAGATCACCCGGAGCATAACGCTCGCTGGAAGATGTGTTCAGTCCTCCGGCACTGATGTTGACCCTGGCAAAATCGAGTTCTCTATTGGTGTTCGATTGGAGGGCAAGCAACTTGATGATTGAGTCGAGCTTGGAGTTGAGCATGTGCAAACAAGCCGAGAGGGTCTCGTCTTCGACTTCGGGCATCTCCCGATGTGCTGTCAAAGCCGGTTCGACAACTATGCGCGACCTCAGGCCATGCCGTTCCTCTTCCAAAACCGGGCGAATCCTGATGGGCAGAAATGCGCTCACTCGAGCGTATTCTCTCAGCGAGCGATACAACTTATCATCGTCTAATTCTTGAAAACCGTCCATTCGAAGAAAGACCTCCAAGCGTCCAATATCTAAAGGGATTCTCGATTATGGTGCCAAATTTGACTCAACCCGCTCCTCCTCCATCAATTAACATCACAAGGGAAATCGGTTGTTTTGCGATCCGTCATGAAGAAAAAAACTGTTTTGACAAAAGGACCAGAGGGGCAATGGACTTACAAGATTCCAGTGTGTCCCATGGACATGGGGCACCGGAGTGACTGGTTGGACCTATTGGGGTTTTACCGCGCCGACGATGCAGTCCATTCTCTCGCCGGTGCGAAGGAGCCTTGCATCCTTGAAACCTGCTTCCTTCAGCCCTTGTTCAACTTCACGAAAAGTGTAAGTGTCCCCACCCTGCGTATTTACCAGCATATTTATTGCGAACATCGCCCCCTCCGGAGGCCGGGTTCGTTGTTCATCCATTATGTGGTCGCGAATCAGGAGCATGCCGCCGGGGTCCAGGGACCGATAAGCCTTCCTGTAGAGTTCCAGGTTCTGTTGGCGGCTGTTCTGGTGAATTATCGCAGAAAGCAGGGCCAGATCGCATCCTCCTGGCAGATCATCGGAATAAAAGTCTCCGGCGATCAGTTCGACGCGGTCAAGTAAACCTTCCGGGGAAAGCCGCTCACTCGCTATTGGAATTACGTCTTTCAAGTCAAACAGGATTGCCTTCAACTGAGGATTGTGTCTTAGAAATGCGATGGTGTAAGTACCCGATCCTCCACCAATATCCAGAAGCTTCCGGTAGCCGCGCAAGTCCACAGAACCGGCTATCTCCTCTGACAGAACCCGGCCGATAACGTGCATCGCCCCGATAAAAGCACGCCTGCTGTCCAGGTCCATCGGCCTTGGCGGTTTTTGCTCAGAGCCGGGACCTCTTTGGACGACTTCGGTCAGATCGCTCCAACTGACCCACAACCGACTCATGTGCAGCAACATTGGAAGCCCGGACGAGGGGTGTTTCGATGAATATAAAGCGCCCTCCCCAGTGAGCCAATAGACCCCGCCGTCTTTATTGAGCAGCCCGAACGTGACGAGGCAGTCCAGGACCCTTTCGAGCGCTCTGCGGTCAAGACCTGATCTTTCGGCGATATTTTCTGCGGTCGTAGCGGAGTCCTGGATACTTGTAAAAAGATCCAGTTCAGCGGCGCTCAGGATGATCCTGCTCCGCATAAAGGCCCTGGCTACTCCCATAATGTCTTCTTTGTCTTCCATGCATGTTCCTTCATGTTAGAGTTGAGATGCGCAGACGTTTTCAGTCTACAGCAAGGTGCAAACTGAAGCAACAGAGCAAATGGAGGCAAGCTTGTTCAAATGAAGGTCCATCGATCGGGTGTTGGAACCCTTGATTTCTTTCCACCCCGGTGGTATTTGTCATAATTCATTGTTTCTGGTGGGTGTAGCTCAATTGGTTAGAGCACTGGGTTGTGGCCCCAGAGGCTGCCGGTTCAAGTCCGGTCACTCACCCTTTGGAAAATAAAGGCGTATGTTCGATCCGGCAAGAAGAAAGCCAGGAGCGGGGATACCTGGCTTCTCGGGGCAATATTCAGATTGTGATAAGTGACGATTTATGACTTCTCTTGACCGCTTGTTTCGAAAAACTTCTCCAGACTGGCATAGCTGCTGTCCATGGCGCTCTTCAAGTTCTCGCAGGCTTTCTTGTTTAAGTCCACCCATTGCTTCAACGCCTTCCTGCCCTCTTCCGGGAACCAGATTGCCCCTTCGAGCAGCGTACCGGTTTGCTCCCATATCATGATGAGACTCTTGAGCATCCCGTCGCTGGAAGCCCTTTGCAAATCGATCATTTGTTTCACCATTCTGAATTGCTGATTCATAATTCTTCCTCCTTGGCATTTTTGAGACTGTGCAGATTATGGCCGTTCGTCAGCAAATGTTATTTGCGCCTGCGTGAGACAAATGAATAGAAGTGGACGAAAGATCCGTGAAATGACCCGTCGACTTTAAGGTAAGCTAATCCCCCATCTTTATCGAATCAAGCGCTGCTGAAAATAATTCAAGTGTTCAATCAGTGCCCTTGGTTCGGATCGCTTCCTGATTGCCGCTCTCCACGTGCTGCGGTCGCCACGGTCCGCTTGCGGGTTCGGGGAATACAAGCAGCCGGCGCCCTGCAAAATTCAATACCAGCCCAACAAGGCTTGCCGTCGATTTTGCCATCCATGGAACGAGTCCGGCTTTCAGCAAAAATTTGGTGAGTTCAACGTCCAGGATTCCCAGCGCGCATACCACGAATAAATAAATCACTATTTCCTTCGGTGCGGTCCATTTCGCCTTGTGCCGGAACAACAGCAAGATACACAGCACATAGTTCACGGCGGCCGCCAGCAAAAAAGCCGACAGCGTAGAGACGGTGGCGGAGTATCCGGACGAATAGGCCCCAAGGAAAGCAGCGAGATTGATAAGAGCCGAAAAACCCCCGATGAAAAGATACGCCATGAACTGGACCGGAAGCGGAGCTTGATGCAGATTATACCGCATAATGCAGTAGATCGCTCTCAAGCCGTCCCTGGCACCGATTTTTTTGCCTTCCTCATATGTTCGCCCGTAGTAAGAAATCCCTGCTTCGTAAATGCGAAGACGCATGTTGGCAATTTTTGCGACTATTTCAGGTTCGAAGCCAAACCGGTCCTCCTGGATAGTGATCTTCTGAAGTATGTCTCTCCGAAAGACTTTGTAGCCGGTTTCCATGTCAGTTAAATTCAAGTCCGTAAACATGTTTGAGACAAGGGTAAGGAAACGGTTTCCCAGGTAGTGCCAGAAATAGAGTACCCGGTGCTCCCCCGTGGATAGGAACCGAGAACCCAATACCACGTCGGCGTTTCCGGATATAAGCGGCCTCAAGAGTCTCTTTAGATCCGATGGGTCGTATTCGAGGTCCGCATCCTGAACGCAGACGAAATCACCGGTAGCTTTGGCAAACCCGGTTCGTAAAGCCGCCCCTTTTCCCTGGTTTTTCTGATGCCTGAACACGGTTACCTGTTCGGGATATGTTTGCGCCAGTTCGAGCGCAATCGCATGACTGCCGTCAGTTGAGCAGTCATCCACTATGATTACCTCCACCAACAGCTCAGGCTCCCTTATGGATAAGACTCTCTCCAGGCACTCACGGAGGGTCTTGCGTTCATTGAAACATGGAATGACGATACTCAGGCATGTTTTGGAGTTTTTTCCAGGACTTCTTTCCATGATTTCCTTTCAAAGCGTGGGCGGTTGGACCCGCCCCGCGGAGCGTCGAAATTGGCCTGCGGCGGTGGCACAGGCAGAATCTCGACACTATCCCTGAACTGTCCATACCAGAGGCGGTACATGGGTACACCTCCGCGCAACCCCTCGCTTTCCTTGCCGGGACGCAAAATGCCTCCTTTTCGGCTCGGAAACCGCTTGTCTCTCATCCGGCATTTCCGGATGGAGATTAGCAGGTACCGTTGCTATTCTCAAGAGTGCAGGCCAAAGTGAAGGCAACGGCTGACGGAGAAAATCAAAATTAGCCATGTTCCGGAAATCGTTCCTTTTCTCCAAACCGGATTGACATACGGAGCATTTCGGAGGTAGTTTTCTGCCGACTCAAGTCGATCACCGGAGGACAATCATGAGAAACATCGTTTTTGCCTTGACGCTTCTGATCTGTTTTGCGGTCCAGAGCATCGCGGCAGACCTGAATGCCGTCAGCGGTGTATACTTAAACAAAAGTGACGACACGCAATTCCTCACGCTCCGTCCGGATGCGACCTTTTTTATTAAACAAAGAAAAAAGCCGCCCGACAAAGAAAACCCTTTCATTGAACTTTCCGGAAAATATGAACTGAGCGAGGAACAGGTAACACTCATACTCGATGATGGCAGAATCGGCAAGGGCCAGCTTAAGGGAAACGTCTTCACGGACGGCCAGGGCCAAATGTGGGTAAAAAAATCACAAGAGGAGCAGAATGTAGTCAGGCCGAAGTACAAACCATGGTACCGTTGAGGAATGAGTGCTGAGGACTGACGCGGGAAGAGTGAAATAGACCATTCCAACTTTAAACGAAAGCCCGCCAACCCCAATACGGTGGTTATAAACATTTTTCAATCCTGTTAACCCTGTTGATCCTGTCAAAGGTCTTTTTGCCTCTCCATGACCTGTCTGCGACCAGTCCTCTGCTTCGAAAAGGCGTGATGGGTTACGCTTCGCTCCACCCATCCATTATGGCTACGGGACTTTTCATGGTTTAGGGTGTCCCAACGGGACATGAGTTGCTGCGGTGAATGCGTACCTGCGGGGGGCGTGACCTGCCCGCATTTGACAAATCTGGTTGCTTTGCTATATTCGAAGTGAGCCCTGTTAATTTCAGGGGTGTAAATAACGGCGGCCTTAATACGGACACAAAATGCAAGTCGAGTCGATTACAAACCAGGGGCTTCACAGACAGAATAACGAGGACCGGTACCTGGTCAATATCCTGGATAATGACTGCGCCCTGCTGGCTATTGCAGATGGAATGGGCGGACACGCCGGGGGCGAAGTCGCAGCGGAACTTGCCCTGCAAAGCTTCGAAAGCTTTAGACCAAGCGGCCCTGATATTCGCGCCGAACTCCTCAATCAAATGCTGGAAGCTCAGAAAAGCGTCGTGGAACGCTCCCGCGCATGTCGTTCCCTCAAAGGCATGGGCACCACACTCACCGCCCTGTTTATCACCGGCAGGTCGGCTTTTTGGGCGCACGTCGGAGATACCCGTATATATCTCCTCCATGAAGGATCGCTCACCAGGATAACAGATGACCATACAGTTCCAGGCATGCTGCTCAAAAAGGGCGAGATCACCCTGGAACAGGCCCGGATTCACCCTTACGGCAATGTTTTGACAAGGTGCGTAGGTAGTTGCTGCGATCGTCCCGATCCCGATTCAGGCACGTTTGGTCTGACACACGGCGATTATGTCCTGCTTTCTTCTGACGGACTTCATGACCTTATCTCTGACGAGCAAATCGCGGCTTTTCTATCTGTCGACATTACCTTAACGGAGAAACTGGACCGGATGATTTCCGCATGCCTGGAAGCTGGTGGACCGGACAATATAACGGCTGTCATAGCCAGGATTTAAAGCAACTGAAACGATCCCGCCCGGCGCGACGGACAGGGTCCCCAAAAGTTCTGCAACTATCGAAAAACCTCGCGGAGCCTGGAGATCGTTTTCATCGATCTCCAGGCTATCCCTAGAGTTATTTTATTTGCGGATTTTTGCGCGCACAATCGCGCGCCCTCAGCTCCCGCCGGCAACTCTGCCTGCAGAAATACACACTAATGAGTGCAGGGTGCAGTTGGAGCGATTTGCGGCCAAAACCGCCGGCAGCGCTCCCAGGGATTCCACTATCAGAACAGGTGTTCCGGTGGTGGCCCAATCGAACAGCTTCATCGCCGAAAAGATCGGCAGGTTGACGCAGCCGTGCGAGCAGTGCCCGCTCGCGATGTCTCCCGCGTGGATCCATACGGTCCCATAGATTCTCAACGCCCATGGCATTGGAGCAGGCTCCCCGTAAGCATTGGGATAGCTCCTGGACACGTGGTTCAAGTCCTTTTCCTGTACGGTGTAAAGACCCTCTGCCGTCGAGCTGTTAACTCTGCCGACACAGATATATGTGTCCCCTACCAGTTTGCCTCTTTCGTACCAGCCTATGTATGGCAAATCTTTGACAATCAGAATGAATTTGGGCAGATCGGCCACGTCGGGGATGTATTTTGCGAGCGGCGTCCAGCTTTTGAATGCAGTGAAATCGTTTGGAACTTTTATTGGTTTTCCGTCTTGGATGTCCTGCGCGATGTAGTCGAAATCCCTGGCGTTTAACTTGGCAAGCAATCTCCTGCTGACGCTGGGGCTAAGGTCCATGTCCCTTTTAGATATCGCATCGAGTTCTTTGTCATTTATCACCCGCTGTGTCCAGGTCATATTTGGCTTCCGCCTTCCGCTATTGCCATCGGCGTCATTTGCCGCTCCAAGTCCCGACCAGATGACTGAATATGAGAACGAAAACATAATCAACAGCACATATAATATCCTGACTTTCATCCTTGCTCCTCCTTTGAAAGTAAGGCTTCGTACTTTACAATTTCAAACTTCAAAATAATCATCGTCCTATTACAAAAAAAATTCAGCAAAAAGAACGGGCCCGCTGCCGTTGGCCACGGCCCCGTATTCCGGATGGGAACCTCGTTTGCATTGGCGCTCAGCTTATCGGAGGGCGTCTTCCCATGAGCACGGAAACCAGAAAGAAGACAATGAAAAGGACAAATAGAATCTTCGCAATCCAGGCGGAAGTCCCGGCAATCCCGGCAAAGCCAAAAATGCCGGCGATGATGGCTACCACAAGAAACATCAATGCCCACGCAAGAAACATCGAACATTCTCCTTTCATCTCTTGTTATTAATCGTTATCAATCGGGTCAGGTCCCAAGAAAATTCTGCACCTTCAAAACATTGCTTAATTCAAATGGTTAACCTTAAAGTAGGACCTCCTGACCGATAGTCAAGTAACGGTAGTGCGAGCAAAATTCTGCAAATTCTGAAAGCCCAAAGGAGCGTGAGAATGTTTACCACGCACCCCCCGGTGAGCCGCGCATCGGCGAAGGGGGCGTGGGGGGGCCAAGTCCCCACGCTTTTCCGGATTATTTATTTGCAGAACTTTCGGAACCCTGTGGCTTAACGAGTAAGTCTCGCGTTTCCAGGCCGTAGTATTTTCGGTAAAGAATCTGTTCATCGCGGCCGAGCGCCGCCAGCAGGAAGGTTGAATGGTTTAGGAGCGAAGCTTTGATAATTCCCTTGTGCAGGTATCTGTCAGGGGAAGAATAGACCGGGACCGGGAGGATTGATATGGCGCTCCGGCCCTTCCCCATTTTCCGGAATTTGCCTACCAGGTCTACATCTTCCATCAGGTAACTGCGCCCGAAGCCGCCTGCCTTTTCAAAAATCTCCCTTCTGCAAAAAAGACCCTGATCGCCGTATGGAAGCTTAAACAGGGCGGTTCTCAGATTGGCCCATGCGGCGATCAGCCCGAGCGCGCGGTTCGACGGTAAAAACCGCAGCTCGAAGCAGCCAAGCGCTGCCGGGTAATCCCGGCAGGCCCTGCGGATCAGGTAGGGGAATTCCGGAGGGGGGACCGTATCATCGTGTAAGAAGAAAAGAATTGTTCCCCTGGAAAGAATAGTTCCGGCGTTTTGCTGGATACCGCGCCCTTTCCCGGTGCTCACAACCGCAAGCGATGGCGAAATCCGCCGCAGGGCGGCTTTTTCAAACGCCCCCCCCTGCACGACAACTATTTCGTCTCCCGGCCAGAGCGAACTCTCCAGGTACACCAGCAAGGGCGATAGTTTTTGCGGATCGGCTAAAGTGGGAATGATTACTGACAGCGAGCTGTCGAACAGGAAATCACGGTCCACCGGATCCAAATCCCGCTTGCAGTCGACATCGTGTCTTTCGACGGCCAGGTGAATGCGAAACCCGGCAGCTTCAAGCTCTCGGGCAGTTCTGGTAAAAACTTCGCCGGTTCCCCATGAGCTAAAATGAAAAGCAGCGCCAATCGGACGATCGGTCCCGATAAGATAGAAGCCGCCGTCAGCGGCCGGACCAAGCACAGCGGCTTTTTCACCGATATTCCGAAACGCTTCCTCTATATCCGTCGCCTCGATATCCGACAGATCGGTCCCGATAAGAACGGCCTTCCTGGCGCCGGTTGCGAATGCGGCCCCAAGCGCGTTCGCCATTCGCACACCGAGGTGTTCTCCTTCCTGGGCACAGAACTCCCAGGGACCCCGGAATTTGTTCTTCAATTTCTCAACAGGGTCCTGCGGCGTGTGGAACAGAACTATTCGAGCTTCAGGCGCCCTGCGCTTGAAATCGCAAGCTACGCCCAATGTCCTCCGGATGAGCTTCTCATACAGTTCGGCGGCCCTTTCAGACCCGATCTCCTCCGAAAGCCGTCTTTTCACCTTGCCGGCGTCAGGGTATCTCAAAAAGATCAAAAGCGCGTTGTGACTCAATTCCCCAATCCCCTTAGCCAATGCCCAATTTAAAATCTTGAAGTGCGCGACTCGGTGATTATATTGCCGCCAGACCTATCATAGCAATGCCCGTGATGAAACCCGCGACTCGGCGGCCACAGATCTGTGTGGGGAGATCGTTTTCGATGTTGAGTAATAATCGCTTTGCGGCTGCCTACATAAAAACATGAGCAGACGCGAAGCCGATTTTGGCAAAAAGCCCCCTTGCGGAGCGATTGCCTTCGCGGGAGAAATCCTTTCGGTCCAGCTTTCCGGCCTCACGACTTAGTTGCAAGGGCCTGTCTAACCGGTGAACATGCCAAAGAACATGTGCTGCTGCAGATGGCGCGGTTTTTTGCTGCTCTCATTGCTTTTGGTAGCCGGCTGCGCCAAGGTGGGACCGAACTATTCCCGGCCCGGGATCGAGACAAATGAAAACTGGCTGGAGGCGCAGGAGAACCGGATAAAGACAGGGCACGGGGAATACCGGGCCTGGTGGCAAGTATTCAAAGATCCCATTCTGGACCGGCTCATTGAGACCGCCTACCGGGAAAACCTGAATCTGCGGGTTGCAGGGTTGCGCGTTCTGGAGGCCTGGGCCCAGTTGGGCGCCGTCGTGGGCCAGTTGTATCCCCAAACCCAGCAGGCTACCGGTTCGGTGGAAAACGTGCGGGAAAGCCAACGAGTGCCTGCGTCCGCCAATTTCAGTGAAGCGTCGCTGGGGGTGACCGCCACCTGGGAAATCGACTTTTGGGGCAAATTCCGCCGTGCCGTCGAGTCCGCCGACGCAAGCCTGATGGCCAGCGTGGCCAATTACGACAACATCCTGGTGAGTCTCACCGGCAATGCGGCCAGTCTCTATGTCGTCATCCGAACCCTGGAGCGCCGGCTTATCATCGCCCATCACAACGTGGAAACCCAACAGCGAAGCCTGGAAATCGCCAGGTACCGCTTCGAGGGCGGCACTACCTCCAAGCGGGACGTAGAGCAGGCCCGGGCTCTTCTGGCCAGTACCGAAGCGACGGTGCCGGCCCTGCAAATCCAGTTGAGGCAGGCCCAGGACGCCCTGAGCGTGCTATTGGGCATGCCGCCAAGTCTTCTGGCAGAACAACTGCATGACGAAGAGGCGGAGATTCCGGCGCCGCCCGCCCAAGTGGTGGTGGGCATCCCGGTGGACTTGCTGCGCCGGCGTCCGGATGTCCGCGCGGCGGAATAC
This sequence comes from Syntrophobacteraceae bacterium, assembly GCA_052143075.1. GTDB lineage: Bacteria > Desulfobacterota > Syntrophobacteria > Syntrophobacterales > Syntrophobacteraceae > SbD1. The sequence goes on along the minus strand of JBKQTS010000025.1, from coordinate 26,867 downwards.
AATGCCATGGCCCAATGCTCCCAAATCGGCGTCTCCAAGGCACAACTCTACCCTGCGCTCTCCCTGCTTGGCTCCTTTGGCTTCCAGTCCAGCACTTTCAATAACTACAGTCTGGGAGATATGTTCCTGTGGAGCAGCCGCGCCAGCAGCATCGGTCCGTCAGTGGCCTGGAATATCTTTAACTACGGGCAGCTTACCAACCTGGTGCGCGTCCAGGACGCCCGATTCCAGGAACTGCTGGTTACTTACCAGAATGCCGTCCTAAGCGCCCAACAGGACGTGGAGGATAATCTAACGGGCTTCCTGCGCTCAGAGGAGGAGGCCGGATCGCTGCGGGAAAGCGCCGAGGCCGCCCAAAGTTCCCTGGATCTTGCAGTGATCCAGTACAGCGAAGGAATCACAGACTTCACTACCGTCCTGACGGCCCAACAGTCCCTCCTTAGTGCTGAGGATAGCCTCGCAAGCGCCCTGGGCAATATCTCCACCTTTCTGGTCGGAGTATATCGCGCCCTGGGAGGCGGTTGGGAAATCCGTGAAGGCCAGGATTTTGTCCCGGTTGAAACCAGGGAGGTCATGGAGAAACGCACCAATTGGGGAGGATTGCTGACTCCGAAAAGCGGGCCGCCGCCCACGCCGGAGCAGCAGGAACAGAAGCCCCTGATCCGGACTCCCGAGTGGTAAAGAATTGGCGAGTACCTGCTTTTTCAATGTCGCCTTGTGGGAGATCGTAAAATGACACCAGTTGAGTCGCATTGGTCGATAAAGGGAAAACTCGCCGGCTGGGCACTTATCTGCGGACTCTTATTTATTCCGGCCTGTGGCGAAAGAAACGTCTATGCGCCTCCGCCCCCGCCCGAGGTTACGGTGAGCCAACCCTTGACCCGGTCGGTGGTCGACCACCTCGAATTCACCGGCAATACTCAGGCCATTAATACCGTGGAACTCCGGGCACGGGTGCAGGGGTATCTGGAAAAGGTCTATTTTCAAGACGGCGACGTGGTAAAAAAGGGGCAACGGTTGTTCCTGATTCAACAAGACACCTACCAGGCCCAATTGAAGCAGGCTGAAGCGCAAATCCTCCAACAAAAGGCCAACCTGGAGCACGCTACTGTTGAGACCGCGCGCTATGAGAAACTGGTACAAAAGCAGGCGGCCTCCCAGACGGACCTGGATAACTGGCGGTTTCAAAAGGACGCTTTCCAGGCCGCGGTCCTGGCTGCGGAGGCTAACCGGGACCTGGCCAAGCTGAACCTGGACTATACGATGGTCAACGCCCCCTTCGACGGGCGGATTGGACGGCGCCTGGTGGACCCGGGCAACCTCGTGGGCGCCGGAGAATTTACTGCTCTTGCCCGGGTCAACCAGATCAACCCACTTTATGTCTACTTTACCATCAGTGAACGGGACCTGCTGCAGGTCGTGGGCGAGACCGGCATCTCGGCGGTCCAAGCCGAACAGATCAAGATACCGCTTTCTTTAGGGCTCGCCAATGAAACCGGCTATCCTCATCAGGGACACCTGGATTTTGCCGCCATCAGTCTCTCCCCAACCACCGGCACCCTGGAGCTGCGCGGCATCTTTCCCAATCCGGACGGCAAGATGCTGCCCGGATTGTTCGCCCATGTGCTCGCCCCTATAGTGGGTTCGGAAAAACCCTCCCTTGTGATCCCTGAAGCGGCGGTCGGTTACGACCAACAGGGCCCGTATGTCCTGGTGGTGGGAAGCAATAAAATAGTGGAGCGCCGTTCTGTCAAACTGGGTGCTCGGGAAGACACCAGCCAGGTGGTACGGGAGGGCCTTACCGGGGAGGATTGGGTCATTGTGAACGGTCAGATGCTGGCTGTTCCCGGCCGGCCGGTGACCCCCGTCAGTAAGCCGTTGGCTCCCGGGCCGGAAAAGACCGGGGCTATGCCTCGCGCAAACCACGCCGGGAAAGGTGTCTCATGATCTCCGAGTTCTTCATCGATCGGCCCATCTTCGCCAATGTTATCGCCATCATCACCATCATTCTTGGCATGGTATGCTTTTATGTCCTGCCCGTGTCGCAGTACCCGCCCGTCGTGCCGCCTACAATCCAGGTGACTACCGTATACCCCGGGGCGAGCGCCGAGGTCGTGGCTGAGACCGTAGGTATTCCCATCGAACAGGCGATCAACGGGGTGGAAGGCGCCATTTACATGTCCTCCACCAGCGCCAGCGACGGCAGCTATAGCCTGACCGTCACTTTTAACGTGGGAACCAACCTGAATACCTCACTCTCCCTGGTGCAAAACTACGTGAACAGCGCCCTGGCTCAGTTGCCCTCCGGCGTGTCCAACCAGGGAATCACCGTGAAGAAGGTCTCCACCGATATCGTTTTGGTGGTCAGCATTTCGTCGAAGGATGACAGATACGACGCCTCCTACCTCTCCAATTACGCAATCATCAATCTGGAAAATCCTTTGGCGCGCCTGCCGGGAGTGGGACAGGTCATTATCAAAGGCTCCGGTCCCTATAGCATGCGGGTCTGGCTGGACCCTAACAAGCTCCAGGATTTCAGCTTGACGACCTTGGACGTGGTCAATGCCATCCAGGGCCAGAACGTTCAGGTGGTGGCCGGTCAGATGGGCGGTCCGCCAGTGCCGTCCAACCAGGTCTTCCAATTTACCCTTAACGCTTTGGGCCGTTTGTCCGAGGTCAAACAGTTCGAAGATATCATCGTCAAAAGCCCCCGCGGCCCCGAACAAGCGCAGATCGTTCGCGTGCGCGATGTGGCCAGGGTGGAACTCAGCCAGCAGACTTACAGCACCTTTGCAGAAGTCAACGGTCACCCGGCCGCGGATATTCCCATCTTTCTCCTGCCGGGGGCCAATGCCATGACCGTCGCCCAGGAGGTTAAGCAGGCCATGGCGCAAATGAGCAAAAGCTTCCCGCCGGGCATGGTCTGGGAGTCTCACTATGACACCACCAAGTTTGTGGCCGAGACTATTAAAGACGTCTACATGACGCTGTTGCTGGCAGGTATTTTGGTGCTCATCGTGATTATGGCGTTTCTGCAAAACTGGCGCGCCACCCTTGTGCCCGCCACCACCGTCCCGGTCACCATTATCGGGGCCTTTGCGGCCATGCTCGCACTCGGTTTCAGCATCAATCTAATGACCCTGTTCGCATTGATCCTGGCCATCGGAATCGTCGTCGATGACGCCATTGTCATCGTGGAAGGCGCCTCCTATTATATCGAACGGGGGCTGACGCCCAGGGATGCGACCATCAAGGCAATGGAAGAGTTGACTGGACCCGTTTTCGGCATCACCCTGGCCCTGGTTTCAGTGTTTTTGCCGGCAGCCTTCCTACCCGGCATCACCGGGCAGATCTTCCGGCAATTCGCCCTGGTGATCGCCGCGACCTCCGTCATCAGCGCCATCAACGCGCTTACTCTCAAACCGGCGCAGTGCGCCCTCTGGCTGCGTCCTCGCCCGGAGAAGAAACCCAACCTGTTTTACAAGGGCTTTAACCGGGCCTATGGGGTCATGGAGGACATCTACGTCGGGCTGGTTTCCCGCATGGTGCTTCGCCCCATGCTCTCACTGCTGGTGTTTGTGGTCATCATTGCCGTTGTCGGCTGGCAGTTTGCCCGTCACCCCACCGGGTTTTTGCCCCAGGACGACCAGGGCTATGCCATCGTGATCACAAAACTGCCCGAGGGGGCTTCCCAGCCCAGGGTGCAGGCCGTGGTCAAGCAACTTAACGAGAAACTCAAGGCGACGAAGGGAATCGAAGCCTGGGTGACCTTCGGAGGGTATTCCGCCCTGGATGCAGCCAATGTCTCAAACATCAGCACCACTTTCATTGTCTACGAGGATTGGAGCAAGCGCGGCGCCGCATTGAGCCAGGATAACATCCTCGCCAACCTCCGCCGGGAGGTGGCTTCCATAAAAGAAGCGATTATTTTTGTGATAGTGCCGCCCCCCATCAGGGGGCTGGGTCAGTCCGGCGGCTTCCAGATGATGGTGGAGGACCGGGAGAGCCGGGGACTGACTCTTTTGGAAAAGAGCGTCCGCCGAATCGTCGCCGCCGCAGGTTCACAATCCGGTCTGCGCAACCTGAACACCACATTCAGCGCCAGCAGCCCCCAGCTCTATCTGAACATTGACCGGACAGAAGTCCAATCCCTGCAGGTCCCGTTGGCAGACGTATTTTCCACGCTGCAGTCCTACCTTGGATCTACCTATGTCAATCTTTTCAATAAATTCAACCAGGTGTTCCAAGTCTATGTGCAGGCCGACGCCCCTTTCCGGCTCCATCGGCAGAACCTCGACGACCTTTACGTTCGCAACACCCTGGGCCAAATGGTGCCGCTGACCTCGCTCATGCACGCGACGCATATCCTGGGTTCCGAACTGGTCACCCGCTACAATCTCTATCCTGCCGCCCCCATTATCGGAATTGCTGCGCCGGGGTTCAGTTCCGGGCAGGCACTTAATCTGATGGAACAGGTGGCAGCCAACACCCTGCCTGAGGGCCTTTCCTATGACTGGACAGCCACGGCTTTCCAGGAAAAGGAGGTGGGAAGCCAGGCCTATTTCATTTACGCCCTCTCCATCACCCTGGTGTTTTTGGTGCTCGCCGCTCTCTACGAGAGCTGGAGTGCTCCGGTCGCCGTCATCCTGGTGGTGCCACTGGCCCTGGTGGGGGTGCTGCTGGCCTTGGTCATCCGGGGCTTCCAAACCGACCTGTATACCCAGGTGGGTCTGGTTCTTATGATAGCCCTGGCCAGCAAGAACGCCATTCTTATCGTCGAATACGCCAGGGACCTGCACGCCGGCGGCATGTCCATTACCGAGGCAGCGGTGGAAGCAACGCGGCGACGCTTCAGGCCCATCATCATGACCTCATTTGCCTTCATTTTGGGGGTAACCCCCCTGCTCTACGCTACCGGTGCGGGCGCCGCCAGCCAACGTGACATCGGCACGGTTGTATTCGGGGGTATGCTTTCCTCGACGCTCCTTGCCATCCCCTTTGTCCCGGTGTTTTTTGTAATCACGCAGGGTTTGAGGAAAAAGGCGAGCCCCTCAAAGAGTGAGCAGTGAATAGTGAATCGTGAATAGTGAGTCACTATTCACTAAATTAGTGCTTGAAATTCCTAAATCCCTCCTGGTAGAAATCTTCACCATTATCGACTCATTTGTTTACCGAATCGCCGCAAACTGATTCCTCGAGCTTGGCAAGAAACCTTGCCCACCTCCGGGCAAGGATCAGGTGCGTCCGGTTCGGTTCATTCGCATTCGGTTCATTGACATCTCATCGCTCCCTGGGTATGTTTCCGCATCAATGAAAATATTGCAAACTTATCCCTTAATCGACTTAAGATCGAAATCCCTGGATGTGCTCCGGCCCATCCGTTAATATTTGAATGATTGTATAAATCTATGCCCCAGTCATTGGTTAAACCGGATGACCATCCCCGCACAGCGCTTAACCAGGCGGCCATCGCAACTGCAGTGAAGCCCATCTTCTTTGACCCTGCCAATAAGCGCTGGCCGCGCCTGCGGCTCGGGATCGCCCTTATTGCGCTGATTCTGACCTTGTTGCTTGGAGCTCTCATCCTGAGCATCCTGATTAGCCCGGCGCTGCCGACCCTCAATCTGCCCGGGGTAAGCTTTTTGCCTCATGGCATTCACTCAGTGCCCGGCGTTCCACTCCTGTCGCCCGAGCGGCCACTGACGCGCCGCGAACGGGCGTTGCTCAATGCCAAGACCAAGCTGGTGCGCGAGCGTGAACGCAATCTAAGGCAACTCCTTGCCAAGGCCCATAAAACGTCCCCGGACCCAACCAGGCAACAACTCGCGATCGGGTTTTTCGTGAACTGGGATGACTCCAGCATGAATTCGCTCAAGCAGAATCTGGACGGCCTGGATATGGTAATCCCTGAATGGCTGCATCTTGCGGATGATAACGGATTACTGCGAGAGGATGATCCCAACCGGCAGACCCAGGTCACCGAATACATTCGTTTGCGTCGTCCTGACCTGCCCCTCATGCCTCTGGTGAATAATTGGAACGGCAAGGAATGGGAAGGCAAAAAGTTGAGCCACATGCTCGCAGACCCGGCGGCACGCAAGCGAACCGTAGAACAACTGCTCGCCTACATAGAGCGCAAACGCTTCGCCGGGATCAGCATCGACTTCGAAAATATCGTAACCAAGGCCCAGCCCAACTTTCAGCGCTTTGTAGCCGAACTTTACGCCGCGCTAAACCCGAAGGGCTTATTGGTGTCGGTGAACGTGCCGGCCAGCAACCCGGCCTTTAACTACCGCGATCTGGCCCATAACGCCGACTACCTCATCCTCATGGCATACGACGAGCACTGGTCGGCCGGCACGCCCGGTCCCATCGCCAGCCTGCCTTGGTTCGCTGATGTACTACACCAACGTCAGCGTGACGTGCCTGCTAAAAAGATGATCGTGGCCATCGGCAACTACGCCTACGACTGGGAGGTGGGCCACCCCGCCGAGGAGCGCAGCTTCGAGGAAGCAGTTCTCACTGCCAAAGAATCGGAGGGCAATATCGGTCTTGATCCGGTGTCCCTCAACCCAACTTTCGACTACTCCGACGATGACGACCATATCCACCACGTGTGGATGTTGGACGCCGTGACTGCATTCAATCAGTTGGTGATCGCCAGTTCGGTCCACCCGCGCGGTGTCGCCTTGTGGAGGCTGGGCAGCGAAGACCCGGCGCTATGGCGGGTGTTTGGCAATAACGGCCCGCTGGACGCAGAACGTGCCGCCGGGTTGCACGAGATTCACTTCGGGTATGGACTGGACTACGAGGGCAAAGGCGAAATCCTTCAAATCACCGCCCAGCCTCAGCCGGGGAACCGAGACCTCGAATTTGACGCGAAACGCAATCTCATCACCGCTGAACGTTTTACAGTGTTTCCTTCACCCTACGTGATTACTCGCCACGGCGGAGTGTCACGCAAAGTGGCTCTGACCTTCGATGACGGCCCAGATCGCAAGTACACGCCGCAAATTCTTGATGCTCTGCACCAAGCGGGTGTGCGGGCGACCTTCTTCATCATCGGCGTCAATGGCGAGTTGAACCCGGACTTGCTACGTCGCGAAGTGGGCGAAGGCCACGAGATCGGAAATCACACCTTCACCCATCCCAATATATCACTCATATCCCCAGCTCAATTCCAACTCGAACTCTCCGCGACCCAACGCCTGCTGGCCGCCGTGGTGGGCCGCCAGTCGCTGATCTTTCGCCCACCTTACGCTATGGATAGCGAGCCGGAGACCGTCGATCAGCTTCGTCAAATCGAACTGGCCAGCAAACAGGGCTATCTCATTGTTGGCATGCAGATCGACCCGGACGACTGGCAGCGCCCGGGAGTCGACGAGATCGTGCAACGGACCGTGGCGGAGGCGGAGCGGGGCGACGGCAACGTGATCCTGCTTCACGACTCTGGTGGCGACCGCAGCCAGACGGTGCAGGCGATTCCGTTGATCGTAGAGACCCTGCGCAGTCGTGGCTTCCAGTTTGTCACTGTTTCAGATCTGCTGGGCCGCAGCCGCGATGAGGTGATGCCACCTGTGCCGCCGGACAGCCTATGGCAGATATGGACGGACAGACTTGCTTTCGGCGCGCTCAACCTGGCGGCGGTGACCATCCACTGGCTGTTCCTGCTTGGCATAGTGCTGGGGATCGCGAGGCTGATGTTCATCGGGGTACTGGCCGTCTACCAGCGCTGGTGCAGGCGCCGCTCGGTCTTCGATCCAGCGTACTCGCCTTCCGTGACGGTCGTAGTGCCTGCGTATAATGAGGAAAAAGTCATCATTCAGACTATCACTTCTCTGCTTGCCTGTGACCTCTCAAATCAATTTGAGATCATCGTTGTTGACGACGGTTCCAGTGACGCCACCTATCACGCAGCGACAACTGCCTTCGCCGGCCATCCCAGGGTACGGGTGTTCACCCAGCCAAATGGCGGCAAGCCGGCAGCCCTCAACTTCGGGATTGCTCAGACTCAGGCGGAGATCGTGGTGGCAATGGATGCCGACACGGTGTTTGCCCGTGACACCATTGCCAAGCTGATCCGGCACTTCGCAGATCCGCAAATCGGCGCCGTGGCCGGCAACGCCAAGGTGGGCAACCGCATCAATCTGCTCACCCGTTGGCAGGCATTGGAGTATATCACCAGCCAGAACCTGGACCGGCGGGCCTTCAGCATCCTCAATTGCATCACGGTGGTGCCTGGTGCCGTGGGGGCTTGGCGGCGTGAATTGATAGAACGCACTGGCGGTTTTGACCAGAGCACCCTGGCGGAGGATGCCGACCTCACCATGGCAATTCGTAAACTTGGCTTTGCCATCGTATATGAGGACGAGGCGTTGGCTCTCACGGAGGCTCCCGACACTGTGCGAGGGTTTATCAGACAGCGCTACCGCTGGATGTTTGGCACCATGCAGGTGGCCTGGAAGCACGCCGATGCACTGTTTCGACCGCGCTACGGCGCGTTGGGCTTTGTCGCTCTGCCAAACGTGATGATTTTTCAGGTTCTTTTTCCCTTGATTTCGCCGGTGATGGACCTGCTGTTGGTTGGTACCCTGGGGATAGCGGCCATAAACTACTGGCATCATCCCACTGGCTTTTCCCCGGACGCTCTGTGGCGCGTGCTGTTTTACTACACCTTGTTCGTGACGGTTGACTATGTGACCGCCATCCTGGCCTTCACCCTGGAACAACACGAAAACTGGTCGCTTCTCATCTTTCTCTTCTGGCAGCGCTTCTTCTACCGCCAGCTCATGTATTACGTGGCCATCAAGAGCACCCTGAATTCCCTGAGAGGCAGACTGGTGGGCTGGGGCAAACTTGAGCGCAAAGCGACCGTGCAGGCCGCAAGCTAATACCCGTGGGGGTCGGGAAAAACCAGATGCCTCGATTCACGACTGAAAGTTTCGAAGAAGTGGCGACTTAGGGCCTTAAAAGGTCGATTTGAGTGGCCGAATGGGCACTCAAATCGCCCCGAGGACTATCATTGAGGTGTGAAATGCAAATGTATGATCCCCCCCCCATCCTGATGAAATCATAAAAAATCTGTGCCTGGAGCCACTCGGTCTGTCAGTAACCGAAGCGGCCAAAGCCTTGGGCGTGAGGCGTAAGACGTTATCGAGCATTCTCAATGGCCATACAGGGATAAGCCCTGTGATGGCCATAAGGCTCTCTATTGCTTTTGACACCACCCCTGAGAGCTGGCTGAATCAGCAGGTACAGTACGATCTCTGGCAGGCGGAACAGCGTAGAGGTGAATTGCGAGTCAGGCGGCTATCCGCAGCTTAGCAGACTGAAGACGGAGAATGGAGGGCTGATAGCGAAAATCTGCCCTCCGGCCTCCGCCCAAAGTTGATTTTGGCTCTTCGACGGCGTTTCAGCAAAGAGAGTGAATCGTAAGGCCTCCCAAGAGGCGGTGACATTGAAGATTATCAAAGGTTTGAAAAAACAGAGTGGAAAGATCCCTGCCCCGTGTAGGATGTCTGCTGCTACAACACTATTTTAAAATAATCTTTTGAGAGCCCAACAGTCAGATCGCTACTGAACGATAACAATCCCGGCGAGCGTCCCTTTGCAAACATCCGGGGCCTTGGCGCCGCTCCCGATGGGGTAAATTTCCCAGCCGGCCAGGGCAACCATTTTGTAAACGTCTATTCCAACCGCTTCCATCGAAGGCCTGGATTTTAGCGGGAACCTGCATTTGTCGCCCTTCATTGCCTGGCAATCCGGGAGTTGGCCGCAAAAAGTGTGGCGGCAGGACCCGGCGGCAAACCCGAAGGCGAGATAGTGACCATCATAGAAAGCTGCTGATTCTATTTCAGAGACGATCGTGTACATCTGCTGATAGGCGGCTACTCTTTCCTTTATCGTCGCCTTGTCCCTTACGATAACTTCCGGGGGTACATCCATTATAAAGAAGACGGCCCATTCGTACTTTCTCAACAGATCCTTCAACTCTGCCGGCTTCATAGTGTTGGGGGGACATTGGGCGCCTGCGCCATAACCGAAACATCGTGGTATCTGGCACTTCATCGGTACCCGCTTGTCCACCGGAATTTGTTCGGCCCTAACGATACTGGCTTTAGAAGCGCCCAGATCGAGAGCTTTTTGCCGGTATCTTTCCAGGTCTGCGCTTAACTGCGCCTCGTGCATATCAGCCCTGATTTTTCTTCCCGTCGCCATACTCTATCCTTTCCCCGGGCGTTTTTTCTGCTCGGCGACAACCTCGGCAATATGTTTGACCTTAATTTTACCACCACGTTTTCCCATTCCGCCCCTGAGCTGCAGAACGCAACCAGGGCAGTCAGTCACCAGCACTTCCGCCCCGGTATCTTCGGCATTGTCAAGTTTTCGCTTCAGCAGTTCGGCGGATATCTCCGGGAAATCGATTGAATAGGAGCCGCCAAATCCGCAGCAGACGTCCTCATCCTTGGCCGGAACATATTCGAGGCCGGCCGTTGAAAGAAGTTCCCGCGGCTCTTTTGTCACTCCCAGACCTCGGCACAGGTGGCACGGAGAGTGATAGGCCACCTTGCCCCCGGCCCTCCGGAATTCCTCGGGACCGACTTTCAACACTTTAACCATAAATGAGCTGAAATCGATCAGCTTGTCCCTCAGTTGGTTCACCTTCACCGCAAGGGCGGGCTCTTCGGACAAAAGCTTTCCATAGTTTTCTTTAAGGTGTGAGCCACAAGAGGCGCATAGCGTAAGTATATAGTCATAATCGGCCGGATCCATGGCTTTAATATTTTGAAGGGCGACATCCCTTGCCGTCTCTTTTTCGCCCATCATTTGCGCAGGCAGGCCGCAGCAGGTTTGTTCCATGGGATATTCGAGCTGGACGTCACGGTCCCTGAAAAGCCGCAAAAGCGCCTGCCCCTGTTCCGGATAGACGAAATCGCTCAGGCAGCCGCCAAAGAGAGCAACGCGACAGCGAGGGTTCTCAACGCGCGGGTTGATGCTCTTCCACAGGTCCCTTAACGGGACTTTGGCGATTGCCGGCAGCCTGCGGAAGCTGTGCTCTTCGGAGAAGAGGAACGGCAGATGCCGCAGATACCCGCCTTCGGTAAGAGGCTTTTGCGCAGAAGCCGCTCTTCGGAGCAGAAAGTGAAACAGTCGGCGGTTTTCGAGCGCCTTTTTGAGCAGCAGGTTTTTGACCGGCTTCTTGCCTTCGACTTTCAAAAGCGTCCCGTGAACTTCTTTTATAAGGTGAGGCAGGTCGATCCCGGCAGGACACACCGATTTGCAAGCCTGGCAGTTGAGGCAGTTTTTGACGATGGCTCGAGCGTTTCGCCGTCCATGATAAAAATAGGTCAAAACGAGCCCTATCGCGCCGATATAAACGTGGCCGTAGTTATGGCCTCCAACCAGCTTGTATATCGGGCATACATTAGCACAGGCCCCGCAGCGGATGCACCTGAGCGCCTGCGAAAAAAGAGGGTCGCCGGCAAGGGCAAGACGCCCGTTGTCCAGAAAAACTATGTGCATCTCTTTTTTTGAATCGGGCGAGGTTTTGCATTCAGTCGGGCCGGTTATCCAGGTAACGTAGGTCGAGATGAGCTGGCCTGTAGCATTGCGCGCAAGGGCTTTTAGTATGCGAAGAGCCGATTTCATATCGGGGACGAGCTTATCGACTCCAACCAGTGCGACGTGCACTCTTGGCAGCGTGGTTACAAGCCGCCCGTTGCCCTCGTTTGTGACAAGCCCGATGCTGCCGCTCCGCGCGATGGCGAAGTTTGCGCCGCTTATCCCCATATCGGCTTCCAGAAATTTCTGGCGAAGTTGCCTTCGGGCTACCTTGACCATGCCGTCAATGTCGTCAGGGTCCCGGGGCTCTCCTGTCACCTTTGTAAAAAGATCGGCAACGTCCTTCCGGGAGAGGTGGATGGCGGGCATCACCATGTGCGAAGGACCCTCCTTTCGCAACTGGATGATCCATTCGCCCAGGTCGGTCTCGGTGACCTCGAAGCCTTCCTTCTCCAAGTGTTCGTTGAGGAAAGTCTCTTCCGCGGTCATGGATTTGCCCTTGACGATCTTTTTTACCCGGCTCGCTTTTGCAATCGAGGCAATTATAGAATTGGCCTCGAAAGCGGTCCTCGCAAAATGGACTTTGACCCCGGCCTTCTCAGCCTGTGCGGTAAATTCCTCCAGCAGTTCCGGAAGGTGCGGAATGGACTGGTCCTTACCCGCTGCAATTTCTCCGGCTAAGGCCTCGAAGTCGATTCCCGCGAACGCGGTCGCCCGCGAAGTTCTGTAGGACGTGGCGAAGTTGTCCAGCGTGGTAGCCAGAAAGCTGTTTCGCAAGGCATTCTTAAGGCCCTTCCTGTATGTTTTCACGTCATGAGGCGTTTTTATCATTACTTGTATCCCCGAGAATCAAGAGGTGCAATTCCTGTGGGCCGTGCACACCGATTGTCAGCACCCTCTCGATATCCGCCGTCCGGCTGGCGCCGCTTATGAATGCAAGATACCTTGGAGCGTCTTTAAGGGCCGAGGCAAGTTCATCTTCAAGCGACATCGCATCCGGCACGATCCTCGATTTCGGCAGAATACAAACGTGGGTTTCGCACAGCATCGTGGCAATTCGGAAATCCTCCGAAGTGGAATCCATCACCAGAGTCGCGGTCTCAGCGATCCCCCAATCGGCCATGGTAAGCCCGGTACTGATTTGCCCGATATTTTTTCTTAGATCCTTCGTCAGCAAGTTGAGGCCGCCTGCTTTGCATACGGCTTTCAAAACCGTCAGGTCCTTGCCGGAAACTCCCGGAGCGGCTATGCTCGATCCACCCTGCCGCACGGTCACGTCAACCGCGTACTGGCAGGCGGCCCGGATGTCCGCCACTTCGGCCGTTATGGTCTGCACGGCCCGGGCTCTTTCTTTTAACAGTGTCAATTCATCGTCTTGTCTCAAGGGCTCTAGCCTCCCCTATGAGGTTGATCCGGCCGGCACAAAGAGCGAAAATGGAATTCAATGCGGCTTCAGGACTCGAACTTAAAGGCGATGACTCTTTGTGAACTGCGAGTAATTATATCGGCTGATCGAAAGTTGGTACGATTTTTCTTAAAGTGGCGGGAAATATTCCCGCCACCTCCCTCAACGCTCAAGGCAGCATTCCCTTCAGCACATACGCCTGCAAAATCGTTAAAATACAGATGAAAAGCACCATGGCGATGCTGTGTTTCAGTGTAAACCGGAAAATGCTTCCTTCCTGGCCGACCAGGCCGGAGGCTGCTGTGGCCACTGATATGCTTTGCGGTGAGATCATCTTGCCGCAAACGCCTCCCGATGAGTTGGCGGCCACGGTAAGGGCCGGGTCGACACCGATCTGGGTCGCTGTTGTCTTCTGAAGAGAGCCGAAAAGAGCGTTGGAAGAAGTATCGGAGCCGGTGAGAAAAACGCCCAGCCATCCAAGAATGGGAGCAAAGAACGGAAACAGAACGCCTGTGGCCGCAAGCGCCAAGCCCATCGAGGAACTCATACCCGAGTAGTTCATTATGTAAGCAAGACCAAGAACCGCTGCAATAGTCACAATCGGGAAGCGCAATTGCCTGGCGGTTCTCGCGTAGCACCCGAGGGCGCGTCCCAAACCATACTTTGGAATTACCAGTATCGAAAGAAGACCGGAGACCAGGATAGCTGTCCCGGCTGCCGAACCGATATTGAGGGCGTATTGGGCCGCGTAAGGCGAGTTTTTGGCAACGATCGGAGTGGTTTTCACTACCAGATTGTGCAGACCGGGCCAGTTTATGACCGTCCCCAGAGGCGCAAGGATCGTCTTTACAGAGTCAAGGCCCCACAAAAAAATCGTGATTGCCAGGATGAAATATGGAGTCCATGAACGCAAGATCTGGCCGGAGCTATACAGGCAGGTGACAGGACCGCTAGGCTTTTCCTCGGTGAAATGAAAGACCTTCGATGGCTTCCATACCCTGAGAAAAAGACCCAGGCCGACTATGGTCACTACCGCCGATAGAATATCGGGCAGGTAAGGGCCGACAAAATTCGAGATCGAAAACTGCGTCACTGCAAAGCATAACCCGGCTACGATAAGGGCGGGAAGCACCTCCAGCGAACGCTTGAAGCCGCACATCGTAACGCTCAGCCATATGGGTACGATAATGGAAAGAAAGGGGAGTTGCCGGCCGACGATTTGGCTTATACGCATCACGTCGATGTCGGTGACCTTGGCGGCGACCACGATCGGGATACCAATCGCACCGAAGGCCACCGGCGCAGTATTGGCGATGAGACAGATTCCAGCGGCGTACATCGGGTTGAAACCGAGGCCGACAAGCATCGCTGCCGTTATGGCCACAGGTGTGCCAAAACCTGCGGTACCCTCGATGAACGATCCGAAAGCAAAAGCGATGAACAGGGCCTGGAGGCGGCGGTCATCGGTTATACATGCCAGGGAATTTCGAATTATATCGAATTCCCCTGATTCGACCGTCATGTTATACACCCATATAGTGTTCAGCACGATCCACACGATTGGGAAAAGCCCAAACGCCACGCCCATAAAAGTCGCATTCAAAGCCAGCCCGACCGGCATTCCCCAAGCGGCAATGGCGAGCACCACCGCCGCAGTGGTGGCAATTAGCGCCGCCCAGTGTCCGGGCGACCTTCTCACCGCCAGCATATAAAAAAGGATATACAGTGGAATGCCTGCAACCAGTGCGGATAACGCAAGATTGCCCAAAGGATTGTAAACCTGTATCCAGTTCATCAGATTACTCCTTGTCGGTGAAGGCCCATGCGTGCTCTTCGTTTGGTTTAACTGCGGCGAATTCTTCCGGGTTCCTGTTATCAGAACTGAAGAGGTTCTGGCAATTGGTAATACCATTTTAATCGACGCCCATTTGTAGCAGAGACGCTCCGCCCATGTCAAGAATTATTTCCACTTGCAGACTTGATATATATCTTGACAAAATCAGTATCGGCGCTGTAGTATCAATCCATCAGAGGACCTGCCACACCAAATAAAAGCTCATTACGTCATTGGTCTTACCGCACTTTAGAACGGGTGGCAACTCTGGATGAAAGGGAAAACCATATGGACGGCAATAAATTGGTCAACAAATTTTGCGAACTCCTTGGAAAAGAAAACGTATTCCGGGACGAAGCCGACCGCCTCGCCTATTCCTACGACGCCGCTGTGCTGGATCCGTCCCTTCCCTCGATCGTCGTGCGGCCAACCACAAGCGAGGCGCTCGGCCAGGCTGTTCGCCTCTGCAACGAAAACGCTCTGCCGGTCACCGTCCGAGGGGCCGGGACCAACCTGAGCGGCGGAACCATTCCGAGCCCCGGCGGTGTTGTAATATTGACTACGGCTTTGAACCAAATCCTCGAGATAAACGAAGAAGACCTCTATGCAGTAGTGCAGCCCGGAGTGATAACCGCTAAATTCGCAGCAGCGGTCGAGTCGAAGGGCCTCTTCTACCCGCCCGATCCCGGCAGCCAGGCAGTATCCACTCTGGGCGGCAACGTGGCTGAAAACGCCGGAGGTTTGCGGGGACTTCGCTATGGAGTGACGCGCGATTATGTGATGGGGCTCGAATTCTTCGACGCAAACGGCGAACTGGTAAAATCTGGCGCAAGGACGGTTAAATGCGTAACGGGTTACAACCTGGGGGGTCTGCTTGTTGGCTCTGAAGGGACGCTGGGAGTTTTCGACAAGATAATTCTGAAGCTGATCCCAATGCCGGCCGCGAGAAAAGCCATGATGGCGGTTTTTTCCGAAGTATCTAAGGCCTCCGAAACCGTTTCCGCAATCATCGCCAATCGAATCGTCCCGGTAACCCTTGAGTTCATGGACAACTTTACCATACGCGCGGTCGAGGATTTCGCTCATGTGGGGCTTCCGGTCGACGCCGCCGCCCTCCTGCTTATAGAGGTTGATGGGCATCCGGCGCAGGTTGAGGAGGACGCCGCAAGGGTCGAAGAGCTGTGCCGCCAACTGGGGGCAACGCGGGTTCACGTGGCGCAGGATGCACAGGAGCGCGATAAGGTTTGGGAAGCCCGGCGGGCTGCCCTTTCGGCTCTATCCCGGATCAAGCCTACAACCGTTTTGGAGGACGCAACCGTTCCGCGCAGCAAGATTCCGGAAATGATTCGTTCCATTGACGAAATCAGCCGCACGTTTCATCTCACGGTCGGCACCTTCGGCCATGCCGGTGACGGAAACCTCCACCCGACCATACTGACCGACCGCCGCGACAAGGAGGAATGGACCCGGGTCGAACAAGCCATCGACGCCATTTTCGATCGAGCGCTCGCGCTCGGTGGCACCCTGTCGGGAGAACATGGAATTGGAATCGCCAAATCCAAATACCTCGAAAAGGAAACCAGTCGTGCCACCATTCTCTATTCGCGCCGGATAAAGGCTGCGCTCGATCCAAAAAACATCCTCAACCCCGGCAAGATCATTGGAGGATGAGCATGTACGACATGAAAAAGCTCGCGGCTCTTGTCAAGGAGCTTGAAGACCAGCTTGTGGTCTGCATGCGGTGCGGGATGTGCCAGGCGGTCTGCCCGGTTTTTGCCGAAACCGGCCGTGAAGCCGACGTAGCCCGGGGGAAACTGGCTTTGCTCGACGGCCTGATCCAGGAAATGTTCAAAGACCCAAAGGGCGTAAACGAGCGCATGATGCGCTGCCTGCTTTGCGGCTCATGTGCAGCCAACTGCCCGAGCGGCGTGAAAGTGCTCGATATTTTTCTCAAGGCTCGCGCCATCCTTGTTGGCTACATGGGGCTGCACCCGGCTAAAAGGATCGTCTTCAGCGGCATGCTTTCCCACCCGAGACTTTTCGACAGCCTTGTAAAATCGGCGAGCAGGCTCCAGGGGATCTTCGTAAAACCCGCCGACGACTTTTTAGGCACATCTTGCGGACGCTTTTCCTTTCCGCTGGCTGACAGGCATCTGAAGACCTTTGCGCCCCTTTCTTTCCATTCGAGCGTAAACCGGCTCGACACAAACGGCGCTTCGGGATTGAAGGTTGGTTTTTTTGTGGGCTGCATGATCGACAAGATATACCCGAATATCGGACATGCGGTCTTGAGCGCCCTCGAACATAACGGGGTCGGGGTCTTTGTCCCTGACGAGCAGGGCTGCTGTGGGATACCGGCGCTTTCCTCGGGGGATCTCAAGACCTTTCATAAACTGGTGCGCTACAATCTCGAGAGATTCTCACCGGGCGCCTTCGACTGCCTTGTGACCGCCTGCGCCTCCTGCACGTCCACCATAAAGTTGCTCTGGCCGATGTTTGCCGGCGACCTGAGCGAGGTGGAAAAATCCCGGATGAAAGAACTTGCCGAAAAGACCATGGACATAAGCCAGTTTCTGGTGGAAAGGACAGGCTTAGTCACGGCAGCTTCCGCCCATGAGGGGGAAAAAGCTCTGCTTAGCTATCACGATCCGTGTCATTTGAAAAAATCCCTTGGGATAGCGGTCCAGCCCAGAACGCTTCTCCGCGCCAATTCCCGTTACGTTTTCAAGGAAATGAGTGAAGCGGACCGCTGCTGCGGTTGCGGCGGAAGTTTCAATCTTCAATATTATGGCATTTCGGCGTCGATTGGTAAGCGCAAGCGTGACTCTATCGTAGAGTCGGGATGCTCGACGGTTGCGACGAGCTGTCCCGCATGCATGCTTCAGATAAGCGATATGCTCTCTCAGGCAGGTAAGCGAATCGAGGTAAAACACGCCATCGAAATCTATGCCGATTCGCTGGAGTGAGGCTTCAATGCTGACACCCATTAAACCGAAACGCATTTCAGACCTGGTTTTTGAACAGTTGCGCGATCTCATCTTCAAGGGACGCATGAAGCCGGGTGAACAGTTCATGACTGAGCGCGAACTCGCCGAAAGCCTTGCCGTCAGCCGTCCCACGATAAGAGAGGCCATAAACAGGCTGGTTGCCCTTCAGTTGCTCGAGCACAGGCAGGGACAGGGAACTTTTGTCGTTTCGCCTTCTGCGGAAAAGAATTCGCTCAGAGTCCCGCACGACCAGGATGTTAGCTTGGCAGACCTGCTTGAGGTCAGGCTCGGTATCGAATGCAACGCGGTAATGATGGCCGCCCGAAGGGCAACCGAAGAAGATATACGGGATATGGAAAAAAGTCTCCGGGACATGGAAACCCAGATAGATGCCGGAGGACTGGGAAGCGACGCCGATGTCACGTTTCACATGGCCATCGCTTACGCCACAAAGAATATGGTTCAGATACACATAATGAAGAGTTTTTACGATCTGCTTTTTTACGGCATCAAGACAAACCTCCAGTATTTATATACAGAACCTGCCACTCTCGCAACAATCCTCCAGCATCACAAAAATATTCTCAAAGCGGTTCGGGACCGTGATCCCGACGCCGCGTACAGCGCGATGCACGAGCACATCATGTTCGTTCTCGATTTCGTGCATGAAAAGAAGTTTGTTTGACCTGCCGCAAGCCGTGAAATATTACTGATTATCCAGCCTGAACAGTTCATTAGCCCTGGCGAAGCTTAAAAGATACCGGCCCATGACGATCATCTGCGTCTGGTACTCGAGCAGGGCTTTGCGCTTGGTGGCCGCTTCCTCGGACGTGAGGGGAAGGGAAATCCACTTCTCTTTATGAGGATAGTCCTCAGGAGGAATGAGTTTTGACCCGATCCCCAAACCCTGGGCCATCGGCCACTCACCATAATGAATCAGGTAGATAAGCCAGGTGGGTTTGAATTCCGGATGTTCCTTATGCAAATGTTTCCAAGCCAGCTTAACGAAAAAATGAGTTGAAGCATGGTCCGGGTGCGTATCCTCAGGCGCGGTCGTCGCCAACATGTTAGGCCTGAAATCTGAGAGCACCCGTTCGATTCCCATTTGAATGCCCTCACTGGTGTACCCCGCCCGGGGGACAACAACCCCAAGAGACGACGGACGGTTTTCCCTGGTGGTGGGAGACGTATAAGCCTTCTGCTTTCCGCCGTGCTTCGAACGAATGGCCGTCAACCCGCCGTCCGGAAAGCGAAGAAAGATAACATCGTCTTCCTTCATACCCAACGTAGCGAGGGCCTTAAGCGACTCGTACATGCGGTCTTCACCATACTCGCGGTAGTCTCTTGCGGTGGGATTGGATATATGATCCCCCATTTGCACTGCTTCTGGGAAGCCGTCTCCGTTTGTCATAAAGACCACTCTCACGCTTCCGCCCGTTTTGAGGACGCGCTGAATGAGGCCTGCAGCCCCAAGGCTCTCGTCATCGGGGTGCGGTGAAAAAACCATAAGACGCGTGTCTTTCGAGATAAGCGGCTCTATGGCCCTGGGTTTTTCCGCCAGAGCGCATGCAGGGGCCAGTGTAGAAAATGCCAACAGAAGCATAACTAATACTTGCAGCACTCGATCTCCTCCCATTTCTGTAGCCTGGCCAGGCTATACTGCCTATCTCCACGCTCCTCAAGATGGTTCCGTGAGGCGCAAGGGTGCCTCGAATCGGGTAGACTCACGAGGGACTCAATCCCTCCGCATCCTGAGAAAGGATGACGGAAAATAAAGCACGGTCAACATTTCCCCCCGAAATAACCACGGCGATTCTGCGCGCCGTGAGGGTTTTCTCCTTCATTGCAGCGGTGACACCCAAGGCGCCCGCTCCTTCGCTGGTATTGTGGGTGCACACGAAGATCGTGCGCATGGCTGCGGCAACTTCGTCATCTGTGACCTGAACGATTCTGTCCACACCCGCCCGGATTGTCTCGAGTGCTTCAGGCTCCGGCGTGCGGCATGCCACGCCGTCGGCGAGCTTTGTACTAGCTGGGTGCTCGATCAGGCTCTGCGCGTCAAAGGAGAGCGCGTAAGCGGGGGCATGTGCCGATACCACGCCAACTATCGAGGTTTTCAATTTCAGTGCGTCCCGCGCCGCGATCATGCCGCAAATCCCCGAACCGAGCCCGATCGGCACGTACGCGACGTCAATGTTGCTAACAGCCTGAAATAGCTCCAGACTGTAAGTACCAACACCGGCGACAAGCAGCGGGTGAAATGCCGGAACCATATGGAATCCGCGTTCCCGGGCAAGCATCTGCGCATGTTCACGAGATGCCTGAAAGTCTTCTCCTAACTCAATCAGTTCAACGCCAAGAGCGCGCATAGCAGCATTTTTTTCCCTGCTGTTCCCGTGAGGGACGACCACGGCAGCGGGAAAACCGTATCGGCGTGCCGAAAAACCAATGGACTGCCATGATTGCCGCGAGTTGCGGTTATGACCCCTTCAGGCCGATGGTCCAGTTTAGCGAGATGATCGAAATAGACCAGCCCGCCACGGATCTTGAATGCTCCGATTGGAGTGTGGTTCTCGTGCTTGACCCAAACCTCCGATCCGATCCGATCGCAGAGCATAGGCCAGCAGTACTGAGGAATAGGCGGAATAAACGCATGAACGATACGTGAGGCCGCTTCCAAATCTTTAAGTTTTGGCTGCATGAGAAGGTTCCCGGACAATTCTATAATGCAAAGTTCGCCTTTGCGGATTACAGCTTTTCAGGGGCCGAACACAGCACGTACACGGAAACTGCTATTCATCGAGCCTGACTGCACGAGTTTCATATTAGCATCATACAATGTGTCGTCAAGGACAACGCTCACAGGAGGCACGGTGAACCTGCCTTATGGTTGCGCCGCCTTCCATGGCGGCGTTCTTAGTATCACGCCAAAGGGTCATTATGTACGAACCGCCATCGCCATGGCTCCTTTGCATCATTTACCAATTGATGCTTGTACGGATTCAAACGCATGTATTCGACATGTTGGAGGTAATCTTCTCCGTTGCGGACCCGATGGTCCATGAACCGCTTTTGCCAACGAATGACCTTTTTGCGCCGCCGTGGAAGGGGGCGCTACCGTCTTGTCTTGAATCGGCGCCTTCATGTCTTGAGGCATGGAATACCCGTTGTTTTAAGCGCCGCCGTGGAAGGCGGCGCTATCAAACGGGCTGCAATTCTCACGGGCGGTCTTGGGGCCGTTCATCGGCTCGCCTGCCGGTCTTCGTGTTCCTTGGAGAAAAGGCTTACGTACTTACCGTATCCTTCCTTTTCCAAATCCGCTTTGGGGATGAATCTCAGGGCTGCGGAATTCATGCAGTACCGAAGGCCGGTTGGCGGCGGTCCATCGTTGAACACATGTCCAAGGTGTGAATCGCCGTGCCTGCTCCTAACCTCGGTTCTCACCGTGAAAAAGCTCCGATCTTGTTTCTCCACGATGTTGTCCGGCTCTAGAGGCCTCGCAAAGCTTGGCCATCCGGTTCCGGAATCATACTTGTCCAACGAACTGAAAAGAGGTTCGCCCGAAACGATGTCCACATAGATCCCTTCCCCTTTGTTATCCCAATACTCGTTTTTAAACGGCGGTTCGGTGCCGCTCTTCTGAGTCACCTTGTATTGAAGATCGGTGAGCTTATGTCGAAGTGTCTCATCATCAGGTTTCATGTATTCCACCGTGCGCACGCCCGGCAGGGCGGTTTCCGGTTTCGATTCAGCGATTTGCATATCCTTACTCCATATTTTTGTAATAAATTGGTCCCGTCCGGACATGTATCTGTAATATTTGTAGCGCACCGGGTTCTTTTTCGAATAGCCCTGGTGGTATTCCTCCGCTCTGTAGAATTTCGAAAACGGCAAGATCTCTGTAACGATCGGCTTATCGAAACGGCCGGAACTCTCAAGTTTGCGCTTTGACTGTTCTGCCGCCGCCCTCTGCGCCTCATCGTTATAAAAGATCACGCTGCGGTACTGCTCGCCTCTGTCAACGAACTGTCCGCCGGGGTCCGTGGGGTCGATATGTCTCCAGAAAGCATCCAGCAGTTCCTCGTAGCTTACTTTTGCCGGGTCGTAAATGACCTGAACGGCTTCCACATGTCCCGTTGTTCCGGACGAAACCTCTTCATATGAAGGATTTTCCGTGCGGCCTCCCGAATAGCCCGATATGGCTTCAACGACCCCGTTTACTTTTTCAAAATCGGCTTCCACGCACCAGAAACATCCTCCGGCAAACGTGGCTCTCGGTAACCCGGGATATTCTTCGTCCTCGGCCGAACTCTTTTCGGTCTGCCTGCCGTACGAAGGTCCCAGTCCCAGCAGGACAAATCCCGCCAATACGATTAACGCCGCCAGCAAGATCACTTTCATTGCAGTACCCCCTTCAGTTTGCAGCCCCCACTGGTTTTCTCTACGGGGGCCAATTTAATCTAACTCCTGTTTCGACTAAAGTAATTCCAGAAGGTAATGAAAATGTCAGGGGAATATAAAGATTAGGTAAATGTAATGACCGAAAAACAGGATTGTGTGCGCAAAATTCTGCAAATTGCCAAAGCTCAAGAGAGCGGGGGAACGATTCCCCGCTCCCCCGCTGGAGCCGCGCAGTGGCGAAGGGGGTGCGGGGGGCACATGTCCCCCCATCCCCCACGCTTTTCCGGATTATCTATTTACAGAATTTTGCGCACACAATCCTCGCAAGCTTGCGCAAAGGCAGCAGGGTTTTTAAACTATGCTTCGGCAAGCAATCGTTGAATCAACCTGAGAGTGAGACTCATGCCAAAATCCGGCCCAGTTCTGATCGTTGAGGATGACAATAAAACCGCTTCGCTCATCAGTCTTTATCTTGAACGCGAAGGATACGAGACCGCGCTTGCCTTCGATGGCGTCGAAGCTTTGAGTCTGGTTCGTCAGAAAAATCCTGTAGTTGTCATCCTTGATCTCATGTTGCCGAAGCTTGACGGCTGGGAGGTGTGCCGCCGGATACGGGAATTTTCTGATGTCCCGATTCTGATGCTGACGGCAAGGGGTGAGGAATTCGACCGGGTCCTCGGGCTGACGATTGGCGCAGATGATTATGTGGTAAAGCCGTTCAGCCCCCGCGAGCTTGTCGCTCGAATCAAGGCGGTGTTGAGGCGAACCGGTATCACCGCCGGGGAAAGGTCCGACAAGCTCAAGGCTGGAGGGCTTGTTCTGGATACTCATAACCACGAAGTTACGGTGGATAATCGCCGCATCGTCCTCACTCCATCGGAATTCAAGCTGCTTCGATTGCTCATGAATGCGCCGGGGCGGCTCTTTACTCGAGAACAGCTCCTCGATGCGCTCTATCCTCTGGGCGAGCAGGTAATCGATCGAGTGATAGATGTACATATAGGCAAGCTGAGGCAGAAACTCGAAAAAGACGCCGCCAACCCGCAATACATATTGACGGTACGAGGCTTCGGGTACCGGGTTGCCATAAATCAAGAGGAATCTTCGCCATGAAACAGGGCATGCTCTTGAAACTGCTGGCAATCAACGTGCCTGTGGTCGCACTGGTGATACTTGTCCTCTGGCTGGTTCTCGACACTCTTGCGGCCGATTACTTCTCGGTTCTCATGAAGGAGTACCGGATCAATCCTACGGATGCTCACCAGATGTTCATCCACTCAGTACACCGCTATCTTCTTTGGACCAGCATCGGCGCACTTGTCCTGGGCGCACTGTTGAGCTTCCTGCTGACTCAAATGGCTTTACGGCCGCTTTACCAGATGATAAAAACAACGCGCCTGATTGCCAGGGGGGATTATTCCTCCAGGGTGCGGGAAGGCTCGCACGATGAGATCGGCGAGTTGGCCAACGCTTTCAACCAGATGGCCGCAAGCCTCGAACGCGTCGAACAGCTCAGAAGGAACATGGTTTCGGATGTCGCTCACGAGCTTCGCACTCCTTTAACGAACATCAGGGGATACCTGGAGGCGCTTCAGGACGGTGTTGTCCCGCCGACCCAGGAAACCTTCCAACTGCTTCTGGAAGAAACGCTCCGGCTGATTTCCCTTGTGGAAGGCTTGATGCAGTTGGCCCGTGCCGATGCGGCAAGATTGAGTCTTGAACTGGAGGAGACAGATATTGCGGAACTTGCCTCACGCGCTTTGAAAAAATTCGATCTCGAGTTCAAACAGAAAAATATCCAGGTCAGGGCTGAACTGGGTGAAGCGGCTCCGGTGCCGGCGGACAGAGAAAAACTAAGCCGGGTGATGGAAAACCTTCTGAAGAATGCTCTGCAGTATACGCCTGAAGGTGGGTCGGTATCGGTGCGCACGGAGAGCTCCGGCCAGGCGCTGAAATTCTTTGTCGAAAATAGCGGCCCCGGGATTGAAGGCAAAGACCTGCCATTTATTTTCGAGCGTTTCTATCGGGGAGAAAAATCCCGTTCCAGGGACTTTGGAGGCACAGGAATAGGGCTCGCCATAGTAAAGGAGATCATCGAAGCCCACGGGGGAAAAACAGGGGTGGAAAGCGCTCCCGGCAGGACCCTGTTCTGGTTCAGCCTGCCTCATAAGACAGACTCCAATGCGGCGGACGGATTGGTTACCTGATAAGAATATTTCATGCCAATTTTTGTGAAATCGATTTGCCCGAACAAGAATATGATGTCATTCTTGCAGCGGCTGTTTTACATCGTTTGCGTGATGATCAGGATCGGGAGTCAATATAAGGAATGATGAGATATCTTAAATATCACGCCTTGGGCAACGACTACATAGTATTGCGCCCGAAATCTTTTCAAGCTGCGCTGTCTCAGGAAATATTGCGCCTCATATGTCATCGCAACTATGGCATAGGTTCGGATGGTATCCTTTATGGTCCGGTGGATAGCAAGTCATGCGATTTCGGTCTTCGCATATTCAATCCAGATGGAAGTGAAGCAGAAAAGAGCGGGAACGGCCTGCGAATCTTCGCACGATCACTTTATGATGAGGGGCTTGTGGGGGAACAACCTTTTTCAGTGGAAACCCTCGGCGGGATTGTCTCGTGCAAGGTTCATAATGGAGGTGGAATTGTTGCCGTCCACATGGGAGAAGTGAATTTCAACAGTCAGATTATTCCTGTTGCAGGACCATCGCGCGAAGTTTTGAATGAAGACATCAGCATAGGCGGAAAGGTCTTCACGTTCTGTGCTGCAACAGTTGGCAATCCCCACTGTGTTGTTCTCACTAACGAGCTGTCATCGCTTGATGCTCAACGTTATGGCCCTCTCATAGAGAATGACCACAGGTTCCCGAACCGGACAAATGTCCAGTTTATGAGGGTCATTGATCGAAGAAACATTCAAATTGAGATATGGGAACGAGGTGCGGGCTATACTCTGGCATCTGGAAGCAGCAGCACTGCTGCAGCGGCTGTCGCTTATAAACTTGGTTTGTGCGGTTCGGAAATAACAGTTCATATGCCGGGCGGTGAATTACAAATAAGCTTCAGCAATGGCTTTCAGGCCACAATGACAGGACCTGTAACTAAAGTGTGCGAAGGCGTGATGATGAGCGAGATGTTTGGTAAGACCTGACAATCGGATAAGGGACGGTGATTGACCGTTCCCCTCCACAATGACCGGCTCGGCGGTCAGGTCCCCTGGACCTTGAGAAATAGAGATCGGAAAAACGCAGCCTTCTCTACTCAAAGGGAGAGCTGATCGTGCCAAAACCGGGCACATTGACTTATCGCTTGCCTGTTCGATTGGCAAATCGTATGATTTTTCAGGCCTGGGGTTGTTCCGGAAGTTTTTTGGATAGGATCCGGCTCCAAAATTCGGTTCGAATGCAAAGAGCACAACTTGATGCATTATTCCGGCGGACGTGTGCCATGTTAAGAAACAAGCAAATTCCGCTCATTTGCCTTCTTCTGACGGCTGCTGCCCTCATGGCATTCTGGCAAGTCAGCCATTGCGATTTCATTAATTATGACGATACATCATACGTAACTAAAAACATCCACATACGCAATGGTATTACGACAGAGGCAATCGGGTGGGCATTCACGACCGGTTATGCCGGAAACTGGCATCCCCTGACATGGATATCTCACATGCTGGATGTGCAGCTCTTTGGATTAGAGCCGCGATGGCATCATGTGACCAATCTTTTATTCCACATTGCAAACACGCTGTTGCTCTTTTTCGTTTTTTACCGGATGACGGATGCCCCTTGGAAGAGCGCGTTCGTGGCGGCGATGTTTGCGCTTCACCCTCTCCACGTGGAATCGGTCGCCTGGGTGGCCGAGCGCAAGGATGTCCTTTCCACTTTCTTCTGGATGCTGACCATGGCTGTATATATCAGCTATGTCGAGCACGGAACGGAAGACGGAGGACGGAGGGCGGACAGAAGTGGACCGGTATCTTCCATTCTCCGTCTTCCGTCCTCCGCTATTCGGCTGTTCTCATATTATTTGCTTTAGGCTTGATGGCTAAACCCATGCTGGTAACCCTTCCCTTTGTCCTGCTCCTTTTGGACTACTGGCCCCTGCAGCGCTTCGAGCAAGAAAAATCCGCCCGGGAAATCCGCGCCGAGGTAAATAAACGTTCAACTGCGAATAAAACAAAAGGGAAATCGAGCAGAAAGCACACTCCCGGATCAAGTCCGGGGAAGACCTCGCGGGGCGTCGAATTACAGGAAAAACCGGCGTACGATTCGAATCGATGGGCATTGATTCGTCCTCTGCTCTGGGAAAAAATGCCCCTTTTTGCCTTGGCTGCGCTCTCGAGCATCGTAACATTCGTCGTCCAGCAAAAAGCAGGAATGGTGAAATCTATTGAGGCATTTCCACTGGGTGCTCGCATGGGGAATACCATCGTTTCGTATATCGCCTACATCCGAAAAACGGTATGGCCGAATAATCTGGCCGTTCATTATCCTCATCCGGGGTCCTGGCCTTTCTGGCAGGTCTTAGCAGGTTGCTGAAAAAAGGGGGCCTTCATAATTGACGGTTTCCCTGGAAGTTTTATGAGAAACGTTCTTTGACAATATTGGGTATTATAAATGGTCTCCATTTTCAGGTTTAACATGTCCTCATG
>JBKQTS010000024.1:0-26381 GCA_052143075.1 Syntrophobacteraceae bacterium | reverse complement strand
AGTTTCCAATTCGGAAAGAAGGCATTTTTCGCCATGGCAAGGAAATCAAGGGTTTGCGCGGAGGCGTACATAGGTACGCCGCACAAGAAAACCCGAAGATTGACACAGCCAGGGCGGAAAAGGGCACCTTCCGGATGGAAACTAGTTCGATGTCCAAGTCAGGAGGTATCATGGACGAATCAGCCACTCTCAGCCAGCCCGTTTCAGCGCATGACCACGCTGAAGGACCCGCCGACGCACCTTTGACTTTGGTGGAGTACGGCGATTATCAATGCCCTTACTGCGGAGCCGCCTATCCCGTCGTGAAGCGCTTGCAGAAGACGTTTGGGAAGAAGATGCGATTTGTGTTCAGGAACTTCCCTCTGACCCAGATGCACCCCTATGCCCTGATCGCGGCCGAAGCGGCGGAAGCCGCTGCGCTACAGGGCAAGTTTTGGGACATGCACGATCTGCTTTTTGAACAGCAGGCCTTCCTCGATCCGGACGTCATTCCCTCGTGGGCTGAAAGGATCGGGTTGAATCTCGAACAATTAGGGAACGATATCAGGCAAGGCATTCCTGAAAAGCGCATCAAGGAGGACCGCCAGAGCGGCATCCGCAGCGGCGTTAACGGCACGCCGACCTTTTTTATCAACGGAACACGCTACGACGGCCCGGATGATTATGACTCGCTGCTTGAAGCCTTAAAGTCTTTCGCGATGCGCGATGGAGCCTGGCTGCCGCGCAACCCTGCTGAAGAGATCAACAAAAAGCCGGGGCTGCTGGAAAAAGAGATGCCTTCGGGGATCATTTGAGGAAATCGACGATCACAGGGATCACTGCATCGGGTGCTTCTTCCATCAACTGCTTCGAAGGTGTAGTACGGCGCCTGTACGATCAGGGAGATTAAAAGAGTATCTCGCTCAAGGCGAGGTCAAGAGGCGCTAAAACTGATAACGGGCCGAAGTAGGCGGTTCGCACACAGTCCTCGACTTGAAAATCTATCTACGACAAAGAACCTTGTGGAGCAAAGGCGCAGTCAAGTTATCGGTTGGGCCGATTTCAGGTGCGATACCAGCTTATTTCATCCTGAGCTTTTCAATGAACTCCTCGACCTCCAGCGCGCCCTTCTTGTAGAATTTTTCCTCCTCGGGTTCGAGCTCTTTCAGGAGCCGCAGGAATTCCCCGGCATGGACCAGTTCCTCCTCTGCAATATCCCTCAAAACTGCACTTGCCAGTCCATTGTCCGTAGATTCTGCGAGCTGCATGTACAGTTGGACTGCCTCGTACTCGGCGGCAATCATGAAGCGGATGGCCCGCACCAGTTCCGTATTGGTAAGTTTCCTGCTGCTTGCCATTCCTGAAAAGGCTGTATCGTAATGCGGCATCTTTGCCCTCCTGTTAAAAAATACCTGACCGAAATTTCTGCATGAAATCGCAAAAAGACGTAGAATGAAATAATGAATCCTTACGGGTTTAACGGTATTCACACATATAATCCTGAATGATGCGTCAATTTAATCACTAACGGGAAAAGAACACTCTTTTGTTGCTGACGGGCTTACGTGTCCATACCTTTAGATTGAGGCTCACTGTGCGCAGTGGGGTTTAACTGCAATTATGTCTTTATCTCGAAAAAGGAAAAAGTCATGAATGGATCTCAGCCAGATAAGCCGTCCATAACCTCCGGTCCAAATGGTGGCAGAGTTTCCGGTTGTCCCGATACTCCCAATTGCGTATCGAGCCAAAGCACTGATGAAGCTCACATGATTGCTCCGTTGCCGGTCGGCTCAGCACCTGAAGGGGTCTTTGACTGCCTGGGAGCGATTGTTTCCGGAATGGATAGAGTGAGAGTCCTCGCAGCCGATCAGGAAAATATCAGAGCTGAATTCAGAAGCCTTCTCGGATTTGTGGATGATGTGGATTTCCAACTAGATAGGGAGAGCAGGACGATCCAGATGCGTTCTGCCTCGAGAGTTGGCTACTGGGATTTCGGGGTGAACCGCCGAAGGCTTGAGCGGATAAGAAAGAAATTCGACCGGGAATGCGGGGTCCAATGCGGCTTAAAAGAAGCTCATGTATGATTCCGGGATGCTGACCACATGCAATTTTGCAGACTCCATGGCGCCTCAGAAAGCATCTCATCGAGAACGTCAAAAGGATTTCTTAATATTTTCGAGCAGCAGGAGCATGGTGCTGTGTATGTTCGAAAAATTTTCTCTTTTTCCCAAAATGGCGTCAGCGCTCTGAATATATTCACCATCTACAAGTTCATCGGAACAATTTTGAATCAGCGCGCGAATGCTGTCGATCGACGATTCCAGGTGAAACTGAAGGGCGAGCACCCGGTCGCCATTGGATGAGAACGCCTGGGCCGGGCAGGCTTCGCTCTCGGCCAGCATGGCCGCCCCGGCAGGAAGGGAGAAGGTATCGCCGTGCCAGTGCAAGGCCTGGAATTCGTCCGGAAAGCCCTGGAAAGGCACGGATGCAAGGCCTTCGGGCCTGAGACTTACCGGAAACCAGCCGATTTCCTTGTACCTGTTGCGCACGACCCGCGCCCCGAGGACGTCAGCGATCAACTGTGCGCCCAGGCAAATACCGAGCACAATTTTGTCCTTTTCTATGGCTTTTTCGATGAACCTTTTTTCAGCGGTAAGCCATGGGTATTCCTTCTCTTCATAAATATTCATCGGCCCTCCCATTATCACCAGCCAGTCCAGGTCATCAGTGCCGGGAAGTTTTTCCAGCCTGTAGAGGTGGGTTCCCGATATTTGCCAGCCCTGGTTTTCAGCCCAAGCCTGGATATTGGCCGGTCCTTCGAATGGTACGTGCTGAATGTAGTGCAATCTCATTGCGGTCTCCTATGGAAGTCCGATGACAGAAGACGAATGACGGAAGACAGATGGGGAAGATGGAACTTCCAGCCTCTTACATCCGATCTCTGATGTCCGTTTAATTGTCGCCTAAACGCAAATGCAATGCAACCCCCCCAAGGCGGAGCGTGGAAATTGGCGTCTCCCGGGGCCTCGTGAGGTGGGGCACTTGCTCACTGCGGGGCGCCGGCGGCTATCCATTTTTCGATCAGGGTGATGTCCTTTTCAGAGAGCCAGGGAGGGCCGTCTTTGGGCATGCGCGGCTTTGAAATTCCTTTGATTCTTTTCACAAGCTCGCTTTCGCCGGGCTCGCCTTTGACGATAACCTGCATGTCTTTTGCCCCGGCCATTACTCCGCTGTAACTATCCAGATGAAGGCCTTCGGGAGGGCGTGTTCCACTGTGGCACTTAATGCATCGTGCCTCAAAGATCCAATCGACATCCGAGAAAGCAGGCATCCCTTGTTGGCCGAAAACTTCAGGAATGCAGATAATCGACAGGGCAGAAACGAGGGCAAAGACACCCGACAAAGACGCTTTCATAATGACCTCCTGAAACAGATGTTTTGGAGCTTCTCTAAAAAGGCCGTTTCTACCTTTCGAGGCAACGGTTACGTAAGCAACTGCTTTTCCGTTCGTGACCGGGTATCGAAGCATGAACGAAAGTACTTTGCCGGAAGCTCTTTTGATAGTGTTTTGCTGCGAGCAAAAATATAAGGTGGGATTGCTTCCTCCGTGTGCTCTGAAAAAAGGACTTGGCCGTGCACCCTCCGTCGGACTGGCCAACACAGACCGCACACCTTCCGGCAACCAGGTTAGATTGGACCGCGACACAGCCGGGGGTACTTACCGCTGCTTCCTTCCGGACCTGACGGGGTTCGTACTCGTCTGTTGCGTGGTGTCCAACCGGCGCCGGAATTAGATACGGCCTGCTCAGCTCCGGGCCCTTCGAAAGGGGATTCAACCCCGCTGAAGCGGATCTCGGGCTACAGGGCACCGCTAGCTCCCCGTCTAGCACGGCCAAGAGGTTTTTTCGGCACTCAGAAACATTATATTAACACATCCAGTGTCTTTGTAACACTTTTTTCAAAGGCGGTGGGACCGCCAGCCAGGATCTCGACGCCCCGCTAGGCGGGTGGCCGCAGAGGCTTCGGCGGGGTCGGTCGCCGATCTCGACGCTATCCCTGATCTGTCCATGACCAGACGCGGTACAGGCGTACGCCTCCGCGCAACCCATCGATTTCCTTGCACCTTTCGGTGCGGCGCTGGGCAATCCGACAATGGCGGGGCACCAAACTGTACGCGCCATGATGAAAAATGCCTGCTTTCCGAACCGGAAACTGCTAGTCTTTTATCCGGAGTTCCGGATGCAGACTAGATAGTTGGAGGGGGTCATGAATGTTGAGGGTAAGATGATAAAACTGCCGGCGCCTGCTCATGATGGAAAGCTTTCCGTCGAGGCTGCATTTCTGGGGAGAAGGTCGATAAGGCATTATAAGGAAGACGCGTTGGATTTGACGGAGATTTCCCAGCTCCTATGGGCTGCGCAGGGGATAATCCGGCCGGGCGGTTACCGGACCTGTCCTTCTGCCGGGGCGCTCTATCCTTTGGAAATTCAACTCGTAGCAGGCAGGCTGGATGGACTGCCATGCGGTTGCTACAGTTACGATTGCACAAATCACGCAATCCTGTGTAAGAACGAAAAAGATATAAGACACGACCTTGCCGTGGCAGCTCTTGGCCAGTCGATGATCTCCCGCGCGCCTGCGACGATAGCGATTTTCGCCATTTTCGAACGCACCACCCGCAAATATGGCGAGCGGGGAATCCGCTACATTTTCATGGAGGCGGGCCATGCAGCTCAGAACATTCACCTCCAGGCCGTGTCGCTCAACCTCGGGACTGTCGTGGTCGGCGCTTTTCGTGACGATGAGGTTAAGAAGGCCTTAGGTCTTCAGCCTGACGAAAGCCCGCTTCTCCTGATGCCGGTTGGAAGAATTTAATTCAGGGAGCGGGAAGCGGAAAGCAGGTCTTTGCTTCCCGTTCCTTGCTCCTTGCATTTTAAGATATATCCGGTTGATCCAAATGGTCCGTCAAGAGAACGGATTTCGGCGACGGAGGCCGGTTCGCGCTTTTTCTGGCGGGATTGGCAATGCGGCGCTGTTCCAGGCCGGGAGATTTCGGCGACGGAGGCCGGCTCGCGCTTTTCCTGGCGGGATTGGCAATGCGGCGCTGTTCCAGGCCGGGAGATTTTGCCTTATTGACGCCGTAAGGCTTCTTCGGCTCCTCTCCTTGTTTAACGCCAACCAGCTTCTGAAGGCCCGCCACGCTGTCTCGCATCTCATCGGCCTGCTCTTCGAGTTCACAGGCCGCAGCAGCCGATTGTTCAGCGTTTGAGGCGGTTAGCTGGACCACCTCATCCATCTCGTGAAGCCCAATATTGACCTGCTCTATACCTCGGGTCTGCTCGTGCATGGCCTGGTCAATGTCTGTAACCAGCTCCTTGACTTTCCTGCCGTCCACCTGCATAAGCTCGAACTGCTGGAGGGCCTGCTTCACGAGCCCGTTTCCGCTTGATATCTGCTCGAGGGCAGAAAGGATCAGTTCCTGTGTGTCCTTTGACGCATTGCTCGCCCGCAGCGCGAGGCTCCTTACTTCGTCAGCGACTACCGCGAAACCCGCTCCCGCTTCTCCTGCCCTTGCGGCCTCGACTGCCGCATTGAGGGCCAGCAGATTGGTCTGGAAAGCTATCTCGTCGATGCTCTTGTTTATCGTGGCCATCTTCTCGCCGGACGCGGAAATGAGCGACATTGTATCCATGGTCCTGACAAGAGACTCATGGCTTGCATTCATTCCGTCGACCGTTTTACCGCTCAACCTGGACAGATGCCCGAGGCTTTCCTCGTTTTGCCTGGCCAAAGAAGTTATTTGCTCAATTGCCGCCGAACTCTGTTCCAGGGAGGCCGCCTGCACTGAGGCATTCTGAGCAAGTTGAGCGCTTGCCGAACTGATTTGCTGAGAGGCTGCGGTCAGCCGCACGCTTCCTTCGGAAAGCCCTTTGATCGTCCTGCTCAGTGGGTTGGAAATTTTGTTGCTGGTCAAAAGGCCTGCAAGACACCCCAAAAATATTAGGGCAACAGAGGAAAACAGTACTATCTTCAGGATCCGGTCCGTATCGGTCGAAGTGTCCTGCCTGATAGTGCTCGCCAGTTGCAGGAATTCGTCCGCAGGGCCGCTGGCGCCAATAGAATAGGTCTTGTTTCCGACTTTAAGCGGCGCGTAAGTGACAAATCTCCTCACGCCCTCGAAAACGTACTCCCCCGTTCCGGTTTCGCCTTTGAGCATACGGTCCCGCACTATTTCAGAGAGTTTTCCCAAAGAGGGGTCAGCGAAATTCATCGGGTTCAGAAGCCCGAATTTCGGGTGGCTCACGGCCCAGCCGGATTCATTGATTATGAACGCATACCCGCTCCGTCCGTATACACGGTTCTTGAGAATCCCCCAGACAATATCCCAGTCCAGTGAAAGAACGGCTGCGCCCCGCAGTCTATTGCCCACAAAAAGGGGAGTGGCCAAACGCATCTCGGGTTTGCCGGTGTTTGCCGCTACAACAGCGCCCAAGTTGTAGATTTCGCCTTTTTTGAGCGCAATGGTTTCCTTGAACCAGGTCTCATCTCCCTTGAACTTGTTGTCGCTGGAAAGTTTTCCATCCTGGACTTTGGTTATTTCAAGGCCTTTTTCGTCAAGGTAGCGTACCTGGCGGTACAAGGGCTGTTTTTTCCCGTCGATTTCCAGCGTGGCATCGTTCGCAATAGCCACCAGTTCGGATTCGAGAAAAGCTCTGGACAGTTTAGCTGCATCCTCATAGAGTTCCTGGGCGGGGGCCGTGACGCACACAACCCACTCCCAATCAGGAAAGTATGAATAGGCCAACGTCTTGACCTTCTCCTCGAACTGATATTGAAGTGTCAGGATTTTACCCGCTTCCCTCGTTTTAAGAATCTCCGAGAACTCATTTATCTTGAGATCGGAAATCACGTTTTTGCCTACCAGGTCCGAGCGAGGGTGAATCAGCAGGGTTCCGGAGGAATCCATGATAAAAACGTAACCGGATTGACCCAGCTTCGTGTTAACGACAGCATCCGCAAGTTCGGCTGAATCCTGTTCTTTTATGCCGGTGTAGAGCATCCCGATGATTTGGCCGTCTTTCGTATAAAGGGGCTTGTACGCAGTTGTGTACCAGCTATCGACAACGAATGCGCGCCCGTGAAAGGTTTCCCCTTTCAGTACGGTGCTTACGACAGGGTTGGGTGTGCCGTCCTTGCCGACCGCCGGGATGAAAGTCTCTATCGCTCGTTTTCCATCAGCTTTTTTCACGTTCGTGGCTATTCTCAGCATGTCGCCACTGTCGTTCATCTTTTGAAAAATAGTGCAGGTGCCTCCAACGAGTTCGTGCACATCGTCCACAACAGGAGTCGGCTTATCGAAGCTGTCATTCGGTTCCAGGATTGTTTCCCCGAGCCGGAACTGCGGAAGCGCTGCTGTCTGCTGCTCTTTGGTGAACTGGTTTACCGCCGTCCAGGTTTCTATAACAGGAGAAACTGTAATAGGGCCCAGTACGGAGACGACTCGCTCGGCAACCGCCAGGTTTGCGTTTACCTGTTTTTGCAGAATACTCTGGTGGGCCTTGCACATCCTGACAATGCCTTCAACGACTCGCATTTCCTCCTTCTGGACAAGGCGGTTCAAGATTTCATTTTCTCCGGATACCCCCGTGAGATATCCATGAACGCTGGAGGACGCCGCCATTCTCAAAAGGTCGTTCTCAGCCTGGGTGATGGGGCCTGCAACGCCGGCCCCGTCCCTGGCGACACCGGTCTTCAATATGTCGAGAGCCCCTTTTTCCAATGCCGCAAAGGATTGTTCACTGATTTTGTCCCCGAAGGAACGGAATTCCTGCAGACTGAACCCGCCGATGATCAGGATTGGTACTGTAACTATCACCACACACATAAGCATCAGCTTGATTTTCAGAGAAATACGGAATCTCATGAAATCCTTCCCCCAATACGTTGGAATTGAATGAATTTCGTGTTTCACATAAATTTCATTACAACAGAATAATTCGTACCCTTTGAAAGAATACTTAAATGAAAATCGGGGAGAAGGAAGCAGGAAGGAAAAAACGTGAACAGGAAGGAAAAAGCGTGAAGCAGGAAGCCGAATCAGGTCTTTTCTTCCCGCTCGTTGTTCCCTGCCCGCGCGCGCGTCTATCTGTTTTTGCGCCAGCGGCTATGAGTTATGCTGTGCTTTTTAATCATATAGTTTAGCTTGCGCGCGGTAACTCCCAGCCGGCTGGCAGCGTCTTTCTGCACCCATCCGCTGAGATCGAGGGCTTCCAGGAGCAGGTCTTTTTCGCTTGTCTCGAGGTTTTTCAGAGGCTCTGAAGAAGATTTGGGTTTGTGCGAGAAGCCTGAAAGAGAGACGCTTTCCAGTGTTATCAGGCCGCTTTCTTCGAGCAGAACGGCCCTTTCGATAGTGTTGGAAAGTTCCCGCACGTTCCCCGGCCAGTGATGGCGTTTGAAAAGTTCGGTGACTCCCGCTGCATAACCTTTGAAATTTGCTTTAAGTTCACGACAGATTTTCTGGAGCAGATAGTCGGAAAGGAGTCCGATGCACTCCCGCCTCTCTCTCAAAGGGGGCAGGTGCACTCTCAACACATTGATCCTGTAATAGAGGTCCTCTCTGAAGCTCCCGGCCTCCACGTTGGCCTCAAGGTTTCTATGTGTTGCGGCTATTATACGGATGTCTGTCCGAATAGTCTGGTTTCCGCCAAGCCGCTCGAAGCATTTTTCATCCAGTACCCGCAGCAGTTTTGCCTGTAGGGCGGGAGTAAGTTCGCCTATTTCATCCAGGAAAACGGTGCCCCCATTCGCCTGTTCCAGGCGTCCGGTCCTGGTCTTGGTGGCCCCGGTGAATGCCCCTCTTTCATGTCCAAACAACTCGCTTTCCAGCAGGGTCTCCGGAATGTTGGCGCAGTTGATTTTGATGAACGGCTTTGCGCGTCTGCGGCTATTGAAATGCACCGTACCGGAAAGCATGCTCTTGCCGGTCCCGGTTTCTCCAGTTATGAGGATCGTTGCTTCCGAATCCGCAATCCTCTTCAATGTAGAGATAACTTTGTTCATCGCAGGGCTTGCCGCGATTATCCTGTCAAAATCATAGAGTATGTCCTGAGTGCGCCGCAGGTAGTCGATTTCATTCCTTAAGGCTCGATTTTCGACCGCCTGTTCAACAGCAATTCTGATCCTGGTGGAATTGTAAGGCTTGGCAATGAAGTCGAAGGCGCCGGCCCTGATTGCCTGGACCACCGTTTCGGTCTTCGTCTGCTCGCTTACGATTAGCAAAGGGGTATGGGGGGGCAGTTTATCTTTGAGGTTCCGTATGTTTTCATCGTAGTTAGACTCAATGCTCACCACTATTGCATCGAATGCTTCTTTTTCGAGTCGCTTGTAAGCCTCTGTCAGAGCGGAACAGAACTCGAGCTTTTGCGCGCTCAGGCCTTCCGAAGCAATATCCCGCCAAGTCTGGTCATATTCAACTAACAGCACCCTGGCCATTTTCAGTTCAACACCGCCTTGATAAGTAATGATGAAAAATCGGACAGCCGGTTCGCCGGAACAATCCTCACTATTGATTCGCTCTCCGAAAATAAACCTTAATAATTAAGCGTAAGTTTCCGAATGAAATAACGGGCTGCATAATATCGCATTTTGCACCAAATAGGTAATATATTGCGCTCAGTTTCGTTTTCTGGTAATTCTCTGCGAGAAGGAAAAGCGGCCTGAATACTGTTTTTTGCCTGAGGTGGAAGGGCTTGCCCGGGTGAAAGGGTGGTTCGGCTCGCCGGGTCGAGGGTTTTAAACCAGGTAAAGTGGCGTGCCCTGTCGCTTCATCCGCTGTAGGACTTTGATTGAAAGTGAACGTTATGGAGGCTTTCAAGAATTCCAGGGCCACAGTAGTGGACGACGACGAGATCGTCTGCGAGACTCTCTGCGAGACCATTCGAAGTTGGGGTCTTAGCGCGGAGGGCTTTACCCAGCCCGAAGCCGCACTTGAAAATGTAAGGAACAATAAAACCGATATAGTCTTGCTCGATGTTTTCATATCCAATGTCTGTGGCTTGGACCTGATCCCGCAACTTGGCAGTGATCTAAAAATTATAGTCATTACGGGATTCGCAGATAAGGATACTGCTATCCGGGCACTGAAACTCGGCGCTTTCGACTTGCTGGAGAAGCCCTTTCAGAATGAGCTGCTCTACTATTCGGTATTGAGGGCCTTAAAGGCCCTCGCAAATGAGAGGGGATCAAAAAAGCTGATAGACGACCTCAAACAGAGCCGGTCGGAATTGCTCGGTCAGCAGCAGCGGCTTGAAAACTTGAATACACAACTTCTCGACACCAATAGGGCCCTGTCGATTTTTGCTCAAAATATCGAGCGCGAGAGAGAGGAAATCGAAACGCGCATCGCCCTGAAACTAAGAAGTCTCATAATACCCATGGTCACGAAGCTGAGAAACGATGAGGCCCTTCACAAGTATCGGGCCCAACTTGATTTGCTGACTACGCAGATTGAAGACTTGACTTCCGGGTTCGCCATGGACTCCCGCGTTGCCATGAGCCTTTCATTCACCCAACTGCGGATTGCGTCTCTTATCAAAAATGGCATAACGACTGAAGAAATAGCAAGACAGTTGCATATTGCCGAGAGTACGGTGCGTACCCACCGGAAAAATATCCGCAAGAAACTTAAGATAAACAACGCGCAATTCAGTTTGAGAAATTTTCTCAATTCAAGAGCTTGAATTAGTTTGCAGGGGCAATCTGCTTAGCCTGTTGCCTTTCTGTAAAAGCGAGATAAAGATATGGTTTCATGTCTCAACCTTGCGCAGGATCTGATCCGCAAGGAGATAGCCGCCCTCGAATCCCTTC
Organism: Syntrophobacteraceae bacterium; assembly: GCA_052143075.1. GTDB lineage: Bacteria > Desulfobacterota > Syntrophobacteria > Syntrophobacterales > Syntrophobacteraceae > SbD1. The sequence goes on along the minus strand of JBKQTS010000024.1, from coordinate 15,536 downwards.
ATGCCCGAATCGGTCCCGAATTTGAACGGGCGGTCTCATGCCTCAACGAGATGCGGGGTAAGTTGATTGCAACGGGGCTGGGGAAATCGGGAATTATCGCCGGCAAGATTTCGGCGACCCTTTCGAGCACCGGCACGCCGTCGATTTTCATTCACCCGGTCGAGGCAATGCACGGAGATCTGGGGATCATACAGCGCGGAGACCTTGGCCTGTTTATCAGCAACAGCGGAGAAACCGCCGAGATTCTTCAGTTGCTTCAAATGTTCAAGCGGCTGGGCCTTAAAACGATAGCGATAGTTGGAAGAGCCAATTCCACTCTTGCCAGGGATTGTGATATCTGCCTGGATGCAACCGTAGAGTCCGAAGCATGCCCCCTCAACCTTGCCCCTACCAGCAGCACCACTGTCGCGATGGTCCTGGGAGATGCGTTGGCTGGGTGTCTTCTAACTCTCAAGGGGTTTTCCAGTGAAGATTTCAGCAGGCTGCATCCCTCGGGCGCTTTAGGCAGGCGGTTGCTCTTCCGGGTTAAGGACATCATGCATTCGGGACAGAATCTGCCCGTGGTAATGGGTGGAACGCCCATGCGGGATGCGCTTATAACGTTGACCGGCAAAGCGATGGGAGCGGTCCTCGTTGTCTCTTCGCTGGGCGATCTTCTGGGAATCTTTACCGATGGGGACCTGCGCCGGGCGGTACAACAGCATGAAAACCTGCTGAACGTCGAGATCGATCAGGTGATGACCAAAAATCCGGTCGTTATTCATGAAAGCCGAATGGCGGCCGAAGCCCTGAATCTGATGGAAAACCGCCCATCACAGATATCGGTGCTTCCGGTCCTGGACGGCGACGATAAGGTGGCCGGGATCATAAGGTTGCACGACCTCGTGCAGGCGGGTCTGTAGAAAGCACTAAAACGTTCAGCGTGCTCCTTTGCGCAGCAAATCAATTTGCTTCTGAGGAACTTCCCCCCCTTTTGTAAAAAGACATGAGAAATTCAGTGTCTTTCGGCGAGAGGTCAAATCGCGTGACGGCTTCTTGAAGGAGTTTTTGCACAGATTTGCCCGGGTTGTCGTTGATCTCGGCTGAAATCCATTTTACTGCCTTGCGCAACGCTTCGCCTTCAGGCATTACAGTGGTCATAAACCTAACCTCCGATGGAAGATTTCATTCCAGGTCCCGTTTAGCTTATTATACCAGATTATCGGTTATGGTCGCACTATTTAAAGAAATATCACCCGGATAAGTTCCTGGAACGTCCGTCTGATACCAAGTTGCACCCATACGGGTAAGGACTGCGATTGGAACCCCCCTTTTCTAAAGGGGGGCAGGGGGGATTTTGCTAAGGGAGGTTTTGCCTCTTTGAACGCAACTCGGTATGAACTGGCGAGAGCCGCCGAAGAGAAGACCAGGCAGATAAATACGGCCTACAGCATACTGGTTTCCGTCCGGAAAGGGTCCTTTTCCGCCCTTGGGCGGTGGGACCGCCAGCCAAGATCTCGACGCTCCGCGAGGCGGGTGGCATAACCAGGATCTCGACGCTATCCCTGACCTGTCAATGACCAGAGGCGGTACATAGGTACGCCTCCGCGCAACCCCTCGATTTCCTTGCCAGGACGAAAAATGCCTCCTTCCCGAATCGGAAACTGCAAGTGACTCATCCGGGGTTTCCGGATGGACACATACTAAGAAAAAAGGCATTGCCCGCCCGAAAAATGCCTGCCATGGTAATAAATAAATGGCAAAAGGGATTTAGAGTACTTACACGTTTGTCTGAGCGTGCCATACGCGCGCTGAAGTCTTTCCTGTGCGTTCGCGGCGCAGAGCGGCAAAAAGACCTTTGACAGGGTTTACAGGATCAACGGGATTAACGGGAAAACAACAGGTACTAATGGAGAATTCTCCCTTTGCACTTTAAAAAAGGATTGAGGAAAAAGATATGGCCGGCCGGTTGCAGGTATGTCTGATCGCTGTGTGTATTTGCGTCCTGCTCCCGGCCCTGTCCTGTTTGGCGGTGACCACTTTCGAAATATACGAAGCGAGCGCTCTCAATCAGGTGATAAAGCGCAACAAGCTGATAGTGGGAATGGAAGTCCAATTTTTCCCGTTCGAATATGCGGACACCCTCGGACGGCCCATCGGTTTCGATGTGGACCTGGCAGAGATTGCCGCCCGGGAACTCGGCGTCCCGATCGAGATAAAGGACATGGAATGGAGCGGCCTCATTCCAGCCCTCCAGGGAGGCAAGATAGACATGATAATTTCCGGAATGACCCGGACTCCGGCGCGCGCAAAAACCGTCTCATTCACGCAGCCATACTTTGAGGCCGGCCTGTGTGCTCTCATAAGCAACAAACGCGCCCCGGACGTTTCCGAAATCGCTCAGTTGAACGCTGAGGGCCGAATCCTGGCCGTAAAACTGGGCACCACCGGCGATATCGTTACAGCGAGGCTGTTTCCCAAAGCCGAGGTGAAACGGTTCAAGGAAGAGACTGCGTGCGTACTGGAGGTCGTTTCGGGCCGGGCTGACGCCTTTATCTTCGACGAGGTGTCGATCGGCAGGCACCACGCCCAAAACCCGGAAACGACTCACGCAATTCTCAAACCGTTTACCTACGAAGCTTATGCGATCGCGATAAGAAGCGGCGATTTCGATTTTCTGAACTGGTTGAACATTTTCCTGGAGACAATAAAAGCAGATGGAAGGTATCAGGAACTCCAAAAAAAGTATTTCAACGATCTTCAGTAGAGATCGGGACAGGGTGAACGTATTCGCCTGCGCTACCTTACTGGCGTGTTTCAGCGTAAGTTTATACCTGCTCCTCAGCCGGATGGAGTACTCCTGGAACTGGCGGATCGTCTGGGAATACCGCAGGCTCTACCTCCAAGGGCTCTATTACACTCTGGCCATCTCCACGGGGGCCATCTGCCTCGGTTATCTATTGGGCCTCGCGGGCGGCATTGCGCGAATATCAGGAAACGCTTTCGCAAAGGAAGCCGCCAGGCTCTATGTCATATTCTTTCGCGGGACCCCGCTCCTGGTCCAGATATATATATTCTACTTCTGCCTTGCGGCGGCCATTGGGTACGACAATCCCGTCGTAATAGGCGTTGTTACCCTGGCGGCGTTTTCGGGGGCATACATAGCTGAGATAGTTAGAGCAGGAATAGAGTCTATCGATCGGGGTCAGTCTGAAGCAGCGCTCTCAACGGGTCTTACCGGATGGCAGACCCTGAGATATGTAATCTTTCCACAGGCCTTCAGGCGGATCATTCCACCCGTAACCGGGCAGTTTGTCTCGCTGATCAAAGACTCATCCCTTCTTTCGGTAATCTCGGTCCGGGAGCTGACCAAAGCGGCCGAAGTCGTAAACGCAACGACTTACAAGACTTTTGAGGCCTATCTGCCGCTCGCATTCATGTACCTGCTGCTGACCTATCCGCTTTCCTATCTGACGCAGGCGCTCGAAAGAAAGCTGAGAAAGCCGGATCTCGCATAGCCAATGTCAACCCGGCTGCCAATCAGTTGTTTTCTCCGCGTTTTCCGCACCTCTGCGTGAAATAATTTTCTGCTTTAGTTGCTCCCTGAAATTGCTCCGCGTCCTCTGCGTCTCTGCCTCCGCCAGCTTTCGCCTTGACTTTGAAGCAATGGTTGGATATTTTGATTCTCCTCTGGGGGATCGTCCAGTGGAAGGACTGCAGACTCTGGATCTGCCTACCTAGGTTCGAATCCTAGTCCCCCAGCCATTTTTTTGCGGTCCCATCGTCTAGTGGCCTAGGATATCGGCCTCTCACGCCGAAGACGCGGGTTCGAAACCCGCTGGGACTATTGAGTTTGCGGGGATAGAGAAGGTGGCGGAAGTAAATTTGAAGTAAAATTTGCTTCGTGATCTGATCCAAGTTGTTCGACATACGATTCCAAATAGCTATGATTCATACCGAGATATCGATCTGTCGTACTTGGTGAAGTATGTCTTAAAAATCTCTGAACAACTGGAAGAGGGGCCTGATACTTATCGTTTAGGATCGTCGCGGCGTTTGTGTCATAAATCAAGATTTGTGACACAAAAAAGGCGCTAATATTTGCCTCAACTTGCTCTCATGACCAGTAAAGACGCCGACTTTTGAAGATTTCTCACGGGGAGCACCCACACTATCAGCTAATTCCAGTCCCCCATAAATGGATAACTCCCAAATGCTAAACTCTGGATAATCCGTGCCCTGACAACCCCTGTAGAAAAAGGTGCCATCACCGAGGTTGTTGTCCACCCTATTTGCTGCCCGCATGCTTAAGAGCCTTTCGAGAAACGCTTCTCCCGCCATGTTTAGACACGCAGGAATAAGAACGTGATCGGAAGTCAAAGTAACCCTCCAATGATGCCACAAAAGGCCCTGCACGATGTAACAACTCAGGCTCTCAAGTCTACCCCCGTTGAACGGAAGAGCGGACACCCCCGGAAGATAGACGCCTGATTTGTTCTGCTTCCAAATCGTCTTTTTGCTGCGCTCCAACTCATCCCGCAGTTTCTCATTCTTTGCGAGGCGAGGAGGCACCATGTTTTGTAAGTTGATGCGCGAGTCCGGATGTTGTCCGCCAAAAGGCAACACCGTCGTCAAATAGTGTTCCAACTCAGATTTTTCATCGTTACAGCATTTACAGGCAGGGACTTTAGGAAGGTTATCTCTTTTGGTTTTAAGAAAAAACTCGCGGGCAAAGATGTGATCACCTTGCGTTGTTGATAGATTTTTCAAGCAGTAAATACACATTTCGTCTTTGAATTTCTTGCTTTTGCTCATTCCAAAACTCTTGCTTCCTAACGCCAAAGTCTTTCAAACCGCGCCGGATTTGCCGCCGTGTAAATGACGGTGTGCTGAATGTTCCGGTGTCCCAGATAGTCCTGAATTAACCGTGTAACCGCGCCCTGATCGGCCAAGGCAAAGCCGCATGCATGGCGAAGCATATGCGGATGGGCGGGCAGGGGCAACCCAGCCAACTCCCCATAATTGCGGATCGCAGACCAAGCCGTCTTACGACTAAGGGCCGTGCGTCGTTCACTCACAAAAAAAGCGTCTATTTCGACCTCTATTTTTGCACGTTTGGCAAGCCATGTCTTGATAACTTTGATTTCATCCGCGCGGAGCGGGTGCGTCGTGGAGAGCCCTTTTTTGAGCCGTACAGCGTGCAACACGCGGCTTTCGGTGTCCACCTGGGCCAGGGTAAGCGCGCACGCTTCGGAGATGCGTAACCCGTGACGGAACATTAAAAGCAAAAGGCAACGGTCGCGGGGCTCGTTCCGGCTGCCCTTGACAGCGGCAAGCAGTTTGTAGACCTCGGCGGAAACGAGATGTTTTCGGTCATTCATCGTTTTGTCTCATGTTTGGGTAATTGAAAGGGCTGAAAACTAGCGTCCTGCCTATACCACGATTTTCAACATGGGACAAAATGACTTAAGAATTAGTGTGGCGCGGCTTACTCTCAGCGGACTCGCACAGCGTGAGGGGCCGAGCCGCCACACAAGTCACAATAATTTATTTTGTCCCATGTTTCTCGTGGAGCGCAGGTCAGTGTTACCATCCTCTTAAAGGTGGGGGGTACGATCAAAATTTTTTGCGAATGTTTTTCGGAGTTTTCCCCCTTGGCAATCCCCAACATTGACATAGTGAAATAGTGAAACATGATAATATGGAATAGCGATATGACGGCACGGTACTCTAACTAATTAAAACGATTCCAATTTCAGGAAATCATAGTCTTTTATTTGAGTAAGCAATATTCTTATTGCCTCATGTTTAAATGCACAATAACATATTCTGAACGTCTCATGGTCGGTGCCCATCTCAGGGCATCTAACTTTATATACGTGCTTGAAATATAAGGCTAAATCCTCTATTCTGGAGTCAACAATGTCTGCTGAGGCTGGAAGTAAAAGGCTACACAAAATTAGGCAAAATTATTCGAGGATGCGCACTGAATACTGGCCCCATATTACGGATGAATGGTTATGGTTGAAAACAAAAAGGGTTGGCTACACCCCGATTCCGAGAGTCTTGCCGTATGTACTTAATATCATGGATACATTGGCAGGTGAAATGAGGATTTCATCGACATACTTGGCTTTATGGTGCCGCAGCTTCGACGAAGCAATTGTCGTCGCGAATGACCAGGAGGCCATGGCTGCCGAATCTGGCTTTGCTGGAAATCGTGCAGTCAGCACATGGAAGATGCGCATGAAGAAGCTGGTTGAGCTGAAGTTTATAGCAACGGCAGAAGGTCGCTCGGGCAAGTACAACTATGTTTTAATTTTGAACCCTTTTAAGATCGTTAAGTTGCATTACGCTGAGGGCAACGTGCCGAAACCCAGCTTCAATGCTCTTTATGATCGGGCAGTGGAGGTTGGGGCTGAGGAAGACCTCATGTGGGACCCTCTCGTCGTAGAACAGGGTCCTCCCATAGTGAAACAGGGATGATACTGACATATAAAGAAAAGCCGTACAACTTTTCGCAGAAATTGTACGGCCAATGGAGCGAGGACTATCTATTGCTTGCTGGGTCCTCGCACAGACGGCGGCCCTTGGGGCCGGGCATTCACGCTTTAAAGTATACACGACCAAGCGCCGCCGTCAATCCACTATAATCAGCAGGCCCATAGTACTACTTTGTTAGTTAATCTTGCATTTGCCCTGCTTCCGTTGTAATCTCTTTCCAGACCTATTTCCGGAGGGGGAGATGGCGATTTTACAGGCAGGGCAAGAACCATTGGTTGATCTTGAAAAGTTCCTGGCTCCTTTTGGCCAATTTCTGCGTCGGTCGGAGAGCCGGGAAAGTCTTGAGCGATACACTACTGGGCTTTTGTCGGGCACAAGCAGAAAGACAGCTTCTGAGCTCGGCAGGTCGTTGCCAGCAATCAATGGACAACGATTGCAGGAGTTTCTGACCCGCACCGATTGGGATCCGGAGAAAATGGATCAACTTCGTGCTGAGCATATGCGATCCCACGCATGTGTCGGCAACGGGGTGTTGATCCTCGATGACACCGGCTTTGCCAAAAAGGGCACAGGTTCCGTAGGCGTCGCGCGGCAGTACAGTGGAACCCTTGGCAGGGTGGATAATTGTCAAGTTCTTGTAACTGCTCATTATGTCGATCGCGTTTTTGACTGGCCGGTAACAGCACGCCTGTACTTGCCCGAAAGTTGGACTAAAGACGATGAACGGCGGAAAAAGGCACATGTGCCCAAATCGGTTCTGTTTAAGACCAAGGGCGGGATTGGTTTGGATCTGGTTAAGTGGTCCATTCAGGCTAAGGTGTCCTTTGGGGCGGTGGTGATCGATGCCGGGTATGGAGATCAACCAGTTCTGCTCGATGGTTTGGTAGCCCTGGAAATACCACATATTGCGGCTGTGAGCTCTACGAGTCGATTTCGCTATGCTAAATCCGTTGATGAGGATCAAGGGGATCCGCCTCCTCCGCCTTACAGCGGACGCGGCAAACCAAAAAAGGCCCCCGCCCTTCAAGAGCGCATTCCGGCTGTGGAGGCGGAGCACATAGTGGCTCAATTGCCCCTTGATGCCTGGCAAAGGGTTGCATGGCGCAGGGGTACAAGGGGGCCTCTTGTAAAGGAGTTCGCCCGAGTAGAGGTGTTTCGAAGTGGCTACCGGGGGGCTCACTTGCCGGTTCGAGGTTGGCTCTTGGGTGAGCGTCCCATCTCCAAGTCGGTTCGAAAGGAAGATCTCAAATATTATTTTGCCTGGAAGCTGGGCGCACTTAGCCTGGAAGAACTGGTTGAACTTGCGCACATCCGCTGGGTTATCGAGCGATTCTATCAGGATGCCAAAGGAGAATTGGGGCTTGATCATTATGAGGGACGCCTTTGGACCGGCTTTCACCGTCACGTCGCTTTGGTAATGTTGGCTCATTGTTATTTGACGCTTCGTCAAAGCTATGGTGCGGATACCATCGAGCAAAGACCTCCAGGCCGGGGGCAGAGCCAAAGCGCTCCGCCCCTCGCCCTAGGGCGAGGTTTTCCCCCCGGAGGGAAGAAAAAGCATGGCCGCGCTACGCAGGGCGGTTCTTGAGGAACTTTTTCGGCAGGTCATCGGAGAGCTCTCAAAAATTCGAGATGGAACTTATCTAACAAAGTAGTAATAGGAGGCACTCTGAAAAAAAGTGGAAAGCGCATATCTGGCCGTTGCCTTCGCCATTGGCGAACGGGAAAGCCAGCCCTTCCCAAAAGGGCAAAGCGTCTTTTCTTCTGGATCAACCCAAAAGAAGAAGACGACTAAATAATTGACCCCGACCGCTGTTGGGATACCGGCTCCCAACACGGTCACCACAACCGCTTAAACCTCGGCATCCATTGGATTAAATGAATAAGGAGAAAACGATGGAATACACACCTGGTCAAGTAGTCCCCACATCAGGCGATTACAGGGTAACCCATGACCCCGCACACAAAAAACCACATGACATTACATGTGTTAAGGGACATAGATTTCCACCATGCGGGGAATGCAAACACCCAAGATATGTCTTGGTTCGTGCAACGCCTCATCTTACGCGGTAAGGTCAACTCATACCGCGACATTGTTTAGACGTCCATCAGAAAAGCCGCCCGACGCATCGCACCAGTGTGATATTTCGGGCGGTCCTGCCTTGGGCTGCACTCTGCCGTCCGCGTGGGCTAATGCAAAGCATTATCCGGTAAAGCGGCTTAGTGGGGGTCCGGCAAATACGCGGCCCACTTCCTGCGCCACTCTGAAAGCAGCCCCGCCGCCTTGAAAACTCTGTAATCCTTCCACATGGGACAAAATAATTCTAATTGTCTCATGTTACGTGGTTATCGCGAGCCTGCAACGCTTTACTCCTCGGGGGAGGGGGGGGGTTGAAGTTTAAGGATTGGTGGTCCTTCCATTTTGGGGAATACAAGCTGCGGCGCGATTGTCCGCAACGCTTCGAAGGCTACGGCCTCAGCAGTTGCCTGGGTGTCACCCTCCTGCACAGCCTTCGGCGTTGACAACAAGAACCGAACTTCAACAATCATACCCCGTTCAAGATGAGCTAAAATAGATTCCAAGGCCCACGCAAGATCAGTACGTTGTTCTTTCACACGACCAGGCTTTAAATCGTCTTTGGCAATTTCGTCAACCCTGGCTTCGATAGCAGCAGCAATCTTTTCGATAATCTTCTTGTCAAAAATCTCGTTTGCTTCCTTCTCAGAAAGGACCTCAGACTTTCGAGTTTCGGCCTTCACTCTGCGAATCTCTTCAACCTGTTTCCATGTATTAAGCGCCCATGTAATTGCCAAACCAAGGGCTGCGATAGTTTGAGGGTCAAGGCCAAAGAAAAATAGAGGGTCGGAAGTCGAGATTTGTCGCACTTCAACTTCTTCGACTCTGCCGATGGTGGCTTCAGAAAAAGACCGGATAATGCGATTGATGTCGCGCAATTCCTTGATTAGCTGGTCAAGCCGATTATTAAATAAGCTGCGCGGCAAAAGGAAACCTATCTCTGCATCGCCTTCTTTCAAAGAGCTTGCTTCAATATGAAGCGCCCGTAGATTATCGCGAAGCTGCGTGATTCGCTGAATATAATTCTCTCGCTCACCAAAAAACTCATTGAGCTTTTGCTGAGTAACCGCTGGACTAATTGGGTTGTCTCTTATTGAAGCACTGATGTCGGCCGGAAAATCATGAACGAAGTATTTGTCCGCGCCGATCTCTTGCAATAGGGGCATCTGCGCTGGTTCAATGCTAGCTCGAAGTGAAGCACCAGCCTCGCGAAGCTTCTCCAACGCCTCAGAAAATTGACTTTGAAACGCTGGATTTTGGGGTTGCGATATTAATTCGGCAAGCTTTTGGTTCAATTCTCGAAAGATTTCCTGAACCCGAAACTTCGCTTCTCTCTCCAAAAGCAAATCGAGAATTTCTCTCAGTCGCGATGCGTTCATATAGTCTCTACCCTATTCTCCGCTCCCTAATCATTGGCCACCCTTTTCCTGTTTATAGAAATACGGGACAATTTACAACAAACCGTCTCGTGTTGCACCAGCTTTCCCGCCGTTCTTCCGTCGCTGGCAGTGTGCCGCTTGCGGTACTAGGCCCGAAGGGCCGTTGCGGTTGCGCCGCATAAACCGGCGTATTTGTTTTTCCCGTAGCCTGGCATTATACAGCGGGTTTCATCTGTGGTAAACTACAGTTCGAACCCTAAATGAATGCTCAACCGGTGTAGGGATACCATGTGGCTGTTTAAGCTTATCTTTGCACCATTTATGGCCCTTGGCGGCGTGCTGGTCGTCCTGGCAATCTTCGCACCGGGGTTTCTCTCGATCATGTCTGGGCTCAGTTTTTTGCCGGGAAACCCGGTCCTGGGATGGATACTGTTTGCCTGGGGGATTGGAAATTGGCTCACCATGCTTTTTAAAGGACTCGGCGCAATGTTTGGCGAGAAATGAGCCTCCGGAAAGCTCAGCGTTTCCGAATCATATGTTGAAAAATCGCAAAATTCACTGTTGGCAAGAAGTCCTGAGACTACAATACGAGGCGTGCGTACCAATGGGCGCCGCTATTCCAATTGACAACTCCCTATCCCAAGGGTATCGTATATATGAATGAAATAGTTAGGAATTAATATAGGGTGGGCATATCTGATCATGCCCACCGCAGTGCATCCGGTGTAGGGGGAAAATGGTGGGCACGGGAAACTGATCCCACCATTCAGAGATCGACTTTCCATCCTTATGTCAAATCTGGTATCTACATAGAGCACTGGTGCGGTGAATTTTTTAGTAACTCTCGGATATGGATTCGGTGAATGAAGGCCGGTGGGCACCGCAAAGCTGTGCCCCCCCTACATGGCTACTTAGCCTAAGGAATGCACGATGGAGAACAGACCCGGAGATGCTATTGACGCCGCTTCTAAGCACTTCAAAGAGTTCTTGCCCAAGCTCAAGGAATATGTCCATACCATATGTAGCGAACAAGATACCAGACTTAAAATCATAGATCCCATCTTTACTTCAATACTACAGTGGCACTATGCCAATATATCAACAGAGGAATATACAGGCGAAGGCTTCGTTGATTACAAGTTTTCGGTGAATGGATTGGCACGAATGATTGTGGAAGCTAAGAAGGATTCTGTCAGTTTAGGGTTGGCTAACAGATCTGGAAGAACTTACAAGCTAAGTGGCCCTATATTATCCTTACAGCCACAGCCGCGTTCCGGAATCAATCAGGCTGTTCGTTATTGTGGAGCAAAAAATGCAGAGCTTGCCTGCGTAACAAATGGCAATGAATGGATAATCTTCCGAGGAAGCCGATTAGGAGATGGTAGGGACACCCTCGATGGAATGGCTTTCATTTTTGTCAGCTTGGATGATGTAAGCGAAAACTTCAAACTCTTTTATGATTTGATGTCTTACCAGAGTGTCGAGAGTTTCATGTTCAGAAGCTATTTCCAAGAAGCTGAGGGTCAGCCCATCAGGGCAAAGGCATTCAGTAGAACTTTGAAGCCAGTCAGCGGCTACAGGCTCATTCAGCGATCAGGGTTGTCAGTTGACTTGGATCGTGTAATGACGACCTTCTTCCGGCGTATTTCGGGCGATGACGAACCAGATATGCTTGCAGAGTGCTTCGTTGTAACAAAAGAAAGTCAAATAGCCGATGAACGCCTCGCACGAATTACAGATGAACTTGCCAGTTCCATTAGAGATCTAGAAACAGAGGAAGCAAAGGCTTTAACACAGATAATAGAAAGGGTACGTGATACCCAGCGTAATGAGTTTGTTCTGCTAATTGGCACTAAAGGTGCGGGTAAATCTACGTTCACAGATCGCTTCTTTCGTTACGTATTGCCTGAAAATATTAGAAATAATTGCGTTATCATCCGACTAAACGTTGGCGAAAGTCCGGGCGATCCTAAGAACATTCACGAATGGCTCAATGAACACCTCCTGAAATCCATTGAAATGACAGTTTTTGGGATATATGGCCCAACATACGAAGAATTGCAAGGAATATTCTTTGATGAATATATAAGGTGGACCCAGGGGCCTTACAAGCACCTTTACGAAGTGGACAAAACCCAATTTAAAATGCGATTCGGAGAAAACATTGAACAATGCCGAAGCCTACGCCTGGGTGAGTATATCAACCGCTTATTGCGTAATATCGTAACTGGGCGACGTAAAATCCCCTGCTTAGTTTTTGATAACACCGATCATTTCAGCATTGAATTTCAAGAAATGGTTTTTCAGTACGCTCGCTCACTATATGAGAACGAAATCTGCCTAATTGTCATCCCTATTACTGATAAAACTAGCTGGCAATTATCCAGACAAGGGGCGCTACAATCTTTTGATAGTGAGGCATTTTTTCTGCCAACCCCCCCTCCAAAGATCGTGTTGGAGAAACGAATTTCATTTATTGAGAAGAAGCTTAATGAAAGGCAGATACCGGGGTCGGGATACTTTCTTAGCAAAGGCATTCGGTTGTCATTGGAAGACCTACAGGCCTTCACGTCCTGCCTACAAAATGTCTTTTTGAATACCGGCTTGGTGGCAAAATGGGTAGGCAATTTGGCAAACAATGACATTAGACGGTGTCTCCACCTAGTAAGGGACATTATAGCATCTCCGTACATGAAAGTGGATGAACTTATAAAAGCATACATGTATCAGACTAGCATTTTAGTTTCTGAAGAGGATATAAAGAAGTCCATCATTTTAAAAGGCTATAATTTCTATCCTACTGGACAGAATGAATTTGTGCAGAATTTGTTTTCACTTTCAACGGAGGTTGACACCACCCCTCTGCTGGCTCTCAGAATTCTAAGACTGCTACGCGATGCCAAACATCATGATGCTGGGGGATTAGAGGATTTTGTAGCTGTAGAACAAGTATTGGATTATCTTCATGCCCTAGGAATAGATAGACGCACATCACTTCTTTGTTTAGATGCTATTCTCAAATCAGGGCTGTGTTTTAGTTATGATCCTACTGTGGTTAATATCAGTAATGTTAAAAAGATACAGCTCTCACCATCTGGTCTGCAACACCTTCATTGGGGTGCCTGGGATGAAATCTATATTGCAGCGATGCTATCCGTAACACCTATTCCCAATGAAGATGTTCATCACCGGCTCATGGGATTAGATGACAAAATTATGTGGAAGAGCCGTGTGGCAGTGTTTCTTGAACACTTGTTAACTGAAGATGCTATTTTCTGCAGCCATATCGACCACCCTGCTTATGTAGGTCAACAAAAGCTCATTTGGGGCCTCTCAAAAAAACGAGACCTAATGAAAAGGTAAAATAAGGAAATCAAATGACGTCTTGCCAAGACAAGTTTTCGCATCTGTTGCAGAAAGTATCAAATTCTCCCATTCTTCATGGCTCAAAACGCTGTTTTTCACCTTTATGTGTACTCAATGCATTTACTCGCGAACAAGCGGAGAAACAACATATACAAGTTGTGTCCGATAGGCAAGCAGAGGACATAACTGAGCTATCAAAAAGCTATGAATTGATAGGCATACTACCACTTGGACAGCTTCTCCTATCTGATACCGATGAGTAAATACACAGGCACAATCATTATGAAGAAGGGCTATCATGATAGTAGGAATCATCGTTGCAATTACTGTTATAGTTGTGCTGCTTTTCCCAGCAAAGGGCAGCCTACATTCATTAACCTCGATAAGCCCTATCCGAACCAGATTTCACTGTGCTGATTTGGGGATCGGACAGGGGCAAGTTTGAAAAGCCGCCTGAGACGCTCTATTCTGGGAAGGAGATCTGTGTAACGGGGATGATACAAAGCTATCAGGGCCGCCCAGAGATCATTGTGAAGGAGCCTTCACAGATTAAAATGAAATAGATCTGATTTTCTACCTGAGGATTGGAAACACGAAAGGGTCGTAATGAGTAGATGGATTTCAAATCTTGTTTCAAGGATGAAGAACAGCCTGAGAAACAAGATTGGAAGAGCCGAACCTTCGCTCAAAAACAATGTGCCCTCCCTAAAAAAGAATGACTCACCGATACCGACTGTTGATTTGAGCAGGAGAGTCATAGGTGATCTATCTCGGAATGTTAGAGAAGGGTTGCTTACCAGAATCGAAATACGTTTGACGAGATGGTCTATTATTCTTTTGGCAGTGATTGCAATTATTTACATCCTTCCGCACATACGTGAGCTTTTTGGGCCCCCTAAATCACCATCCGTCACACCCCAAGCTAATTCAGAGTCCGAATACCAAAAGAAAACGACTTCTCAGAAACCCGAAGGGCCAAGACCAGAATCGGCACAGAGTGCGTCGGTTAAAATGGAACAACCAGGGAATCTCATTGATCCAGAGTTCTCAATCACTCTTTTTGAAAAGGATCAGAGCAGCGGGCTAAGACTCTGCATTGTCAACAAGAATCCTTCATCGACATCCTTTCTGAGAACTGGAGACATTTTCAAAATAATCTTTCCACCTGAGAGCGGCCAAATCAGGTTAATTCCCAATAGCATTGTAGTTAATTCGTCAACACTTTCCCCACCTGACTTTCAGGCCACCGTTAATTCTGACCGGATACATTTAACCTATATCGGGTACGATAAAAAATTCCCTTCATGGGATAGCTGTTGCTTTGACGTTACGCTCTATACATTCAATGGCTCAAAATCAGGGTATGTTCAATTTATCGCATCAGGTGCCGGAATATTAAAGACTCCACCTGTTCATCTGCTTTTGCCTTCGGCCATAATTTCTAAAAATGTTTCCAAACCGAGGACGATTAATTTTGAAGACGACTATAAACGTTACATTAGTCCATACTATCCTTCTAAACCGCATAAGAAATTAGCAAAAAACAACTCTAAAAAGCAAAAGGCTAAACCAGTTACGAAAAGTGAATATCATCGAAAAAACGGAACGCACGTTAAACATGGGAGTGCTCCAAAGAAAAGTGCCAAAGGCAAAAAGAAAGCTGACAAACGGCAGCACAGCTAATTGGGCCAAGGAGATCGATAGCGAAAGGGTTGATTTGCGTAAACAGAACTGGTTGTTTTGAGCCGCAGTCCAGGAGCAATTCTAAATGCGTCGTTACAGGTTGAGGAGGAACTATAACACTGAAACGGAGAATCCTAAGATGAGTGACGATATGACCAACTCTCAGATTGAGGCCATTATGGGTTTTTTTCGTAAAGAATTTCCTGACGAATCCGTAGAGGTCGAAGCGGGGCATCGGCAACCGACTCTTCTTAATAGCTCCTCTCAATTGTTCCATGTGGCCAAAGAAGGGGTTTCTCATACAATTGAGTTAACTTGGGAGTTCTTAAGGGATGTCAAGGTGGAGCAATACGCAGATGAATTAAAGCAATTGGGCCTCGCCGATGCAATGCGGGCAAGGAGCAACGACAAGATCCTGTTTAGCCCAGATAATTCTCGGTTGACTCTCACCAATTTTTCGTCATACTCCAACAAATCCCGTCAAATGTAAAGGTGAAACCTAAAGGGAAGGTTTAGGGTAGAGCTCCTAGCGCATACGACGGAAA
>JBKQTS010000023.1:0-10687 GCA_052143075.1 Syntrophobacteraceae bacterium | reverse complement strand
CGAACCCTCACTACGTTGCGGGTTCGCGGTTAGCGTTACGTGACCAGGCCACATACTTATAGTTCGCGGCCGATTTTTTGTGAGGCCGCTTTCGTGAGTGCCCAGTCCGGGCACGATCTTTTGTGAGTGCCCCCTCACTTCGTTTCGGGTCCGCGCTTGACACTCTCGGCCCGTGGCTAAACGCTTCGAGTTCGCGCTCGATCTTTTGTGAGGGCGCATCGCTGGGCGAGGAGCAGAAAAAGGGTCCAATATTGGGAGAGGCGGCTGAAAATGGCTGATGATCTCGTCATCGTAAAGCAAAAGCCGCTGGACCCCGGCCTTCGCCGGGGTGACGGCCCTACTTGACGCCGGCCCCCGGACTGGACACTTCCGGGGCAGCCTTCGCCGGGGTGACGGCTATGGGCAGAGCCGGAGGTTTACCCTGTTAATTAAAATCCCCCCTGCCCCCAATGCTGTTCACTTAAGCCAAACAATGCGGGCAGGCATAAAGCCCGCCCCTACAGCAAGTCGTTGTGTAGCAACGTTGGGGCGGGCTTTATGCCCGTCCAGAACCTCGGCTGAAACTTAACTGAACCGTATTGCCCCTGCCCCCCTTTAGAAAAGGGGGGAAACGAGCGGGAGGGCATAAAGCCCTCCCCTACAAAAGAACCGCGCAACAATGCCGGAGGGGTGAGGTTTATCCCTGCCAGCTCTTGAACGCAATTCTCCATGATGCTCGCCTCACCCGCGAAGCATAAAAATGGCATTTTCTACGCAACTTGATCTGAGTTGAAGGAAAAATATCACCTAAAGGGTAATTAAATGGTTTCGCCAAATCGCTTTGATCGTAGTACCCTCATTTGGAGCTGATTTTATGGTGAATTCTCCTCCAGTGAGTTCGGCCCTTTCTTTCATTCCCATGAGCCCCAGGCTTTTTGCCGTACTCGATTCGATAATGAAATCCAGATCCATCCCAATCCCGTCGTCGCTTATCTCAAGCTCAATGGCCTCATCATTTAAGGCAAGACGAACATCCACCCATTCCGATCTGCCATGTTTGAAAGTGTTATTCAGGGCTTCCTGGGCGATCCTGAATATTGTTGTTTTAAGGTCATAGGGAATGCCTTCTTCTTCGATTGCGGTCTCGAGTTCTATATGCTGGTTGGGATAGAGCTTTATAAGCTCCAGGCGATACCACTCCAACGTAGCCAAAAGACCAAAGTCTGAGAGTACCGTTGGTTTAAGACCCATATAGATTGCCCTGGTTTCATCGATAGAGCGCTGCAAAATGGGAACAAATTCTTGCAGAAGCTGCAGTGCTTGTCTGGATTCTCGCTTTTCAAGGGTAGCGATAACGTGCTCGATGCGAAACTTCAGTCCGGCAAGCGTCTGTCCGATCCTGTCGTGCAAATCTCCAGCCAGCCTTTTTCTCTCGTTTTCCTGCACTTCAATAAGTCTGGAAGGAATTGCCCGCAATTCCTCTTCCACCCCCTTGCGTTCAGTTATGTCGAAGTAGACGCCGACAACTTTGACCAGCTCTTTATTATCATCGAACATAGTCGCAGCGGCACACTGTATGTCCCGAATCGCCCCATCCCTGGGTCGAGTTATGCGGCACTCGAAAATGCCATGGCCACACTTGCAGATTTCCTCATAGTACATTTTCACGATTCTAGGCACATCATCAGGAGAAATTATTGCACTCCAATCGTCATAAGCTATCGACTCACCGCCGGGGATTCCAAGGATGCATACTGAAAATGAGAAACATTTCTTGCAGATGCCGTTTGCCTATTCATTGTGATGACGAATAATTGAAACATTTGACGTTGGATGTGCCTAATTGAGCTGAGAGTATCCACTGCCAGATGTTGTAAACCAGTCTCATTCACATATCGCTTGCAGGCTCGATTGGGAAATCGTATGGTTTAACCGTATGAAGAAGGGGCCGGCGGTTGTGGTTCGGCCTATCGCAATTCGGCTTCCGTGTTCCGTTCATCTGGGCGCTGGAGAGTCTTCCACTTTGCGTCGGGAGCAAGAACAAGAACTTTCTTGAGAAAATCCCGATTGGGGCTTGCCCAAAATGATTCATCTCCCAACCAGATTAGAAAGGATAGCAAAAAGTGGATAATGGAGAATACAAAAGTCTGCTGGTAGAGAAGTCCGGCAGAGTCCTCAAGATATGCCTCAATAAACCGGAATCAAGAAATGCCCTGGACATGGAAATGGGGGCGGAGCTGAAAAAGGTCCTGGGTTCTCTAAGCGAAGACCCGCAAATCCGGGCACTCATCCTGACCGGTGCGGGGAAGGCCTTTTGTGCCGGAGGAGACATCAGGGCGATGCAAGTCCGCATGCCGGACCTGGCGGGTAGAAAGAGGCTCAAGGATTTCCACGGCTGGTTGAAGACCCTGATCAACCTCGAGATCCCGGTGATTGCCGCTGTCAATGGAGTTGCGGCCGGCGCCGGGTGCAGCCTGGCAATGGCATGTGATCTGATCTTCGCAGCAGAGGATGCCCGCTTCATTCACTCTTTCATCAAGGTTGGGCTTATTCCTGATGGGGGCAGCCTGTACTTCCTTCCACGGATGGTCGGGTTACCCAGGGCCAAAGAGCTGATGTTCAGCGGCAGAGCGATTGAAGCTTCGGAAGCTTTGACCATTGGGCTGGTCAACAAGGTGGTGCCTGCAGATCAATTGATGCCGACAGTGGAGGAACTGGCCGGAGAACTTGCGCAGGGCGCAGGTAAGGCGATAGCATTGACCAAGCGCCTCCTCAACTTGAGCATGAGTTCGGACCTGGAATCGATCCTGGAGTTCGAGTCCCTCGCGCAGGACATATGCTTTAGCGCCGAGGATTTTAACGAGGGCAGGAAAGCCTTTCTGGAAAAGAGAAAACCCGTATTCAAATAGGTTCGGAGGGTAGTATTAGAACCTGACTTAATTATTGTGTGTCGAATGCCCTGTCATATTGTGACTGTAGGGCCTGGAACTGATGGTGGACGAAATGAGAATCGCTATTCCCACAGATGCATGGCATCCGCAAGTCAGCGGCGTGGTTACAAAGTTTGAGCGCATTGCCCGGGAGATCGAACAGATGGGACACGAAGTGCGCCTTATCACGCCCGATATGTTCAGGACAGTTCCTTGTCCTACATACCCGCAGATCAGGCTTGCGCTCTATCCTCACAAAAAAATAGCCTGGCTTCTCGATTCTTTTGCTCCTGATTCTATTCATCTGGCGACCGAAGGCCCCATCGGGTTTGCTGCCCGCTCGTACTGTATGGGAGCTAACTTCCCTTTTACCACCTCTTATACAACCAGGTTCCCCGAATACATTAGAATGAGGTTCCCCATCCCTTTGCGCATAAGCTATTCAGTGTTCAGATGGTTCCATAGCGCCTCTTCACGAGTAATGGTATCCACCTCTGCCATGATAAGCGAGCTTCGCAAATGGGGATTCAAGAACCTTGTCCAGTGGACCCCCGGAGTTGATACGACGCTCTTTTCTCCTGCCAGGCCGGGGCTTTTGACGGATAAAAGACCCATCCTAATGTATGTGGGCAGAGTGGCAGCGGAGAAGAGCATCGAGGAATTCCTCGATCTAAATCTTGAGGGATCTAAATATGTGGTCGGTGATGGACCGGATTTTGCCAAGCTGAAGGCTAAATACCCGCAAGTGAGATTTGCCGGCTTCAAAAGCGGCGAGGAATTGGCCGGCTATTATGCGTCTGCCGACGTGTTCGTCTTCCCCAGCAGGACGGACACCTTTGGCCTTGTCATACTTGAAGCTTTGGCCAGTGGAGTTCCCGTTGCGGCTTACCCGGTAAGAGGTCCACTGGAAATAATAAGGCAGGGCGAGACAGGGTTTCTGGATGAGGATCTTGGCAAGGCCGTCATTAAAGCAATGGCAATCGACGGCCGCAAATGCCGGGAGTTTGCACTGCCCCACGATTGGACCAGGAGCGCAAGGCAATTTATTGATAATCTTGCCACCATCCGGCGGAATTAACCAGCGGCCAGAGTTCGTGTTTTTGACCGTGTCTGAGATCCTCCTACTGAAATCTTGGCCTTGTATGCTCGTAAAAATTCGCAGTTGTGCCTCTTCCCCGACCCAACTCGACGTCATAGTATGTTTTGAAGATTTCGCTGACCGGCCGGATTTCCGGCAGCACATAGACTATGCCGCCCGTTCCGGTAAAAGTCGGTCTCACGACGTTATCAAAGAACTTTGCAGGAACATTGATGCAACCATAGGAAATACGCCTGTAGAGCGGCGATGGAGAGGCCAGGCGCTCCAGTCGGCGCTCCTTGGGATTATTCGTGATCACCCGGTGCAGAGAAACTGCATTTTTGTAGTCTACCCAGAGGACGTCTTTTCCGTGGGAATTGAAACCCAGCGAGGCCGTGAAGCGGCCCGCCGGTGTGGTGCGCTCCTCAGGGCGAACGTCCGACAATTTCCGGTTACCGATACCGGGGACGGCGTAATCACCCTGTGCGAGCCCAAGCAGGGCTGAGGCAGCGCCGCGAAGTCGTCCATGGGCATCGAATACAAAGACTTTGGCGTCCATCTTGTCAATGATCGCGAATGGCATGCTGCGATTGTCGCCTGAGTCCATGACCCAATCTGCTATGTGTCGGGTTTGGTCGGACTTATGCTCCCCTTCGAAGTTCGCCCGTTTGGGGTGAGGCGCCACGGCGGGTTGCGTCTTAACAGTCAGGCGGGTTCCATCTACTTGATACGCAGACAATGAGCGGTCCGGTCTGGAGAATTGGGCGGTATTCTCCGCAGCGGCAACTTGGTGGGGGTTGAAACTGATGGCCATGAGGCCAAGGCAAATCCCTTTTGCGATACTCGCTGCGAGCGAGCACGAGTTCCCTGAACGTTTTGTGCACCGCAATGCCGCCCAAAGGCCCAGCCTGATCTTTTCTACTGTTTTCAATGAATGTCCGTGCCGAATCGGCATGTTTCTATTGTCCTGGAATAACCGCAGGTGGCCCTGCCTCGTGTTTTATCAACGCCGAGGCAGGGTACCGGAACTGATTTAGTTGCGGTCCTGCCTAGGCGCAGGAGCCGCTTGATATTGCCTAGGCTGTGGTTGCGGCCTGGCTACAGCACGTTGGGAATAGTACGAATAACCATAGGAGGGGTAACCCGAATAGTACGGGTAACCATAGGAGGGGTAACCCCAGGCGCCCCCGTAATATGGCCATGCTGCAGCACCCCACCACCAGGGCCAGCCGCCTCCCCACCACCCTCCGCGAAACCCATACCCTCCGCGAAATCCATACCCTCCGCGAAATCCAGCACCACCGCGAAATCCACCTCCGTGAAATCCACCGCCACCGTGAAACCCACCGCCACCGCCGCCTCTGAATGCATACCCTGGAGATGCAAGCAGCATAAGCACAGCAGCCGCTACCAGGACCACCGAGAATGTTTTAATCAATTTCTTCATAGCTTTTGCTCCTTAAAGAGATAACCGGCTCAACTTCGCAACTCTTTTTTCACCTTAACAGACGTATTGGTTGCCGGCTTTGTCTACAAAAATCGGGAAATTGTCTCACTGTGGAGAGCTTATTGAAAATTCCGGCAACCGCCCCTCTCAATAACGCCATAGAGGAGAGACGTCCTGACTTTCGAATGTTTTGCGCTACACTTCGACGGAAATGTTACCTGGACAGGCGTCTACCTTGGACAGTCTGGAAGCACGCCATCAACTGCGGGGATGGTGGTATCTGAAATTGCTCGGGTTACGACGGCCCTCAAAAGGGTCTCAGACCGAGTTGCGTTCAAGAAAGCATCAAGTCAAGGGCGTGGGGAGCTTTGCCCCCACACCCCCTCCGCCTCTGGTCGTGGACAGATCAGGGATGGCCTGGAGATCGAGGGGAAACTTTCCCCGCTCAGTTCGGGGTTATTTGTCGCTCTTTGAACGCAACTCGGTATCAGATATCGGAGGCGGCTCACTTGTCACCTTCCGCCGGGGATAAACGAACTCTGGCGCCGTCGATTTCAACCGCTGTTTTGGAATATGTCATCTTGTGGATTATCTTACCGTCCTGGAATGTAATAACATCGACTCCGCGGCGTTTCTCCGGCTTTCCCTCGAATCCTTTTTCCGAAGACGGCCAATCCAGTCGCCAACGGTAGAGGACCTTCTGCGCCTTTTCATCAGCAAACAAATCTTCGGCATTAAACCGGAATCCGCCGTGATTTTTGAACCATGGCGCCCACGCCTGATACAGGTTCTGTTTGCCTTGAACCCTGCCGCCCATCCAGTTTTCGAAAACAACCTCCTCATGGAAAAGGTCCATGACTCCGTCGATATCATGTTCGTTCCAATGCTTTTCCCAATCGACCATAGTGTTTATGATCTCTTCTCTCTTCAGGACCATAAATACCTCCTCTTGTCGAAGCCGGACATCAGGATGCCCAACCTCATTTTCAATGACTGATCAGACACGCGGTTTTTCTCGATTCGGTTACTTGCCTCCCGTAAACTTTCCCTCCAACCGGAGCCGATCGGCTTCTTGCTTTTCCAGTTCCGTATAAGCGACCTTCCCCACCCTGGTAAGCGGGAGGGATTCGCGGAATTCCACCTCCCTGGGACAAGACCACTTGATCAGGTTTTCACGGCAGTGATCGACCAGGAGCTTCGCTTCATCCGGCCCGGCCTTCTTATTGTCCTTCAGCACGACGAAGGCCTTGACCCGCTCCACCTGCGCCTCGTCGGGAACGCCGATCACGCAGGCATCCCGGACGTCCGGATGATCGTAAAGAACAGCCTCGACCTGGGCAGGATAAACATTCATGCCCGACGACTTGATCATCCTTTTCAGCCTCAGCTTGAAATAGAAATACCCGTCATGGTCCATCGTGAAGATATCCCCGGTATGGAGCCAGGTCCTTCCGTCCTCGTGCTTCTGAAGCGTCTTCGCCGTCTCTTCCGGCTGATCCAGGTACCCGAGCATGACGGCTGGGCCGTTGAGGCACAGCTCCCCTTCTTCTCCCGGAGGCACTTCCTCCCGGGTCCCTACCCTGACCACCTTGGCCAGCATGTCCGGATAAGGAACGCCGACGCTCTTTTCCCGGTACCCATCCATGGGGGTTACCATAATTCCCGTCACGGCCTCAGTCAGCCCGTAGCCTTCCAGCAACTGGACTGTGCCTCCTTGTCTTCTGACGGCTTCCTCGAAACGATCCTTGACAGTCCTCGGCAGCGTATCTGCTCCGACGGTAGTCGACTGTAAACAACTGAGGTCAGCGTTCTGTAAAACGGGACTGCGGGTAAGGGCGTCATAGAGGGTCGGTACGCCGGTGACCGTATTGGGCCGCTTACGGACGATGATGTCCGCCAGGATGTCCGGCGTAAAGATCGGAACGAGGATGCTGGTCCCGCCATTCATGAATACGGCATTGCAGCAGATTCCCAGGCCGAACCCGTGAAAGATGGGAAGGCCCGCCACAATAATTATCGGCTGCTCCCTTTGCGACGGCGTCCGGAAGGCGAACGCCATGATCCCTTCGGTGATGAAGTTGTAGTTCGAAAGCATGATCCCTTTGGGGTGTCCAGTCGTACCGCCGCTGTAGAGAATGGCGGCCATTTCATCGGTCCCCATCGGGACCTTGGGGACTGCCGGGTAGGGTCCGTTTAAGAGGTCCTTCCAGCTCACGATTTTGAATCCGTCAGAGGATTCGGGAAGTTCAGGTTTCGAGGAGCCGGGAAGTTGATCCTTCAGCCCCGTAAGGATGATCGTCTTAAGCGGCGTGTTTTCCTTGACCTCGTTGAACTTGTCGAAATGATCGGTCAGGCACAGCGCCACGGTGCTCTTGCTTACGTTCAGGTAAAACTCGATCTCTTTGGCGGTCGACAGGGGATGGATCATGCTGGCCACCATCCCGAGTTTGTTGGCAGCATAGAAACAGATGATCCCCTGAGGGCAGGTCGGCATGGCGACTGTGATCCGGTCACCCTTTTTCATCCCGAGCGCGGCCAGGGCATTGGCGAGCGAATCGATCTGATCGGCAAACTGCCTGTAAGTGACCTCGTGATCCAGGAAGTCATAGGCTGTCCGGTCCGGAAACTGCTCCACAGTTTGCAGCACGGCCTCATACATCGTCACACGAGGATAATCGATCGTTTTTGGCGTATCACCGTAAAACTTTAGCCATGGTTTTTTTTCAAACATAATAGGCTCCTTGAATTTATCCGGAATAATGCATCAAGCAATGTGATCTGCATCCGAGCCAAAGAAGATAACATGGAGAAGGGAAGAACGCACCAGATTCCTGGCGCAGGAATGTCAATATTCCTGACCTGTATTTCCGACAGTCTCTGACACTGTACGTAATAAATTCTGGGAATTAGCTTCAATTTAATACCTTATTTGATTGACGATTTATGGTCCCGTCTTTTGCAGTAACAGGTGATAACAGGAGCAGACAGAAGACGGAATAAAGTTTACCCACTCCCAGCCGGCGCGCTGCCCCGGCCGGGCTGTTTCCATCCGGGATAAATTGTAAGAGTGTGTCATCATTAATCTTTTTCTTTACCATGGATACATCCTGGGGGTTAGAGTAATAAGGTATACCCACGTGTAAAGCAGAATGTAAAGCAAAGTTATTTCCAAGTTATTACCACGTTGGCACAGGTCTTGCCAGTGAGTTATCAGTGAGTTGGTATCAAATCGGGTTAGTCATGGTGAAGAGTTGATAGTGAGTTGGTTCTAAGTCGGGGTTAGAGTGATTCGAGAATGCGAAGCAAGGATGTAACGGATTGAGAGTTGATAGAGGGTTGATCCTGATTTGGAGTTAAAGCTTTTGTGATTTGGTAGAGAGTTGGCAGAAGCTTTAATTGAAAATGGAGGTTTAGGGCTAACCGCCCGGCCCGATTTTTTTTCGTCCGGCCAAATTTACCGCTTGGTATTGTCAAAGGGTTATCGTCCGGCGGAAAACGAAGTTGAAACGAAAAATGCCCATACTCGCTTATCGTCTTTTTCATTTCGAACAGCGAGAAGGGCATTGTGGTGGGTTTGGGGTGGGTTAATGCTTCCCGTTCCGATTCTTAAGCTCGGTAATTAATGGAGCGATACCATCAGAAATGTGGTCAAGTGGGTGTTTCTCGCAATAGTTCCTCACCCAAAGCAAGGCATCATTCACATTTATATCCTTCGTGAGTACACCATCATGATAAGAGTCATAGAAACACGAGTAGGCAGTTAAATATCCTGCAAGCCATTCAGCATAATGCGTGTGTGCTGGGTAGTATTGACTACCATTATAAACTACCGCAACATCCTTTTGCTGCCCTTCAGTTTCACGTATAAAATCACCACATGACTTTGAAATACCTACTCCAAAGCCAACTACTTTCACTAATATGACATCATCCTTATCTTGTGCAAGGGTATAAGGCGATATTACCATCATAGACAGAAGTATCAATGCAATCATATTAGTTTTGAACATGTCTTATCCCTCTCCAATTTGCAAGCATCACTGGCATCTTGCTCAGTTGAAAACGTCTGTTCCGATATGAGTCTCGTTTCTCGTTCCTTTCCACCTGAAAATTCCCAAATATAAAGCTCATATGTCCATTGTCCATTCTTCAGTTGCTGTAGTTTACATTCTGTTCGGAAACGATCCACAGTCTTTTCTCCCTTCTTAGGCTATGCCGCTACAATCGCTCTCATTCGGGTCTTAAAATGACCGGCATAGTCTTTTACCACGTTATGAATCGCCGGGTCAAGCGGCTCGGCTAACATCTCTCATCTTGGTTTTAAAGTTGGTTGAAAAGTCCTTGACGGTTTGACTGATGACCGGGTCAACCTGTTTTATAAGTTCGATTATCTGTTTTGCCATGTCCGTCGATATCCTACATACACCATTCCCCGTTTCGTGGAAGTCTTTGGGGTTTAATGTCGTTTTGCTCAGATATTGATAAAGGATCAAGTCACAAGTAGGCCGGATCGGTTCCATCAGGTCGTACACGAGACTTGCTCTACTGGCTTTGGTGCCGCTGTGAAAAACCGGGAAATCGGTGTCAATCCGATATGAGATAGCATACTTTTTGATTCTGGATTCAAGGCACGTATAAAGATAATTCAAGCAGGAATGAAACGGATTGATGCTGTTACGGGCGTTAAGAGATTTCAAGCTCGTGCGATTTGTTACAGTCATCCAATGAGGTTGTAACGGTAGGGGTTTCCAACTCAGAGGGGTTCCTTCCAAAGCAATCCAGTACTTTCTTGCTGCATTACCTTCGATTTCGAGTAATTGCTGTGATGTTTTACACCGTTTGAGGCAATTTTCTTGCCATAAAAGGTCTTCGATAACCTTGGAATCTGCATTCAGAAGCTTTAAAACATTCCGCTGTCCGGCCAATTTTTGACTGAGTAAACCCTTTGAAATCCCCAACTTTTTTTCGCCGGACGCCATGCATTGCCGTTGCTTTGTGACCGGGCTAATATGTTCAGATGGCTGCATGTCCGTGATGAGATCACCATGATAATCAATCAGGCTGATTGTGATTCCCAACTCCATGCAGAAGATTATCGCCTCAAGCGTGATATTTCCCGCATTACTTAGCCTGGATTATGCGTGAGCATGCGTGAAAATTATACTGCGTTCACTCCAACCATATGATATTGTGTCGCAAATTCGTCAAAGGGAGGGCAAGCTGCATGCGCGCAGTTGGTGACAAGCAAAGGGG
>JBKQTS010000022.1:0-28851 GCA_052143075.1 Syntrophobacteraceae bacterium | reverse complement strand
TCCGTCCTGGGGCGGTCGGACCGCCGCGCCTCGCGGAGCGTAGAGATCCTGGGCGGTGGCCGAAGAGGCTTCGGGAGGATCGATCGTCGATCTCGACGCTCAGCGAGGCGTACCCAAGTACGCCTCCGCGCAACCCCTCGATTTCCTTGCCAGGACGAAAAATGCCTCCTTTCCAAACAGAAACCTCTCGGGGCTGGAGTTCTCATCCGGGGTCCTTCACGCTTTTCATCAAACCAACTCAACATCTCCCCCTTTTAGTCTGGCCCCAATCCGAAATTATCATCGTTGCTCACCAGCTTTATGGGAGAAAATATCGACATTCTCCCAGCCGGCCAAATCCAGCTCAACCCGCGCCGGCAGAAAATCGAACACGGCCTGTGCCAGATGGGCACGATGTTCGCGTGAGAGCATGTTATCAAGTTTGGCTTTGATCCGGTGCAGGTAAAGCACGTCGGTTGCGGCGTAGTCGAGCTGCTCCGTCGTTAGTTGCGGCGCCCCCCAGTCGGAGGTCTGCTGCTCTTTGGAAAGTTCAATGCCAAGCAGATCGTGTGCAAGGTCTTTCAGGCTGTGTTTTTCAGAGTAAGTGCGCGCCAGCACCGAAGCGATCTTGGTGCAATAAACGGGTTTCGGCATAACACCAAGATGATGAGCAAGCATGGCCAGGTCGGCGCGTGCAAAATGGAACAGCTTGGTTATCGCCTGATCGGCCAGCATTTTTTTCAGATTGGGCGCCGCATAATCACCGGGCGCAAATTGCACCAGATGGGTCTTGCCGTCGCCCGCCGACAGTTGCACAAGGCAAAGACGGTCACGCATCCAGTTGAGACCCAGCGATTCCGTGTCCACTGCCACAGTAGTGGTAAAGGTCAGGCCAGTGGGCATGTCGCCTCGGTAGAGAGCGATTTCGGGGTTTGCCAAGATTTGTCCCTTTCGTTGAAGCATCCATCCTGTGGATTCTCAGTCTATCCGCTTTAGTCACGGGTTCAGGCGTTTTCTGGCAGATTCGCAGCAGCAAATTCCCAGTTGAGCAAATTGGCAAGGACCGCCATCACGTAGTCGGGGCGACGATTCTGATAATCGAGATAATAGGCGTGCTCCCACACATCCAGGGTGAGCAGGGGGACTTGGCCGTGGACGAGCGGGTTGTCGGCATTGGATGTCTTTGTAATCTTGAGTTTGTCTTGCTCCAGAACCAGCCATGCCCAGCCGCTTCCGAACTGCGTGACCGCTGCATTTTGAAACTCCTTAATGAGGTCGTCATAGCTGCTGAAAGAGGCATCGATCATTTTGGTCAAGCGCTCATTGGGTTTGCGTGCCCCACGCAGCATGCTCTTCCAGTAAAAATTGTGGTTCCAGGCTTGAGCGGCGTTGTTGAAAATGGATACCTGGTCGGCCGAACCGGCGGTTTTCTTGATGATTTCCTCGAGGGAGAGACTTCCGAGGCCGGCATCCCCGGCGAGTTTATTGGTGTTATCAATGTAAGCCTTGTGGTGCTTGCCGTAGTGAAATTCGATGGTCCTTTTGGATATGTAAGGTTCCAAAGCGTCCTCTTTGTATGGGAGCGGAGGTTGGGTAATTTCGGGACTGGCGTTAGCGATTGAGTCTCCATAAAGGGTAAACATTCCCGTCCCTGCGATGACGCAGCCGCTGATGAGGCCGCTCACAAATGTCCTTCGATCCATTTCATGATGCAAAACATTGTCGTCCATGGTTACCCTCCAGGAAAAAGATGTGCACCTGATAAAGGACCCCGGCCCCGGCAGATGCTCTATCGGGCCGGCTTTCGCGCGCGTGGAAAAGACCCCTCCGGCATGTAGTCTCAACGGCTCATGGTTCCTGCCGTCTGACGCATGGTCCTTTTGGGGTCGGTTTGTGAACAATGCACTGACAATAACCATCGGTAAAGGGATTTGAAAGAGTCGGCGAGCACAAACCGAGGTTCAGCCGGTTTGCTGATTTTCAAGATGAGGTTGTCACTTACCTGCCCACCCCTGACGCGAGAGGATTTTCCGGACACGCAGGATGGTAATAATCCATTTTTCCCGGTTGCCTTCTCGATATATTAATTGTATTGTTCAATGATAGGGGGTGATATTTACTTTCGGATAAAGGAAAGGGCTATTTTCGTTCAGGGGGAGAAGGGGGTGGTCTATGTGGTTCGCGGCATGGTTTTTTGCGGGTGTCTTTTTTGGGTTTTTTATCGCCGGCTTGTGTAATATTGCAGCAAAAACCGAAGGGAGATGCATCGAAAGTTGCTCGGATTCTTTAGAAAGGGAAATTAAGAACATCGCATAGAAAGTCTTCTTCTGTTCAGAACCGGGAGCCCCGCAAAATGGAGGCCCGCAAAAATCTGCACTCTGCGAGACTGTGGGTGCGGCTAGAGCTTCGCTGAATTCCTTGTTTCATCACTTCTTGAAAATAGAGCACAGTTTAGTGGGCTTAAAATCGAAGGCGGTTAACGGCTTGCCAGTCTTTCTCACCCTTGCAACACCATCCGGGATTAAAACATATTCGTATCCCGGTGACCCCTCTTTAACTTTCAGTCCTGTAAATCCTGTAAATTCCGTCAAAATCGGTCTTGCCGTGGGAAAAAGTACGCTTTTCAGTTATGTTGTATTGCCCTAAGTCCATCTTATGGGGTAATTTCTTATCCGGCGTCAGTCCAATAGAGTTGTTTAACAGATCCCCCAAATCCGGGATATTCGCCGTGGAAAATAAACCGGCTTTCGCACATTTTCTAAAAACATCTTCAGAACCTCTTTCAAAGCTCCATGTGATCGGGCTAAGCTTGCTTCTCGTTGTGGTCATACTTTTCGGCGCAATGGTAGAATTTCGCGGTGCATTCGCCAAAACGCATATGACCGACCTTGGTCCTTATCTGAGAGCTGCGTGGTCTGTGCGCACCGGTGGCGATATCTACAAAATAACCGATGACCGAGGCTATCATTACGTTTACCCACCTCTGTTCGCCATCCTTATGACTCCTCTGGCGGACCCTCCCCATGGAGAAGATCGGACGGGATACCTACCTTACGGAGCAAGTGTAGGGATTTGGTATGTGATTACCATGGCTCTTGGGATTGCCGGTATCGGAATCCTTGCCAGGACCGTGGAAGAACCGTTCAGGAACCTGGCTGCCGGCAGAGGACGACGCTTTTCACAACGTTGGTGGGCATTGCGGACTGCTCCAATGTTGATTCTTCTTCCGGCGATCGGGCGATCCGAGATGCGTGGACAGGTGGGTCTGCTCATCGTATTTTTCTTGTGCTGCGTTTCCGCCTCGATTCTCAAAGGCCGGAGGTTTCGTGCGGGTCTCTGGCTTTCAGCGGCAATTTCCGTGCAACTGATGTCAGCCATTCTGCTGTCCTTCGCCTTATGGCGTCGTGATTGGCGCATGCTCTCCGGAAGCGCCGTTGGACTCCTGGTGGGGCTCATCTTTGTGCCCCTCATTGTTCTCGGGCCGGGCAGGGCAGCGTCGTCGTATAAAACATTCTATCAAGAAATTGTTATTGCGGGGATCAAGGGTGATCTTGGGAGCAGCCGTGGGGGGGAGCTTGCCGGGATTACGAGAACAGACAGCAACTCTCCGATGGTCGTAGTGAACAACATCATGTATCCGGATAGGAATAGCCGCCAGAAGGTGGTGCATGCGGGCGCGCGCGCTGCGCATTGGACGATGGCTTTTATCACGCTGGCGATCACCCTTCTTGCTTCGGGGTGGAAGGGCAGATGGTATTCGGGGAAAGTGGATGCAACCATAGCAGAGGCTTCTTTCATCGGCGCCTTTATCCCGTTGATGTTTATAACAAACCCTGTATTTCATCCTCATTACGTTTCGATGGCCGTACCGCTGGTGATGGTCCTTCTTGTCATACTTTGGGAGAGGTACTCATATGGGCATATCCCCCCCCGGTGGAAGGCTGTCTTCTGGTTTATTGCGGTGAGCCATCTTTTGTCATCTGTAGACAAGGGGCTGTTTCTGCATCTTAGGGATTTCGGGCTCGTTTTGCTCAGTACCGTGACGCTTTGGGCAGCGACCCTCGTAGCGATCAAACAGACCGCTCTTGTGCCCTTTATATCGGAAATACCCATGCCGAGGCCTTCTCAGATCAACATCGAGAAGGTGGCAGTCGTTCTGCCGGCCTTTAATGAGAGAGAGGTAATCGGACGGGCCGTGGAATCAGCAATCGAGTTTTCAGAGCACAACCCTGACTACCATTTCTTATTCGTAGACGACGGTTCCACTGATGGGACCGTTGAAGTGCTGAAGAAATCCCTAAGCGAACACCGGACAGGGAATGTTTCCTTTGTCGGTTATGAAACCAATAAGGGAAAAGGACATGCGATCAGGACCGGGTTCGAGATGATGGATGCGGATGCATATTGCTTTATGGATGCGGACATGGCTTATTCCACTGATTACTTAAAAGTCATAAGGGAGAAACTGGAAGCAGCAGATATAGCAATAGGGTCTCGCAGCATGTACGCTCGCATGTGTGGAGAGTTGGAAATAATAAGGGCGCTTTTGGGAAGGTCGTTGAACTGGATTGTGAGGTCCGCTCTGGGTCTGCCTTTCCGGGATACGCAGGCAGGCCTGAAGGGTTTTCGCCGGGAAGCCGCGAAATACCTGTTTAAGAAGAGCAACGTTAGCGGGTACAGCTTTGATGCGGAGATTCTTTTTCTTGCCAGGAAACGCGGCTTCTGGGTTGAAGAGTTCGAGGTGCGCGCGAGAAGGGAACATGAATATAAGGGGGGGTGGCATCTGCCCTCTATGTCGTTAGCCATGTTCCGGGACCTTCTCCACATCATCTGGAGAAACTTCAAGGGTCTTTACGACTAAGCACAGGAGCGCGGCAGAAGTACTTCAACGAGTTATGCGGGCAGACCTAAGGCCCGTCTCCCGCTCCAGCGTTAACAAGTTCCATGTGGCGGCCCGCATCGGGCCGCCAGGATCCGGGCGCTCCTCGATGCCGGCTGGCCGCCTGATCGTGCTCTAACGCCTCTGCGAGTGAGAATCGCGCTCTAACCCGGGGAGAATGCCTCAACAGGGACAACCTCGACCTCCATGCGATCCTGTCCGCGAATGATGGTGAGCCTTACCGGTTTCCCGAGAGGCCACTCTGCGAGGAACCTGTGGATGTGATCCACACTGGCCGCCTCATGCCCGTCTATGGCTACGATGAGGTCGCCTTCTTTAATGCCGCCGTGAGCAGCAGGGCTCTGTGGCGCTACGGCAATGACCTCGACGCCATATTCAGCGGGCAGTTGATAAAAGCGCACCAGACGACGTTCAAGCCCACGCTGCTGGGCGGTTATCCCCAGGTGACCGCGCTTCACCCTTCCCAGCGTCAGTAGTTGAGACACTACCCACTTCGCCGTATCGGAAGGGATGGAGAAGCCTATCCCTTGAGCCATAGCTATGATGGCCGTGTTGAGGCCAACGACCCGTCCCCTGGAATCAACGAGCGGTCCCCCGGAATTTCCGGGATTGAGAGGGGCGGTATGCTGGATGATGTTCTCGATAAGCCTCCCATCGCTGCTCCTGAGGGCGCGGCCGAGCGCGCTCACGACACCCGTCGAAACGGTTGACTGGAACCCGAACGGGTTACCTATGGCGATCACGAGCTGGCCGACGCGCAAGGCCGACGAGTCTCCCATCGCAGCATAAGGCAGGCTCGATCCACCTGCCCTGATAAGGGCAAGATCCGTGGCGGGATCCGTGCCGATCAACGCAGCATCAAAACTTGTTCCATCCTGGAGCGTTGCGGTCAAGCTGTTTGTACCCCGAACGACATGATCGTTGGTGAGGATGTAGCCATCCGGGGTTATGATCACCCCGGAGCCCGATCCGGCCTGCTCCGGTCTTCTCCCGGGCTGCCCCCTCTTTACAGAGATGCCGACAACTGCGGGTCCTACGGCTTCAACTACCGTTATTACAGCTTGCGAATAGGCATCGAGAAGCTCGACATTCCGCTTCCCTTGAGCACTGACTTCACAGCGGCGGTGCGGTCCATCAGCGTCTCCATCCCCGTTCATCAGGGCCAAAGCACCCTCTACGTCTTCCACTTCCATTAGTCCTCCCTCGCATATGATATCCCGAAGCATGCGGGCCGGCTTGCCCGATGTTCCCACTGTATTTCTTATGAATGGTTTGCCTAAAGTCAAGTGATCGAGGCCGCCGCCTTGCTGCAGGCATCGAAAGATAGGGCAGGATATGGTGGAAGTGGAAATGCTGCAAAAGCTCCCTATCCCCCTTCGGCAAAACCCATGTCACCTGAAGGGGGATGAGGAATCCGATGAATAAACAGCTTCAAGTAGTCTCGAGGATCCTTTTTCTTATCTTTTCTTTGGCAAAGAGGCCTCGAGGTAGTCGGCGATGACTGCGTCGATGAACTCTTCCGGTCCCATGTCGGTTTCGGCGAGGTTTCTGGTAACCCGTCCGGTCTGCGTACCGCCCCTCTTGCTCGAGATTTCAAATTCGAGCGTGAGGTACCTGACCACAGCCGGTGTGGCCGCCCCGCTTGCCGCTCCATACGTTGCTCCCCCGGCTGCTCCCTGGGCGGCCCCTTGTCCTCCGCCGCCCGTAATCAGGCCGCCCAGGGCGCCCAGGATAGCTCCGGTGACAGCTTTACCGCCCACGTCGTTGGCAACTGCCTGGCTATTGTCCACCTGCGTGTACGTTGCGGTGACATGTACCTGGACAGCGGCGCGGGCCGGGTCGTCGGCCTCAACGTAGCCGTTGTCTTCAAGCATCTCGTCGGTTTGTTTAAGGTAATTAAGATTATAAGGGAGTCCGGGGTAATTGGAATTGGTTGCCGTGACATTGACTGATTTTTCCCTGGGTCCGGTCCTGAAGTAGATCTTAAGATCGGGCGGCGGAGTATAGGCCGTCGTCTTTGCCGCCGGTTTGGAAGATTGAGAGCCCCGGTCGTTCTGAGCCTCGGTGGTTGCAGGGAAGCATGAAAGAGAAATGAACGCTACTGCAAGTATGCAGGGGACCACGGCTGATTTGATAGATGAATTCTTCTTCATTACTTTTTCCTTTCTGAATTATTTAGGTTTGAACAATACCGGAAATAGCAAAATAGATACCTAAAGCGAAAAGAGAACAGTGGAAGCAGAAGAGTGGAAGAAAACTCTCGCTACTCTCCCTTCTCTGTCTACCTGCAGTCTATTCACTCGCCTCGAAATGTCAATTTGAAATTCCAGCACTCTAAGATGTGTGTGTCTAAAGGCAGATCGGGGAGGCATGTTCCTGTCAGAGCCCCGATTGCCTGCAAGGAGTCTTTTTAACGAAAGCCTGCAACTGTTTATCTGGTCAAAATATTGACTCCGCAAAAACATGACGAGGTGGCACAAACTGCCGGCAGCCGAATGGAAACCCAAGAAGCGAATGGACGTCTCAAGGCAGGCAATGGAAAGGCTCCGGTCCCTCCCGATAAACACAGCGTGGAGCAGATTATTCCTTTAACAGATGTCAGAATATCCTATCAGCCCACTCGATGGAATCGGAATAGAGCTGCGGTATCTCTGATTCTTCTATCCCCAACCGTGAAGCCCAAGGGGAGAAGTCCGTCCAGTTTGCCTTTTCGTACGAGATGGTAAGATCAAGTACTATTCTGAAAAGATTGGGCTTACCGAGCAAGGCTTCCTTGATGGAGGTTTGAATAGGAAGGTCTTCAAGAATCTCTTCCATAGGTCTGCCCAAGAGAACGTCCATGCAAGAGAATAAACCCATGAAGAAAAATTCGGGTTTCTGCTGTTTATATATGGATTTAGAAGCCAGATTCTCGCTAAACCGTGCTCTATGCAAACACAGCCTAAGGAGTTCCTGGGGCTGGTCATTTCCGAGTTCCATGATGATCGCAAGGGATACCCATCTTCTGATCTCCGCCTCACCGAGAATCTGCAGAGCATGCATTATGGATGAGACCTCGCTACGCAAGCCGAAGAAGGCGGAGTTGACATACTTGAGAAGCTTGTAAGGAAAGGCAGGGTTCTGCTCGATGATTTGCTTAATCCTCTCGAAGCTGGGGTTATCTGCGCTAATTTCTTTCAGAATGCGAAGGTAGTGTATTTTGTGCCCGGAAATATCCCGTCTGGCAAAGGATCACCGGCTTACAGAAGAAATAACCCTGAAAATAGCTGTATCCCATCTCAAGGGCGTCTGCGAATTCCTCTCGGGTCTCGGTCTTTTCCGCAAGGAGTTTTACCCCGCCTTCACCGGGAAATCTTTGCGCTATGGCCTTCCTCTCCTGTTCATCTGTTTGGCGCAAATCTACCTTGATTATGTCCACCAGCTCCAGAAAAGGACTATCCTCATTCCCATGGAGGATAAAATCATCCAGAGCCAGTATGTAACCTTGGGAACGGATCATTTGTACGGCTTTGATTCAGATAGTGTGACAGATTGGGCTGTAAGCTCTTATGCATTATCCAAGAAAATTCATTCAAGAAATCCGTCAACATTTCCGAATGACCAATTGATACCCTCAAAAAGGAAGGCTCAGACAGCAGGCGCCGCCTCCCGGTGAGCACAGGCTGCGTGAGCCGGTGAGGTGTTGGATTTCCCGTTTGCCCGCTTAAAGCGAAGGAGCAGGGTAGTGCTTCAAAAAGGCGAAACTATAGGTCGAACCCCGCCGGGTTTTTTCTCGGATCTCGACGATAAGGAACGAATCAGGCTTTTCAACATCGGAACGATTCGGACCCTTGCCGGAAATGAGCTTCTGTTCAAAAAGGGATCGCCTGACAAAACCATATATTGCGTTCTAAGCGGCGTCTTAAAAGTTGAATCCGGCGATTCGGATGCTCAGGGCTTCAGGTTCAAAGCAGGAGACCTCATTTCAGAGACCGGTCTTTCAAAAGGGCAGGGCAGAATATCGTCGGTTATTGCGGAAGAGGCGTCGGCCGTATTCTCTTTGGATCCCGCTGCATTCGCGACGCTTGGGGTCGAAACCCGGACAGCGATTCTTAAAAGACTTCACGATACCGCGCTTTCACGGGTGTGTGTCCTTAGCAAACAGAAAGAGGCTGCCCAGCTTCGTGAAGCCGCTTTGACAAAGTATCTCAAGAAGTCCCGCAAACCTCCGGGAAAATACGAGCAGTCGGAAATAATTGTAAATATTGTAAAAAACATTCCCAGGCTCCCTCTGCATATCACGCAACTGATCGAACTGCTCGCCGGCCAGAGGGCTTCGGCAAAAGAGGTGGCTGCCCTTGCAAAGCAGGACCCCTCGCTCGTGGTTGACATCCTGAAGACGATAAACTCCCCAAGGTATGCCCTGCAGACGGAAATCTCGGACGTCTCCTACGCGATTACATACCTGGGATTCAATGAGGTCTATCAGATCGCCATATCCCGAGGCCTCATGAAATCGATTCCGGATTCGGACGAGTTCAGGGAGGTTTACCGCCACTCTCTTTTCCTATCCTACATCGCATCCGAGTTATGCCAGTCTTACGACAAGAACAGGGCGGCGCTCCTTAGCACGATCGGACTTCTGCACGATATCGGAGAAACCGTGCTTCTGCTGCTTCGAAAACAGAATCCCAAGTGGTCCCTTTTTATCGAGATGCTGGACCATGGCAAGTTGGGCGCCATGCTTCTCAAGCAGTGGAACATCCCGAAACAGGTCTGGCAAACAATAGAATACCAGGCCTATCCGGCTTTCTGTTCTCCAGCCGAGGTCCCATCGGACCAGAAAGAGAATATCGCGCTCCTCTATATTGCCCACGCCGCCTGCGACCGCCTGGACAACGGGCCCCTCGAGGCCCTCGATCACCCCTACCTTGACGATTATTTGCGTCAGCTCAGGTTTGGCTCCGGGGAGATCGATCAAATCTTAGATAGTATCCTCCATAGCCTGAGGACAAAGTCGCACAGATTGCCGGACTTTGTACTAAAGCGCATTGCCCTGGGCTGCATGAGCGGTGCTAACCGCCTCCGGCCCGGGCCTCGCCTTTAGCGCGGGTCTCCATGAAGTTGTGTGAGGCATGCAATCGTCTGCTGAAAGCCTTTCTTCATAACTCAGTGACAGCCGGATTGATTTGTTTGATAAGATGCTTAACTTTTAGTATGTCAGGCTCCAGTGCGAATTCCTGCGCGGTCCCCTAGACTGGGGATTCCGTTTGTTGGGGAAAGCGCCTAAGATTTGGTACGGACGGTTTTGGGCGAGCATTCGATGGAGCAGACGTGGCATTAACATTAGCTAGCGGGGAGGTTGAAATTGGAAGTACCTACCCAGACCCCCCGGATGCGACCATGACGCGCATCCGGGGGGTCTTCAATTTTACACGCGTTCGAATGGCCGACGCGGAGAAGGGGAGATCGGTTTGTTTCCGCGTCCCCGCGTCAAGTCCGGATGGAGACTAACGAGGAGTGGAGGTAGAACCTGACGCATCTATTGAGCACCTGGTAAAATCGATCTCCTTGCCGCATTTTTTGCAAAGATGTTTCTTGTCGAATTCATCCGAGAAGATTTCTTTTTCTGTGCCGCATTCCGGGCAAAAACACGAGAAAGACTGAAGGTTCTTGAATCCCTCGAATCCTGGACAGTGTTGCGGTGTGGTCATTTGTCAGCTCCTTTTTGAAAGATTTCAGTTGTGGTTACAGGGGCACGCCGCCGGATGCCGATCCGAGGATCTCTACGCTCCGCAAGGCGTACGACACCGCCGCCAAACACCCCTGACACCGACCCGAAGGTTTGAGTGGCGTCCCGGGCTTGGCAACCCCCGCCGCGGCGCCTGGCCGCCGTTCTCAGGAAAGGCCGAAATGCATAGAGCCAAGCTCCCTTAGAGCGGCCCTGGCTTCATCGACCGTCATTCCCAGCTTCCATGGCTCCATGAACCCGCAGAGCATGAGTTTCCAGCCTTCCTCATCGTAGAGGATGTCGACATTATCTTCGCACGTGATCCCGCACCCTTGCTCTCCCAATACTTCAAACAGGGTGTCCCTTATCTGCTGTTGGCCTTCCATATGAAAACCTCTCCTGGTTTTTAACTTCACAAAAACATCCGTAATTATCCATTGATAACTCAAACTCCCGTCTTCGCTACTTCCGTCCTCTGTATGATTCTTCTAATTACGATTCTCAGTTTGAGCAATGCCTTTAAAAGACGGATTTAGACGGGATTAACAAAAGTGCAGTGAACGGTAAGCAGTGAGCAGAGAAGAAAAGATGTGCGCAATGAAGAGTGGCCGGAGAAATTTTTACTATCCACTATTCAGCGCCTCGCGCAGATAGGGCGCCGTATGGGAATGCTTTGAGCGGGCGACCTCTTCGGGGGTGCCGGCGGCAACGATGCGCCCACCGCCTTCTCCACCTTCGGGGCCGAGGTCTATAACGTAATCTGCCGATTTGATCACGTCAGGATGATGCTCGATTATGATAATCGTGTTCTGCTGGTCCACCAGTTTTCGCAGGACGTGCAGGAGCTTGCTGATATCTTCAAAATGCAGGCCGGTCGTGGGTTCATCGAGAATGTAGAGTGCTTTCCCCTGGCCCCGACGGCTCAATTCAGCCGCAAGTTTGATCCTCTGGGCCTCGCCTCCCGAAAGAGTGGTGGCCGACTGACCCAACCTTATGTATCCCATTCCGACGTCGATGAGTGAATCGAGCTTATAGCGGATCGCCCGGAAATTGCCGAAAAAGGCAGCGGCCTCGTAAACCGTCATCTCCAGGATTGAAGCTATCGAGTGGCCCCGGTAGGTAATGTCCAGTGTCTCCCGGTTGTACCTGCTCCCCTGGCAGACTGGACAGGTAACGTAGATATCGGGCAGAAAATACATCTCGATCCGTTGAAGGCCTTCGCCGCGGCAGTGGTCGCACCGGCCTCCTTTCGCGTTGAACGAAAAGCGGGCAGGGGAATACCCCCGAGCGCGTGCTTCGGGCACCCGTGAAAACAATTGCCTGATGAGGCCAAAGACACCCGTGTAGGTCGCGGGTATGGAGCGTGGGGTCCTGCCGATCGGCGACTGATCGACCAGGATCACTTTTCTCAGGCGTTCGGCGTTGTCCAGGCTCGAGAATGGGGCGGGATGAGTCTCGATGTTATAGATCCTTTGGGCCAGCGCGCGGTAGAGCGTATCCAGAACGAGGGTGCTCTTGCCCGAGCCTGACACACCGGTGACGCACGTCATGCATCCGTAGGGGAAATCGGCGGAAATGGACTTGAGGTTATGTCCGCAGGCGCCGGTGAGCCGAAAAAAATCCCCGCTTTTTTTTCGGCGTTTGGGAGTATGAATCTGCTTTTTGCCGGAGATATAGAGTCCGGTAAGCGAGGTGGAGCAGTTTGCGATCCCTTCCGGGGACCCGGAGAAAACGACCTCACCTCCCTGCGTTCCGGCCCCCGGTCCCATATCGATGAGGTGGTCGGCACGCAGGATCGTCTCCCTGTCGTGTTCGACCACTACCAGGCTGTTACCGGCGTCCCGGAGCCTCAGCAGGATGTCGAGAAGCCTTCGGTGGTCGCGAGGATGCAGGCCGACGCTGGGCTCATCGAGAACATAGAGCACGCCGGAAAGGCTCGAGCTGAGCTGGTGGGCCAGTCGAACGCGCTGGGCCTCGCCGCCTGAAAGTGTGTTGGAGGACCGGTCCAGGGTCAGATATGGCAGTCCCAGTTCGATCAGGTTGTTTAACCGGTTAAGAATTTCTTTTTGGGGCCGCTTCAAGATCTTGCGCCGGGATTCATCGAAATCCAGTC
Organism: Syntrophobacteraceae bacterium; assembly: GCA_052143075.1. GTDB lineage: Bacteria > Desulfobacterota > Syntrophobacteria > Syntrophobacterales > Syntrophobacteraceae > SbD1. Next base: position 16,149 of record JBKQTS010000022.1, on the reverse strand, counting down.
CTTCGAGCCACTGCGCTGCCGCGGCCGGGTTCATCGCGGAGACACGATCTATCGAGAGACCTCCAAGCCGGACCGAGCGAGCGGCTTCGCTCAGCCTTGTTCCATTGCAGGCCGGGCAGGGGGGTTGCTCGGAGCCCAATCCGGGAAGCTCTGGGGCCTCTGCGGCGCCGAGCCGGCGCAGGCCGGGATCAGCCAGGCCCGGGTCGCCAGCGCTCCCGCCCCCCCTGTCTTCGACCGCTGCGGACTCCAAACCCCGGATCGGGTCCAGGGCAGGCTTTGAAACGACATCTGCCCAAGGGCGGCGAGCGGGGGGCGTCTGTTCTTCTTCCGCTCCGGCATATCCCAGTCCCCGGCACAAAGGACACATGCCGAAGGGATGCTGGAATGAAAACAGACCGGGCGTAAGTTCGGGTCCCGTATACCCGCAGGAGGCGCACCGGGCCGATTCGGAATAGAATTTTTCCCAGCCTTCGGGAGTGGCGATCGCGGCGGTTCCTTTCCCAACCCTCAGGGCAAGTTCCAGCGAATCGATGAGCCGCCTCCGCTTTTCTTCATCCAGCACGAGCCGGTCAATCACAATTTCCATCGAACGGGAGGGCCTGCGGGGGAGAGAAGGAAGCGGATCCAGCTCATAGACCGACCCTTCCGCGCGAACCCTGCCGAAACCATCGCGCCTCAGTTTTCTGAGCAGGTTGGGCAGGTCATTTTCCGCGACCTCGCCAAGGGGCGCAAGGAGCAGTATTCTGCTCTTCGGGGGCAGGCTCTCCGAAAGGTCGGCCAGGATCTCGAGGACCGTCCAGGCCCGGACGGGCAAATCGCAGTTCGGGCAAAAGATCGTGCCCAGCCGGGCGAAGAGAAGCCGCAGGTAATCGTAAATCTCGGTCAGGGTGCCCACAGTGGACCGGGGATTGTGCGGCAGGCCTTTTTGTTCGATTGCGATCGAAGGGCTCAGTCCCTCGATTTCATCGACAAGCGGAGCGTTGAGCCTTCCGGCCATCTGACGCGCGTAGGTGGAGAGGGCCTCAAGATAGCGCCTCTGCCCTTCGGAGAAAAGGGTGTCGAAGGCGAGCGAAGATTTACCGGAGCCGCTTACCCCGGTGATTACAACGAAGCTGTTTCGAGGGATTCGCAGGTCGATGTTTTTGAGGTTGTTCTGGCGCGCTCCCCGTATGTAGATCGATTCTTGGGCCATATCGATGCCAATGTGGGTTAATACCAGTCGCTGCGGTGGATGCTTATGGACGCCGCGAGGCTCACGGCTTGGATCAAGCTGCCGGGGTCGGCTGTTCCCATACCTGCAATGTCGTAAGCGGTCCCATGATCGACCGATGTGCGGACGATTGGGAGCCCGAGGCTGACGTTGACAGCTTCGTTGAAATGAACGAGCTTGACCGGTATTAGCCCCTGGTCGTGGTACATCGCCACAACCGCGTCGAACTCATTTGACATGGCGCGATGGAAAACGGTATCCGCAGGCCACGGACCGGTGATGCTTGCGCAATGGCCGCTCCAGCTTCCGCACGTCTGCATGGGGGCGGCTTCGAACTCCTCGATTACCGGCCTGATAACCTCAATTTCCCCTCGCCCGAACTTTCCTGCTTCCCCCGCGTGCGGATTCAGGCCCGCAACGGCGATGCGGGGTGATTTCACGGCGAAATCGCGCGACATCGATTCCGCCGTAATTCGGATGACTTTTCGGAGCAGCTCTTTTGTTAGCAGGCGCGGGACGTCGGCCAGAGCCACGTGAATCGTCGCGAGCGCCACTTTGAGGATTGGTCCGGCAAGCATCATGACTACATTTTCGGCGCCTGTCAATTCCCGTAGGAATTCGGTATGCCCCGCAAATGCAAAACCCTGCTTGTGAAGCTGTTCCTTGTTTATGGGACAGGTGCACACTGCATCAACCGACCCGGCGGCGGCGAGCCCGACCGCCGTTCGGATGCACGAGACCGCCGTCTCGCATGCAGCAGGTGTTGGTTTGCCGAATTCTATATCCGCCGGAGTCAGCCCTGTCGTCGAACTTCCGTCTTGAGCAGCCGGCGACAAAAGAGGAATCGTGCCCGAATCCGTCATAAGGGCTCCGGAGCGAAACGGAGTCAGTATGTGGCCGGTCATTGGCCGGATCACTGCGGATGAACCAAGTAGCCTGATTGCGCGCTCGAGCGGAAGCCTGTCTCCGATCACCACTGGAACGCACTCGCCCGCAAACCCCGGCGAATCGAACGCTTTAACGATGATTTCCGGCCCGATTCCGCACGGGTCTCCCATTGTTATAACAACAATTGGCAGCGTGTTTAGCCCTTCCCCATCAGTTTGTCTTGGTATCTTGGCATATGCCTTGGTGCCAGACTGGAATTCTACCACCCTTGAAAAGATTGTGTATCGAATTATATGGCCGTAAAATCCGCATGAGGCAGGCTATTCTTTGCAGGTTCTACAAAGGGCATCGATACTGAGGCAAAACACTCTGTGCAATTCATCGATTTACCTGATTCCTGGTGCCATTTTGCAATGTAAGGTCTTTTTTGGGTATAATATCGTCCTATTAAAATGAATTGTAGAAACCGAGACCTGAATCCGTGAGATCAAACTGAGCCGAAGGCATAGTGGATAGAGTAGATAAGGGGGCATTATGCGTTTAAATGATATTCCTGAAATTTCCCGTTTGAGTACACCTGAAAAGATTCTGCTCCTGGAAGACCTGTGGGACAGCATCGCCACAGATGAATCCGGTGTGCCTGTCCCTCGGAGCCATATCGAGGAATTGGACCGGAGGCTCAGTAGAAATGGCTCTCATCTGGGAGACCTCCTGTCGCTGGAAGATCTCCAAAGAGGGATAGCGAAGAGAAAATGACGTATGGCTAACGCTTCCTTCCTGAAGTGGAGGACGATGCCCTCGCCGGTTATGCATGGTGCGAGGATAAGTCACCTCAATTTGTATATGTGACATACATCTCGACAACGCCGGAAAAGCTTTGGAAAGCGTTGACCGACCCTGACATAACCACGAGCTACTGGCAGCATGTGAACGTATCGGACTGGCAACCCGGCTCCACGTGGGAACATCGGGATTCCGGCATACAAGGGGCGCCCCTGCTGGTTGGAAGGGTCCTTGAAAGTTCACCGCCCAGACGGCTTGTTTTAACATGGGCCTTCCCGGACGATGCTGAACGCGAGGAAAAGCAGACGCGGGTTACGTTCGAGATTGAACCGATTCGTGGCGTGGTACGTCTGACCGTAACACACGACCGCCTTGAGCCAGACTCCGACATGCTTCATGGCATCACCGACGGCTGGCCGAAGGTGCTCTCGAGCCTCAAATCATTTTTGGAAGTGGGACAGCCGCTCCCAAGGCTGTGGTAACTGTATGTTATGAGCTACGTACATTTGCTATAACTCAAACCGTTCCGGGTATAATTTCGCATCGGCTTTCCTTGTTTTGAAAGCACCGATCTCCTCCAGCCACATTATATAGCCCGCAAGGTCCATGGCATGCCCGCGCCTGGAGCGCTTCATCGCACGAAAATCTTCCGGGGTCAAAGCAAGGCCGGATTCGAGATCGAGAAGTTTTTTATTCAGCAATTCTTTATTTTTTCCCTGTAAGCTCATAGAACTTCTCCAGTTGACCGTACTTTTCAAAATAGCCCTTCACTTCGTCGATATCCACAGCCCGCCCGCCCGGCCTCGAGGTGAGGCTCAGGAGTTGCCGAATATCGGCCATTTCACGGAAAGACCTCTCGGGGTCGTTCTTCATTGCAAAGATTTTAAGGGCAATCAGGTGTTCGGGCCTGACCACGGGGACTGAAAGGCCCTCGAAAATCTGTATTGGTTTGCTCCCGGAGAATAATTCGCCGGCGGTCTCCCCTTCCACATATACAAAATCTACCCGGCCAAGACTTGCGAGCGGATGAACATGATTTGAAAATCCTTTTGAGCGATACAGGGTTTCATACCCTAGTGATTCAAGGAACCGAACGACCCTTTCCTGCCCTTTTCCCATCACCGCGAAGTCGATGTCCTGAGTGGCGCGCACATAGCCATATGCCTGTAGTGCAAATGCCCCGATCAGCGCAAAATCGATCTCTTCTTTGGCAAAAAAGCCGATGAGATTTTCAAGAACGGTTTTGATGTTCACGGCCGTTTATTTTCCGGAAGAAATCCTGGCCTTCAACTGTTCGATTTCGGCCGGGCTCAGCTCGCGGCCTTCAGCGTCAAAAACCTTCGCCGAAGGCGGGACCTCCAGGTGGAACAGCCCGGGATCAAGGCTCGAGTGGGGCGTAAAGGCGTCGATTGCGATCTCGTTGGAGTTTCCCAAAATATCCAGACTTTGTAGGCGGGAAATCCGGTAGCTTCGGAGGTCTATCCAAAGATAAAGGAGTTTGACACTCGGGTCTTCCTGCTTCGGAACGAGCTTGAGAACGGCCAGATTCTGGGTTGACTGGATCGGGTCGAGGGTTACGTCAAAATAGTTTTTAAGTCCAAGGGCTCCCTCAAAGAAAGTGCGGGCCAGGGGAGAGGCGAAAAGCTTGTCCGCATCGAACAGGGTGATCTGGTTTTCAGCACGCACATAGAGCCACGCGAACTGGTTGTTGGCAACGAAGAGTTGTTCCTCAGGCTTGTCGTATTCCCATCGCATCTGCCGCGGCTTTGCGTAGTAGAGCCTGCCCACGGCCTCTGCGGCGCTGAGGGTCCCCGCTGCCGCCGACGTGGTCTTCTGGTGGAAAATTGCGGTGAAAGCATGGATGTTCTGGTAATTGGCTTCCGTTTTGCCGAGGATTTCCCCGAGCATCTTGGGTGGACCGGCGGCTGACACAGGTCCGGCAGAGCACAAAAAGAGAAACAAGACGACAAAGCGCAGGAACACAGTATAACAAAGGGCTGCTTTCACAACCGCATGATTAGTAATATTTGTCATAGGATTCCTTGATTTTATGAGTTGCGAGCCACGGTACTCGCAGACTCTCGATCTTCGACTTTTGATCGATCCCCGATCAGTGTCCATGCGGTCCCACCGTCCGGAAGCTAGGACAGTCGCCTGCCCAGGACTTCCCTTGGCTTTATTCCGTCCGAAGGGGAGACGATCCCCTGCTGTTCCATGACTTCTATCATACGGGCCGCGCGATTGTAACCCACCCGCAGTCTTCTTTGGAGCATGGATATCGATGCCTGCCTGGTTTCCAGAACGATCTGGACCGCATCTTCGTATTTTTCGTCCAGGTCCTCTTCTGCGACCTCCGCAGCCGCCCCTTCGCTACGCAGGTCGACCCTGCCCTTGAGCGGGTCATCGAATAGCTTCTGCGCCCTCCAGTGCTCGGTGAGCCTCACGATCTCCGCATCGGAGACGAAGGCTCCGTGAATGCGCTGGAGCTTTGCCGTGCCGGGCGGAAGGAAGAGCATATCGCCTGCCCCCAGCAAAGCCTCGGCGCCCGAGCCGTCCAGAATGGTCCTCGAATCGATTTTCGATGAGACCTGGAAGGAAATCCGGGTAGAGATGTTGGCTTTGATTATCCCGGTCAGAACGTCCACCGAGGGCCTCTGGGTGGCAAGGACGAGGTGGATGCCCGCTGCGCGCGCCATCTGCGCAAGGCGTGTGATAGATTCTTCAACCTCACGGGAGGCAACCATCATCAAGTCGGCAAGCTCGTCAATTATTATGATCACGTAAGGGAGCCTGTAGTGCTGAAGGCCGAGATCGGAAAGCGGACTTGTTTCCAATTCCTTTTCCACCTCTTTTCCCTTTTGCGGTTTTTCGCGAGCGAGCACCCGGTTATAGGCTTCGATGTTGCGAACATTCTTGTCGGCCAGCAGCTTGTAGCGAAGCTCCATTTCTTCGACTGCCCACCGCAGTGCCCTTGTGGCCATTTTTGCGTCGGTTACCACGGGGTGGATCAAATGGGGTATGCCTTCGAAGCTGTTGAGCTCGATTCTTTTGGGATCGATCAGAAGGAGCCTCAGCTCTTCGGGTGTATTTCTGAAAAGCAGACTGCTCAAAACCGTATTGATGCAAACGCTTTTACCTGTCCCTGTGGACCCCGCGATGAGCAGGTGAGGCATCCGGCCCAGATTGGTCACAAACGGCTGGCCGGTTATGTCTTTTCCCAGGGCGATCGTGAGCGGGGCGATGGCGAGAGAGAATATCTCCGCTTCGAGTACTGCCTTAAGAGACACCAGTTCTCTTTTGAGATTGGGTATTTCGATTCCCACGGCAGCCTTGCCCGGAATGGGGGCAACCACGCGCACGCTGATGGCTTTGAGGGCCATCGAAAGGTCATCGGCAAGGTTGGCGATCCGGCTTATCTTGATTCCCGGCGCCGGAGCATATTCGTACATCGTAATTACCGGCCCGGGATTGATACCCACCACTTTCCCCTGGACGCCGAAATCGGCCAGCTTTTCTTCGAGAACGGAGCCGTTTTGTTCCAGTCGCTTCCAATCGGGTTTGGCTGCGTCAGTTTCATAGGTGTCGAGCAGGGTAAGCTCAGGAAGCGCATATTGCCCCGAGGGCAGGGGAGGGGGCGCCGGCGGAATGGATTCGCTGTGGGCCTTCTTCTTTGGGAACAGCTCTGTTTGGACTGGCGGCGAGGTGAGTCTTTCCTTCTTTTTCACTCGATTCGGGGGGGCATCGAGCGATTCGGGTCTCGGTTGCTCGTCATCTGCAGCTTGCCTATTTATCAGAAGCCATCCGGATGTCTTGCCCCAGAGTACTGAAAGCCCCTGTAGCATTGCTTTTAGTGTGAGAGGGGTGGAAAGCAGAAGAGAAATGAGAAACATCCCTATTAGAAGCGTATGCGAACCCAGCGCCGAAAGCCGGTCGTCAAGAAATTCAGCGAAGATTCTGCCGATTTCCCCCCCGGCGCCAATTTTGAATTCCTTTCCCAGGAAAGGGACCACTTCCCAATGCATAGCTCCGAGTGTCATTGAACTCACGATGAGAAGAGCGATACCCAAAAGCCGGAACCAAATCCGCTCGATTACGGGTTCCCTGAAAAGACGCCAGCTTGCCCAAAAACCTGCAATTACCAGCCCGTAGGCGCCCAGTCCAAAAAAGGTGATCAGCGGCCAGGCGATGTTGGCCCCGAATGCGCCTACCAGGTTCCTGGTCAAAGCTTTCGAAGAAGAGAAAATAGTCGGGTCTTTTTCGTGGTAGGACAAAATACTGAAGAGGACCAGAAGCGAGATCGTCAAAAGGCATAGAGCCCATATTTCGTGCTTTTTTCGATCCATTAGGAGCCTCTATAAGGCAGTGAAGAGTGAGCAGTGAACAATGAACAGAAAAATAACTCCTTCTGGTGAACCCTCACTGCGTTCGGATTCGCGGTGGCCAATTCGAAAGCGCCTACGATGTTTCAAGTTCGCGGCCGGAACCCTCACTTCGTTTCGGGTCCGCGCTTGATACTCTCGGCCCGTGCCCAAATGCTTCAAGTTCGCGCCCGATTCCTTGTGAGGGCGCTTTGTGAGGTCGCACCCTCACTGCGTTCGGATTCGCGGTTAAATTACGGACCAATGTCCGGTTCGTATAGTTCGCGGCCGGAACCCTCACTTCGTTTCGGGTCCGCGCTTGATACTCTCGGCCCGTGCCCAAATGCTGGACCCTCACTTCGTTTCGGGTCCGCGCTTGATACTCTCGGCCCGTGCCCAAATGCTGGACCCTCACTTCGTTCAGGTCCGGGCCGCAGATTGCAGCCGCTAGTTTGATGCTTCAAGTCCGGGCACGATCTTTTATGAGTGCCCAGTTCGCGCCCGATTCCTTGTGAGGGCGCTTTGTGAGGCCGCACCCTCACTGCGTTCGGATTCGCGGTTAAATTACGGACCAATGTCCGGTTCGTATAGTTCGCGGCCGGAACCCTCACTGCGTTTCGGGTTCGCGCTGGACATAGTGGAAGCGCCTTTGACGCTGCAAGTTCGCGCCCGATCCCTTGTGAGGGCGCCTTGTGAGGGCGCTTTGTGAGGCCGCATCGCTTCGCGACGGGCAATAAGCAGGAAAAGCGTTTCACTTTCGACCCTCTCTCCCGTTCACTGTCAAATCTCCACCACGATAGGATAAATAACCGGCCTCCTGTCCAGAGTCCGGTTGAAGAAGCGCTTCAGTTCTCGGCGTATTTCCTCCTGGAGAAGCACGCAGTCCAGTTGGTGGTCCTCCTCCAGTTGCCTGTCGATGGCTTCGAATATTATGCACTTGCCTTCATAGAGAATTTCCGGTTTTGTTTCTTCGTGAATGAAGCCTCTGCTGAATATGTCCGGGCCGCTCAGAATTTCGTGAGTCTCCTTGTTCACCACCAGCGATGCTATTACAAGCCCGTCTTCAGACAGGTGTCTGCGGTCCCGAAGGACGAGGCCTCCTACGTCACCAACTCCTTTGCCGTCCACAAAAACCCTGCCGGCCTCAATTTTGTCTTTTGTATGCACCGTGTCCCGGCCGAAACATATAACGGTGCCGTTTTCTATCAAAAGGCAGTTGGCGGGAGCAATACCGAGGGACATCGCCAGTTGCCGGTGCTTCATAAGATGGCGGTATTCGCCGTGAATCGGGATGAAATAGCGGGGCTGGACCATATTTATAAGTATCTTGAGTTCCTCCTGATAGGCGTGCCCCGAGACATGGATGTCTTTGACCTGCTCGTGTATTACATCGGCCCCGTTCCTGCACAGGTGGTTTATAATGTTCTGAATGGTGCGCTCGTTTCCGGGAATGAACTTAGAGGAGAGGATTATCGTATCCCCTTCCTTTATTTTGAGTTTCTTATGATCGTTGAATGCCATCCGGCTAAGGGCGCTCATCGGTTCGCCTTGCGTCCCGGTGGTCAACATCAGCACCTGTGAGTCGGGCATGTACTGAAGGTCCTGAATCGATATCTCATCGTCTCTCGTAAAATCGAGATAGCCCAATTCGCGCGCGATCCGAACGTTTTGAATCATCGATTTGCCGTTGAGGAGGACTTTTCGCCCGAACTCGCGCGCAATATTGATAAGTTGCTGTATCCGGTGCAGATTGCTGGCAAATACGGCGACTATCACCCTTCCCTGTTTTTCCTGGAATACTTCGCGAAGTGTTGTACCCACTTCCTTTTCGGATACCGTGTAACCCGCGCGCTCCGCGTTGGTCGAATCTGAAAAAAGGGCCAGAACGCCCTCTTCGCCATAAGAGCCAAGCCGTGCGATGTCAAACCTTTTGCCATCCACGGGCGTGTTGTCGATCTTGAAGTCGCCCGAGTGGATGAGGATCCCGACAGGGGTGCGGATGGCAAGTCCCACACCATCGGGGATGCTGTGGCACACCCGGATGAATTCGAAACCGAACGGCCCTATCTCGATGACCTGGCGGGGAACGATCTCAACAAGCTCCGCTCTGTCGAGCAAGTTGTGCTCCCGGAGTTTTTCTTTGATCAGGGCAAGGGTGAGAGCTGTTCCGTATATAGGGATGGACAGTTCGCGGACAAGGAATGGAACGGCGCCTATGTGGTCTTCATGGCCGTGCGTTATGACAAGGCCGGCCACCTTGTCTCTTTTTTTGATAATATAGCTGAAATCGGGAATGACTATATCAATACCCAGCATCTCTTCTTCGGGAAACATCAGGCCGGAGTCGACAACCACAATGGTATCCTCATATTCGAGCACCATCATGTTGAGGCCTATTTCGCCAAGACCACCCAGTGGGATAACCTTCAAAGCTGGACCAGTCAATTTTTCAGCCATCGCGGCAGACGCTACCCCCGTCATGTAACTCGGCCTTCTCGATTTCCGGCTCGACCTTGGAGTCGCGCCCGGCCTCCTCAAAAGTCAAATTGGCGCGGATCGCCTCCCGAACCTGTTCAATCAGAAGGTCCCGGCCTATGCTGTCGATGCCTGCGGTCTGGATCGGGTTGCCTATTGAAAACCTGATTTCCCCAGGATGAATCGTCCGACTGCCTTTGGGAAGAATGCGATACGAACCGCTGATGCTGACGGGGACGATGGGCTGCTGCGCTTTGAGGGCCAGGACGAATACGCCTTTTTTGAAATCTCTGATTACCCCGTCAGTGCTTCTGGTGCCTTCAGGGAAAACGAATACGGAGGTTCCCCGCTGAATGACTTCGGCGGCCCTGTTCATGCCGGACAGCGCTTTCCTGCGATCCTTCCGGTCGATTGGGATATAGCCCGCCCTGTACATCGCATGCCCAAGGACCGGAATTTTGAAAAGCTCCTCTTTTGCAAGCCAGCTAAAAGGGAGAGGCAATTTCCCAAGCGCGGTAAAAATATCGAACCATCCCTGGTGATTGCTGACGAATATGTAAGGGCCAAGTTTATTTATATTTTCAAGACCCCTGACGTCAACCTTTACTCCGGAAGCCCAAAGGTTTATGTTGCCCCAGGTCCTGGCCATCAAAGTCGGCCAGCCCCGGCTCACAAAAGAGCCTATCACGCATGCTATCCCCAGAATCATGGTGGAAAAAAATAAAATGATGTAAAAGAAAACTGAGCGCAATAATCTCATTTCTCACCAGTTTTGGGCGACGTGCATTAAAGAATTGGAAACAAATTTTTTTGGGTTATTTTCAACCTATTAATTTAAACTGTTTCCAGACGGTAGTCAATCGGAAGGGGATGCAGGTTTTCGTCCGGGTTCTTTTTCGATGAAGCAATTTCCGCAGCCCGCCCTCCCACTCTCGATGCGGTTTCCCGATGGACTCGGGATCGGGCGGATTTTCTGCCCTAAAACAACGCAAAGCATATACTCGAGGTGCCGCGATCAAGACCGGGGCGAGCAGAGGCCTGAAAAAAATCCCGTATGATTTTCCTCCTTTTTGATTCATGATATACGGTGTTAGGAATCCAGGGAGTTTTGACGGCATATTTCACTAGAAGGGGAAGGTAGCAAATGGCTAAAGGGACGGTTAATAAGGTCATATTAGTCGGCAGATTGGGGGCTGACCCGGATATCCGATACAGTCCCAACGGGGTCGCAGTCGCCAAATTCAACCTCGCAACAAATGATTATGTCTCTGCGGGAACAGAAGGCAACCGGGAGGAGCGAACGGAATGGCACCGAATCGTTACCTTCGGCAAAACGGCTGAATTCTGTGGAAATTATCTGGCAAAGGGCCGGCAGGTCTACATTGAAGGCAGTATTCGGACCAACCAGTGGGACGACCCTCAAGGTCAGAAACGCTATTTTACCGAAATTATAGCCCGGGAAATCCAGTTGCTTGGAAGCGGGGAAGGGCAGGGCCAAAGCCAAAGCCAAAGCCAGGGCCAGGGCCAAGGACAGGGGCAGGGACCCTCTGGCGGCCAGAACCAGACGAGAAACGCAGGTCCTGCCGGGCGCTCCGCAATGGAAGAGCTGCCTGCCAATACAGGGGGCCCGGACGACGATATACCCTTCTAACTGCTTGCCCGATGGGGAATGAATTTTGCCTGTAATGCCCGGGTAGTGCCGAAACCCCGCTGTGCTCCCGAGGACTTGCGCACGATGAACAGGGGGAGATAAAGGCAGGATCTTGCCTGAAAGCCGGGTACCTTCCATTGACCATCGCGGGCATGGCCCGCTCCTACTGTTCTTTCTTGAAGTTCTTTATAGCCTTGCCGATTCCGGCGCCAAGTTCAGGGAGCTTTCGCCCCCCGAAGAGCAATATGATTACGAACAAAACCAGCAGAACCTTGCCTATTCCAAAACCGTACATTCAGTCTCTCCCATCTTATTTTAGTTTACTTTCTAAGCAGGTGTTCGACTTCGTCGATTAGTTGAAGGAATTCCTTCGACTGCCTGTACTGGTCGAGCGCCTGTTGAAGCTGGAGCCAGCTCTCCCACACCTTCATCCACGTGGAGTTATGCCAGTAGCAGTCAGAATCAGCCCGGTTTCCACCGGCCCTGGCGCGGTATTCTTCATACTCCAGCCGACAGGATTTGCAGAAACTGTATGGAGTGGCAAACTTGGGGTATTCTTCGGCTTGGCTGTCTATCTGGGTCCCACACTTCGAGCACTTCACCACGCACCGGGTACACTGAAAGATCTTGCGCAGGGCCTCGATCTTGCGCCGGCGGACAGCGTCGTTGCGCTCCAATCTCAAGTTGTCGGCTTTCTTAGCGAATTCGATGATGTCGGCCATACTGACCCTCATTTCTTGGCGGTTTTAAGAAACGTTTGATCTTGTGCATCCTCGCCTTCAACATGCGCTGCATCTTCTTCACTTGCTCCTTCGACCAGATTGAAAAGCTGCTGGGTGAAATCCATGTAAATGGCCTGTGCGTTTCTTTGCGCCTTCTTTTTTAAAAATACGATAGGGTCGTGTAACAATTTCTTGATGATCGATGCAGTAAGAATTTCAATGGCTTCTTTTTGCCTGTCGCTTAAGTCCGGAAGCTGTGAAAAAGTCTTCCTGAGCTCATTTCGCCTGATCTCCTCGGCCTTTTCCCGCACGGATACTATCGTGGGCACCGCGCTCAGGCTGTTCATCCAGTTGTTGAACTTGATGGTTTCCTCATTGATGATGTGTTCGGCCATCTGAGCCTGGTTTTGCCGTTCTTCCCTGTTGTGGTCGATTACTCCCTGCAGGTCGTCTATATCATAAACATAGACGTTATCAATCTCGTTTACTTTCGGGTCCACGTCTCTGGGTACGGCGATATCGATAAAGAAAAGAGGCTTGTTGCGCCGCTCCCGCATCCTGGACCTGACATCCCGGTAGCAGATGACAGGTTCCTGTGCCCCTGTGGAGGAGACCACTATATCCGCTACCTTCAGCTCCTCCAGAAAGCGGTCGAATCCAACCGTCTCAGCCTTGAATCTGGCCGCCAGCTCCATCGCCCGTTCGAGCGTGCGGTTGGCCACCGTCATCCGGCGCACGCCCTGCCTGAGAAAGTGTTCAGCGGCCAGTTCGGCCATTTCTCCGGCGCCGATGAGCAGCACACTCTTGTCCCTGAGGTCGCCGAAAATCTTGCGGGCAAGCTCGACGGCCGCATAGCTCACCGATACGGCGCAGGAGCCGATGCAGGTCTCAGTCCGCACGCGCTTGGCGACGGAAAAAGATTTATGTAAAAGCCGATTGAGGACTACCCTAACCGTTCTGAACTCGACAGCATTACGGTAGGCGTCCTTTAACTGGCCGAGTACCTGTGGTTCACCGACGATCATCGAATCGAGGCTGGATGCGACCATGAACAGGTGCCTGACAGCCTCGAGGTCCTTATGGACGTAGAGGTACGAATCGAGTGGAACTGAGTCCGACAACCCTACGTGAGCCCTCAGCACGGCCTTTATCTCTCGTATGCCCTGGGCAAGAGAGTTGCAGGTAAACAGCAATTCCACTCGATTACAGGTGGAGAGGAAAACCATCTCATCGACTTGCTCCAGATGCGGGAGCATATGCAGGGGATTTACCTCTTTTCGGCATGCCACCGCAAGCTGCTCCCGTATTTCGACGGGCGCCGTCTTGTGATTCATGCCTAATAGGACGATGTGAGACATTACATTCCACCTGAAACAACAGAATGAGGGCCACCCAAAAGTAGGCTCGCTCCGACAAAGGTCAGAACAACTGCCGAAAAACCAAGGATCGAAAGCCACGCCGCTCTTCGACCCCGCCATCCGACCGCGAGCCGCTCATGGACGAGGATGGCGTATATGATCCAGGTGACCAGAGACAGTATCTCTATGGGGTCCCAGTTCCAGGGCGAATGCCGGACAATGGCCGCATAAGCAAACCCGGTTATCAGGCCCGCCGTCATGAGAGGGAACCCCGACATGAGGCAGTAATGGGCAATGGAGTCGAGCCGTTCCAGCGAGGGCAGCCGCTCGTAGAGGAAACCGAAATTCTTCTTCTTGATATGTCTTTCCTGCAGCAGGTACATCACGCCAACGCTGAAGGCCAGAGCAAACAGCGCATTCGCCAGAAAAAGGCTTGCCACGTGCACAATGACCCAGCCGCTTTTGAGAAACTCGCTCTTAGGCATTATCTGTGACGGCAGAAGCGAAGACAAGAGCATGAAAACTACGGCAAGCGGAGATACGAATGAACCCAGGATGCGAAGCCGCAACCGGATTTGAACGATAAGGTAGGTGACCACAAACACCCAGGCAAACATGCAAAGCGCATCCCGAAGCGTGCTGACCGGAATGTTTCCGGTGTTCGCCGTACGCATTACAAGCGCAATCCCATGGAATAATGCGCCAACCAGCATTATTGTCCACGAGATACGGTGCAGTTGTTCCCGGTCCCTGAAAAGATAGACCAGGTATCCTGCCGTCCCGCTCAGGTAGCAAAGCGTTGCGATTACCAGGAAAAGAGATTCCATAGATTTTCCCAGACAGCTTTTATTTCGGTTTCGGGCATAACCGGGCGGCAGGCCTCAAGCGTTTTTGCAAAAGCCTCCTCCCGGCGGCCCTGCTTGAGACAGTCAGGGATGGGCAGCCCCGCAAGCCTGGTGAATATCTCCCGGGCCTGTTTTTCCGCTACTCCCCTGGATTTAAAACACTGCCGCAACTCTCCGAGCAACCGGACAAAAAAATCCCATTCGGAGCCGATTTCCAGTTGCAGCTTTTGCCTGAGCAGCTTTGCAGCCGCAGGGCTCAGGCCTGAGGTGGATATGGCGATGCTTAAGGTCCCCTGCTCGAAAACCGAAGGGACGATAAAAGACCCCAGCTCCGGGTCAGTGGCCATGTTGCACCAGACGCCAAGCTCGCCGGCGTCGGCAGCAATGGCTCGGTTCAAATCCGGGTCGTCCGTGGCGGCAAATGCGAGGCTGACTCCTTGCAGATGCGACCTCTCGTATCGCTTGCCGGCCCAGATCACCAATTTTTCAGAGCGCTTCTCCTCAAGCCATGCCGAGAGTTCACGGGCGACAAGCCGTATTGTGGCTCCAAATTTGAGCAGTGTCCTGACCTTGCGCTCACCTACGGCCCCTGCGCCCACGACAAGGCAGGTCCGCCCCTCTATGGCAAGAAAAAGAGGGTAGTAGCGTGCCGGTGTCCTGATGAATTCTTCCATTAACAGTGTCAGTTTCAAGAATGCGCAGCTACTTGCGTCCAGACTCCTCAATTTATCATTGATAGGTCGAAGAGTGAAGAGTGAAGAGTGAAAGTGAAAAAAACCAATGGCTGAGCAGAAAAAGCTGTCAGTTCGCTGGTTTTGACCATAGTGACGGTGCAGGTATTTGCAGGTCGGGGTAGTGAACGAAGTCCGAAGATGGAGGGTGGAAGGAAACGAAAAAGTCCTGTCGATGCAGCTAACATCGTTTCCCGATCACTATTGACAAGGGACCGGAAGCTTATACCTTCTAGGGTAGAAAGAGTTTCAGAATCGAGAAAGGGGTTGTGAAATGCCGAGAAATGTCCCTAGAGAAGAAGAATTCGCTTGTGCAGCCTGTGGAGAGAATTTTGCCAGGGAAACGGCCGTCCACGAATGCCGGACGTGCCATCGGGCCAATTGTGAGGAGTGTATCGACAAGCAGGGATTTTGCGTCCCGTGCAAGGAAAAGTAGAGATACGCGGTTTTCGTCCCGAAAGGGGTGCTTTTTGGAATCGCAATCACTCGGTGTTCGCAGCCGGTCACGGAGTGAGGTGAGGTGATGATGTGTTAATGAAAGAGCAACGTGAGCAAATAGCTTCCACGATGAAAGACTGGAAGTTGCTTGAGAAACGATCTGCCGAGTCGATCGACAAGGTAAAGGCAAAATGCGCTAACCCTCTTATCTGTCTGATGATGGATATCATCGAGAACGATGCCGTGGTGCACGAGAGGCTTCAGGAATTGATCGTCAGCAGTCTTCAAAAACAGCAGATTACGCTTAGCCTTGATGAAGTCGGTGAGGTGATCGGGCTGATCAGGGAGCATACCCACATAAAAGGTGAGATGATACAGAAGACCGAATCAATGCTGGCCCAGTTAAAAGACAAAAGCCTGCGCATTCAGGAATTTCTGTTGAAGACCATTATAGCGGATGAGAAGAAGCACAAGGAGATGCTGGAAGGCGTTGAGAAGATAAGGCAGGGACTCTATCCATACTGGCCCCATTGAAGAGGGGCCTTCATCGCCGCATGCTATTAGTACTACTTTGTTAGATAAGTTCCATCTCGAATTTTTGAGAGCTCTCCGATGACCTGCCGAAAAAGTTCCTCAAGAACCGCCCTGCGTAGCGCGGCCATGCTTTTTCTTCCCTCCGGGGGGAAAACC